>JBBSUP010000021.1:0-33419 GCA_038234295.1 Chthoniobacterales bacterium
AGACAGGATTTACAGGATTATCAGAATGGGGACAGCCGTGGGCGGTCCGCCAGTCGGTTTGGGTAGCGCCCACGTTTCGTGGGCTGGCGACGGTGTCCCACCGTCGCGAACTTTGCGAACGACTCGCCCTCCTCGTGAAAAATGCCGCCAAAGTAAAGTTCGTCGCGCTGGAACAGCGCGACCAGCCCACGAAACGTGGGCGCTACCCGGATCGACCAACGCGATCGGCCGCTAGCGCGCGGAAGAGTCGCAGCTCGCTGATCTCATATTTTCCGCCGAGATCGTCGCGGATGCCGGTGAGATTGCGCGCCCCTGAGCGCGCGAAGGCGGCGGCGATCTCTTCCTCCTGCGCCGGTTGGAAAAACTGCGCCCTCGTTAGGCGCGCGCCCGTCTCGGCCGCGAGCACGAGATGACCGAGAATCGTCCCGCGAACGAAACCGCGCGCGTGCGCGATCTCCTCGATCGACTCGCCGGCTTGGAAACGCCGCAGGGTTTCAGCTTCGCTCTCGTTCAAGCGCCGTGCGACCGCTGCCGCAGCGGCCGGAGCGGCGAAATCCCGGCGCGGGTGATCTTTGAGGTAGTTGTCGATCGCGGCCAGAAATGGCTCCGCGAAATCCTTCAACTTCTGCTCACCCACGCCCGGGATACGGCGAAATTCCGTCGGCGTCGTCGGGTAACTCCGCGCCATTTCGCGCAGGGCGACATCGGAAAAAATGACGTAAGCGGGCACGTTCCGCTCGTCCGCGAGATTGCGCCTAACGAGTCGCAGATCCTCGAAGAGCGCCTCGTCGCACTCGATCGCGCCGGCGCGTTCGCGGGTTTTCGCTTCCGGTTTATCGGGCTGTTTTGTGAGCGTGATTGGCGTCCGCGCCCGGAGCGCTTCCCGGCCGGCGGCGGTGACTTCGATGGTCGCAAATTTCCCGGGCGCGACCTCGACCAGCCCGAGCCGGAGGAGCTCGCGGCCGAGCGCCTGCCAGGCGTCGCGCTTCAACTCGCGGCCGATGCCGTAGGTCGAGATTTCGTTATGCCCGCGCTGCCGCACCGCCTCCGTGTCCGCGCCCGTAAGCACTTCGACGACGTGATTTAGCCCGAAGGAAAAACCGCTCTTTTGCCGCACCCGCAGGACACAGGAGAGAAACTTCTGCACCGCGATCGTGCCGTCGAAGGTCTCCGGAGGGTTGAGGCAGTTGTCGCAGGCGTTACACGGTTCGTTAGGTCGTTCCTCCGCGAAATAGCGCAGGAGTGTCGTCCGCCGGCACTCGCGTGTCTCCGCGTAGTGCACCATCTGGCGGAGCTGCTCGCGCGCGATCCGCGCTTCCGCTTCGCTCTTTTCGTCGATGAAACGCGTTTGCTTCATTACGTCGCCGGCGCTGAAAAGGAGCACGCATTCGCTCGGCAAACTGTCGCGCCCGGCGCGCCCGGTTTCCTGGTAATAGCTCTCGATATTCTTCGGTAAATC
Source organism: Chthoniobacterales bacterium (assembly GCA_038234295.1). Lineage (GTDB taxonomy): Bacteria > Verrucomicrobiota > Verrucomicrobiia > Chthoniobacterales > UBA10450 > Palsa-1392. The sequence continues at coordinate 1,460 of JBBSUP010000021.1, forward strand.
GTAATGCACGACGAAGCGCACGTTCGGTTTGTTGATGCCCATCCCGAAGGCAATCGTCGCGCTGACCACGCGGACGTCGTCGCGCAGAAACGCGTCCTGATTCCGCGCGCGCTCGTTCGCTTCGAGCCCGGCGTGATACGGCTTCGCCGAAATCCGATCGCGGTTGAGCTTCTCCGCGACGGAGTCGGCGGCCTTCCGGCTCGCGCAATAAACGATGCCGTTGTCGTTCGGCCGTTCGCGCAGAAAGGCGAGGAGCTGGTCGTAGGGCGCGGCTTTCGGGACGACGCGATAAGTAAGGTTCGGACGGTCGAAACTGGCGACGTAAAGCTGCGGGTCGCGCAGTTTTAACTGCTCCAAAATATCCTCGCGCACCCGCTCCGTCGCGGTCGCGGTCAGGGCCATGATCGGCACGCCGGGGAGGAGCGAGCGGAGCTTTTTCAGCTCGCGATATTCCGGCCGGAAATCGTGGCCCCATTCACTGATGCAATGCGCCTCATCGATCGCGACCTGCGCGACTTTCCAGCCCTGCACTTTCTCCATGAACGACTCGAGCATGAGACGCTCGGGCGCGACGTAGAGGAGGCGAAAGTCGCCGTTATAGAGGCCGCGCAGGCGGGCGCGCGCTTCGTTGCCGTCGAGCGTGGAATTCAAAAATGTCGCCGCGACGCCGCTCGCCTGAAGCGCGTCGACCTGGTCTTTCATCAGCGAGATCAGCGGCGAGATCACGATCGTAAGGCCGTCGCGCAGGAGCGCGGGCAATTGAAAACAAAGCGACTTCCCGCCGCCGGTGGGCATGAGCGCGAAGACATCGCGCCCCGCCAGCGCATCGCGCACGATCTGCTCTTGGAGCGGGCGGAAGGTGGTGTAACCGAAGTGTTCTTTAAGAGGGGCGAGCAGGTCCATCAGCGTGTCGTTTGGGGCGCAAGAATTTTCAAATCGGGAAAATAGATTCGATAGCGTGTCTGGTCGCGGGTGACGAGCGTGAAACCGGCCGTCTCCGCGTGAGCGCCGATGTAGAAATCGGGCAGGGGCAAGCTCTGTTGGCCGCCGCGCTGGCGATACTCGAGAAAGGCGCGACTGGCGCGAAACCCCGCTTCGTAAGGCAAAGGAAGCCGCCGAAAATGTTGCGGTCGGAGCCAGTGATCAAGCGCGGCTTGGGAATCGAAGGCGGGCGCGAGTTCGGCGTAAATGATTGGATTGATCAACACCGGAGCCATCTTAGCCGCTCGCCGAAACTGCTCCGCGGACCATTCCATCCAGCGCACATCGGCCGTGAGGAGGTCGAGGAGCACGTTGGAATCGAACATGAAGGCCATCAGTCGTCGCCCCGCGTCAGCTTCATGATTTTCGCGGTGGTGGTTTTTCCTTTGGCGACGCCTGCCTGGCGCAGCCAGTTATCGACCGGGTGAGATCGCTTACGCCGAGGATGCAACACGACCTTCCCGTTCTCTGCGACGAATTCGACTTCCGTGCCGGGCTGCAGACCAAATCGATCTCGCAGTGGCAGCGGAATAGTCACCTGGCCCTTGCTGGTAATTTTCATCTTTTAGTAATACCGTGCGCAGTATTACCGGGCAACCGGCTTCGTAAAGCCAGGTCGCGGCCGATTGGATGATGAAAAAACTTCGACTTCTGCTGGTCTTCTTGGCGGCTTTGGCCATGAGCGCCGGTGCTGTCGCTGATGCGGCCCCGAAGCTTTTGAGCTGGTCGGAGCTGTCCGCGATGCCGCTGCCGGCGCCAGGGACGCGGATCGTTTACGGAAAGCGGCCGCAGCAGTTCGGCGAGCTGCGTTTGCCCAAAGGCGCCGGGCCTTTTCCGGTGGTCGTGCTCGTGCATGGCGGGTGTTGGATGGCGGAGTTCGATTACACCTACATCACGCGGCTGGCGGCCTGGCTGGCCGAGCGCGGCGTCGCCACCTGGACGATTGAATTCCGGCGCGTGGGCGAGGCCGGCGGCGGCTGGCCGGGGACGTTTCTCGACGTCGCGCAGGGCACCGACCAGTTGCGCCAGATCGCGCAGACCGCGCCCCTCGATTTGCAGCGCATCTTCGCGGCCGGGCATTCCGCCGGCGGGCAACTGGCGCTCTGGCTCGCGACGCGCTCGCGCTTGCCTAACGACAGTGAGATTTACCGGCCAGACCCGCTGCCGATCCGCGGCGTGCTCGGTCTTGCGGCGGTGACCGATCTCGTGCAATACCGCCACGGCCCGACCGAGAGCTGCCACGGTTCCGTCGATCAACTGCTGGGCGGATCGCCGGAGAAGTTTCCTCGGCGTTATGCGGAGACTTCGCCGCGGCAGCTCCTGCCGCTCGGCGTTCCACAGATTTTCATTCAGGGAGAAGCCGACCCGATCGTCGGGCCGGGGCCGGTGCGCGACTATGTCGAGGCGGCGAAGAAAGCGGGCGACCGCGCGATGCTGCTACCGCTGGCGAGCGCGGGGCATTTCGAGGCGGCGGTGCCGCGGCCCCGCACGGAGGCGGTTTTCGAGAAGGCGTTGCGCTGGCTCACGGAAACAGGGAAACCGGCTCGCCCTCGTTAGGCGGGGAACGTTCGCATTTGTCATCCTGAGCCTGCGCCCTCCGCACGAGAGTTCCCTCGCCGCGCTCCGCCGGCCCGGGATGACACGCCAGAGCAGCGCCGCCGACTCAGCTCGCGTGCGCGGAATGCGACGCTTTGAAATAGCGCCAGGAATACCAAAAACTCCAAGCCACTAATCCGAGCAGCGAACTGAAAAAAACCGCGAAGAAGGCCGTCTCGCCAAGAAGAAACTGCAGGACAAAGAGCAGGATCGAACCGAAAAACATGAGCTTGCCTCCGAGGCGATGAGTGGCCCGCCAGGTTTCGGGACTCTCCAGTGTCCAGGGGGTGCGGATGCCGACAAAATAATTCGGGCGAACCGCGGCGAGGTAGTTCCCCAGAATCGCGAAGAGGAGCAGACAAGCGCTGACCACCACGCGGCCGACCGGCACTGCGTGGCCGAGCGCGCCCAGGAGCAGCAAGGAAAAGATGACCGCGAAAAAGGCCGCGAGCGCCACCCGCAAAATCGCGAGCACGGCGGGAAAGCGGCTTTGTTCCCGAGCCCGTTGCCGCAGTTTCGGGTCCAGGCGCGGCAGCACATGGAGAAGGGCGATCGTTCCCAGCGCGAGCAGAGGCGGCAGAAGAAGGCCGGCGCCCTTCGACGCCCAGCCATCGATTTCGTCGTGCAAATTCCAATGCACCGGAACGCGGTCGGGGAGATCGCGCCAAAGCAGGGCGAGGGCGAGGAAGGGCAGAGCGAGCAGAGCTGCTTCGAGCCAAAGAAGTTTCGATTTCATTTTCGTTTTTTCCCTTTTTTCATGAGGTCGAGAATCCAGCCTAACGAGTCGTCGAGGACGGTCGTCTCCAGTGAGTAGGTCACGAACTGCCCGTGCTTCCGCGAGGAGACGAGCTGGGCGTGGCGGAGCAGATCGAGGTGGTAGGAGATGCTCGGCGCACTCATGGCGAAGGCCTCACCGATTTGGCCGGCGGTGAGATCGCGCTCCTTCAGCATCTCGAGAATGCGGCGGCGGGTCGGATCGCGGAGAGCTTTGAAAAGGAGATTCACCGGATCACGACGAGCTGAGGCCATGCAGCATCAGGTCAGCACAAAAATGGGCGATCACCGCATACTCGAAACTCCAGCGCCAATAGAGCCAGCCAAATAAGAGGCCGCCGATCCCGTTTAAGCAGAGAATTTTCCCAACCACCAGAGGCGTCAGCGGCCAGATCGCCGCCGCCATGGGCAAATGGCCGGCGCCGAAAAGCACCGCGGCGATCACAATGCCCAGTCCATAGATCCAAGCCGGAGCGGACGGCGCCTGCCACCGGGCGATTTTGAGTGAGAGCCAGATGACGCCGCTCATCACGAACAAACGCAGGAGGCATTCTTCCGTCACGCCCCCGTAGATCCACGCGACCAGCCGTTTCCACAGCGCCACCTCCGTCAGTGCGGCATGGGGCGCAGGCATAAAGAAATCAAAACCGCGGGCGGCGGCCATGATCACGAGTCCCGCAGCCAACCCCAGACCGACGCAGATAGCGCAGCGCTTCGAAAAATCCGGGGAGAATCCGCCGCCGCCGAGCCAGGTGCGCACGAGGTGCGAATCCAACCCGGTGCGCGCTCGGCCGCTCAGGCCGAGAAGAGCGAGGATAAAAATCAAGACCGCCGCTTGCAGCGCTTGAGCGGCGGCGAACGCGGGGAGCGGCATCTGGATCCGAGCGGCGAGCGCCGGGCGCGAAGCGAACAGATAAGGCAAGACCGCAAGCGTCCCGAGTGCGCTGGCGAGCGCCCAGAAGAGAGCGACCGCGAGATCGCTGCGCCGGGCCGGGGCAAGGGCCACGAAAGGTTTCATGAGTGCTTAATTAGCTAAATATCTAAGTAATACAAGATTTCGTTGCAGAAGGGTGGAAGAGAATCTCCAAACAGGCACTGAGCCGCGCGCGCCGCGTTATTTCGTGGGGCACTCGGTCATTCCGAGCGGAGCGCAGCGCAGTCGAGGAATCCCGTCGCGCTTCGTCGAAGCACGCGAACGAAGGCTGCACAGAAACGCCACGGGATCCCTCGACTCCGCCCCGCAGCCGCGGGGCTCCGCTCGGGATGACCGATTTCGGCAACGCCCCCGAGAGAAACGGCCTCGAAAAAGGCGATTCGCCATCAGTTCAACCCGAAATGGGTTGCTGCTCGCCTGGGACACCGCCCTCGGCTACAACTTCGACGGCTCAGGGCAGGCGGCAGATTTCCACCAAACCCACTCCGCTGCTGCCGCCGACGCCGCGCACGATCGCGGTGTAATTGCCCCCGTTAAGGTTTACGAGAAGCGCCGCTTCCTTCGCGTCCGTCGGCGCGATGCCGGTCGCCATGATTTCGCTCTCGGCGGTGTCGGCCCAGTTGTCGTTGGAATTGATCAGAACGCCGTTGCTGTCGTGCAGCTCCAGCGTCGGATCCTGCAAGGCGTTCGCCACCGGCGCGGCGGCCTGCTCGAGCGATTTGCCGATCGCGCGGATGAGGATGCGCGCGCTTTCCTTGGGATCAATGATGAAACCGCCGATCATGGAGTCGTCACCAGTCTGGACAAAGCCGCGCGTGCTGATGTTCCCGAACTCGGAAGCGTCGGCCTGTGCGACGTCGTAGGCTTCCACCATCGCCACGCCGGTGGCGACATCTTTGCCGTGAACGATTGCGGTGTAAGCGCCCGGATCGAGCGTCGCGACGAGGGCCGACTCGCGGTCATCGGTCGGGGCGATCCCGGTGTCGTTGATTTCGGATTTTTGGTCGGACTGCCAATCGTCGTTCACGACCACGCTGCCGTCCGGTTTATGCAATTCCAAAACCGTATCCATGAGCGCGCCCGAGACCGGCGCATCGGCTTCCGAGAGAGACGGCCCGATCGCGCGGAGCAGCACCTGCTTCGGCACGTCGCCGGTGACGATGAATCCGCCGATGAGGACGTTGTCGCCGGTCTGCGCGTTCAGGCGGGTCGAGATGTTGAGCAACTTGCCGGGAAGCAGGCGCTCGAAAGCGAGGAACTTCGGATTTCCGCGCTCGCGAAAAATTGGCGCACGCCGTCAGCCGCGAAGTGCGAGATTTCGCCCGCCGCGGTCTCCGCGACGAAGAGATCGCCGACGCCTTCTTCGTCGGCGCTGTAGCGTTTTGGGCGAAAGGCAAGGCCGTTCGGGGTGGTGAGGCCGCTGGCGAAAGTGAGCGTCGCACCATTTGTCGCGACCCGGGTGATCGAGCCGTCGGAGCTGCTGACGAAGGCGTTGCCGTCGCCGTCGACCGCGACCGCGCGGCTGCCGGGGATCGCGAAAGTGGTGACCACGTTCATCGGCGCGATGATGTTGAGCGCGTCGTTGCCGGCGAGGTAGAGATTCGGCCTCTCGAAAGTGAGCCCGAACGGGTCCGCGAAATTCTGGAAGGCCATCGGATTTCCGTCCTGGTCGATCCGCGTGACGGTGCCCTTGCCGTTCTCCGCGACGGCGAGTTGATTGCCGTCAAAAGCAAGACCGATCGGCTCGACGAGGCCGCTCGCGAAGGTGGTGCGAGTGCCGTCGGTGGCATACTTGTAGACGTGGCCGCTGCCTTTATCGGCCACGAAGAGGCTGCCGAAGCTGTCGAAGGTGAGGCCTTGCGGCGAGTTTAGGCCGCTCGCGAAAATGCGCGTCGTGCCGTCGAGAGCGTAAATCCGGATATTGTTCGCATTCGGATCGGTCGCAAACAGATCACCGGCACCCGCCTGCACCTGCGCCGTGGCGAGGAACCAGCTGGCACCGGCCGCGGCGAGTTGGAGAGCAAGGACCGAGTTGGCGCAGCGCGAAATGGATCATAGAGACAGATTTTTCGGTGGTTTCAGAATCGTCCGGTTGAGAGGAATTCCAGCGATTTATCCTGTATTTACTAGGTTTGCCATGTTGAGAATAATTGCTTCCCACGGTCAACAGGATTTTTCTCCGCGCGCGGTCACCGCCGACTCCGGCCAATTGAGGCTTCATTGTTTCGTTGTCAGCCGACACTGGCACGGGCATTCTCTTCCTCGATGAACCCACAAGTCACGATCCAGACGACGACGCAGCTGGCGGTTTTCCTCGGCAACCGCCCGGGCGCCCTTTCCCGCGTCTGTAGCGAGCTGGCCGCGGCCGAGATTAACATTCACGCGCTCGCCACATCCGACACGATCGATCACGCCGTGGTGCGAATGGTCGTGAGCGACCCGACGAAGGCGCTCATGATCCTGGGCGAACGCGGCGTGCTCGCGCTCGAAAACGATGTGCTCATGATCGAGAGCAACAACCAGCCGGGGACGCTCGCGACGATTGCCGATCGCCTGGCGAAAGCCGGGATCAACATCGAATACGCCTACCTTGCGACGAGCCCGAAGTCGCAACAGGGGCTGCTCATTTTGCGCCCCTCGAACGTGGAGAAAGCCGAGCGGGCGCTGCACGACATGTAATCTGGGTTTCGCCTTCTTTTCGTTCGGCATTTCGCTTTTATGAACCTGCAAGCCCTGCGCTCCGTCCCGCTTTTCCAAAGCCTCGGGAGCGCGGAGGTCTCGGATCTTTTTCAGCTCCTGAGCGAGCGCACGATCCCGGCGGGCACAGCGCTCTTTCGGCGCGACGATGCGGGCGACGCGATGTTCTTCATCGAGAGCGGGCGCATTCGCATCAGCGTCCAGGACGCAGACGGGCACGATACGGTCCTGGCGGAGATGGTGAGCGGCGATTTCTTCGGGGAAATGGCGATGCTCGACGGCCAGAACCGCTCGGCCGACGCGACCGCGACGCAGCCGACCACGCTGGCGGTGCTGGCACGGGAAGATTTCCGCGCATTCATCCGGAAGAAGCCGGACATCGCGCTCGGGTTGATGACCGCGATGACGCAGCGGCTGCGGCGCACCGACAACCTTCTGCGGCATCGCATTTCGCGGAACATCAACGAAGTCGAAGCGGCGAATATCACGCATGCGGACCGGGCGGCGGACTTGATCGCGGAGTTTGGCGGCAGCTGGAAATTTATCTTCGCGTCGATCGGGTTTTCACTTTTCTGGATCGCGTTTAACAGCTGGCTTTTTTATCGCGGCGCGTTCGATCCCTTTCCCTATGTGCTCCTGAATTTGGTGCTCGGGATGGTGGCCGGTTTGCAGGCGCCAATCATCATGATGTCGCAAAATCGCCAGGGGGAAAAAGACCGGCTCCGGGCGGATCTGGATTACCGGGTGAACCTGAAAAACGAGCTCCTGCTCACGGAGGTGTTGCGGCGCTTGGAGAATCTCGAAGGCAGCCGCTCGGAACTACTCCCGGCGGGGGGGGCGGTTGGTAGACAGGATTAACAGGATTTTGCGGGTTGAGAAAGAAGCGGCGGTTCGCTTCGCGGTCATCCCGAGCGCAGCGCAGCGGAGTCGAGGGATCCCGAGGAATGATGGGAAAGCGTGGCTGCGATTTGGAAAGAGCCGCGCGGGAGCTTCACAGAAGCCCGGCGGGATCCCTCGACTCCGCTGCGCTCCGCTCGGGATGACGTGCAGTCGATGCTCTTAAATCCTGTCAATCCTGTGAATCCTGTCTAAAAGTCCCTTCCCATGTCCAAGCGCATCAAGCCGTTGAAAATCGGCGCCGTCACGCTCGGCGGCGACGTGCCCGCGCTCATCTTCGGCCCGTGTGTGATCGAATCGGAAAAGTTCGTTAGGCGGATGGCCGAAAAGATCGGCGAAATCTGCGCGGCCGAGCATTTGCCATTCATCTTCAAAGCTTCCTTCGACAAGGCGAACCGCACTTCGGTTCGCTCTTTCCGGGGAATGGACGCGCGGGAAGGTTGCGCCCTGCTCGCGGAGATCGGCCGCGAGCTCAAGATGCCGGTCACCACCGACATCCATTCGCCGAACGACGCGAAGATTGCGGCCGAGTTCATCGACGTGCTCCAGATTCCCGCTTTCCTCTGTCGCCAGACCGATCTCATCCGCGCGGCCGCGGAAACCGGCCGCGTCGTGAACGTGAAGAAAGGCCAGTTCCTCGCGCCGTGGGACGTGCGCCCCATCGCGGAGAAGCTCGAAGCCTTCGGCGCGAAGAAGTTCTTCTTCACCGAGCGCGGCACCACTTTCGGCTACAACAACCTCGTCGCCGACATGCGCTCCCTCGCGTGGATCCGCGAAGCCGGTTACCACATCGTCTTCGACGCGACCCATTCCGTGCAACGCCCCGGCGGCGCGGGCGATTCCACTTCCGGCGATGCCACGCTCGCTCCCGTCCTCGCACGGGCTGCGCTCGCGGCTGGTTGTGACGGCATTTTCCTGGAGGTGCACGAGAACCCGTCCCGCGCACTCTCCGATGGACCCAACCAGATTCCGCTAAAGGATTTGCCGAAGCATCTGCGCATGTTTACAGCTATCCATGCTGCGGTTTCGTAGCGCGCATCCGGGCGCCCGGAGCGCGTGGTTCAGTTCGCTTCTCCTGCTCGTGACCGGCAGCTTCTTCTGCGCTCCGGTGCTCGCGAAAAAGCCAAAAAATGCCTCAGCGCCGGCGAAGGAATCACCGGCTGGCCTGAAGAACATCCCGCTGACCATCGGGCACGAAGCGAAGGGGCTTATTCTTCCGAATTACGATCTCCAGGGACATCTGCTCGGTCGTTTCGAGGCCGCGACCGCGAGTCGCCTCGACGAAGATCACGTTCATTTCACGAACCTGAAAATGACTACTTTCGATGCGGAGGAAAAGCCGGATTACCACGTCGACATGACGGAGGCGGTTTTGAATCTCGAGACCCGCGTGATCAACTCGAAGGCGCGCACCATGATCAAGCGCGCCGACTTTGAAATCGCGGGCGACGCCATGCAATTCAGCACCCTCACCCACCAGGGCACGCTCACCGGCAACGTCCACATGACGATCTACAAACAGTCGGGATTAACCGGGAAGCCCAAGCCTTGAAACACTTATTTTCGGCGCTCCTTGTCCTCGCGCTGGCCACGCGTCTCGCGGCGGCGGAAAGCTCTCCGGCGCCCGCCCCGCCGGCGCTCTCGCTCGCGCCGCCGGCTCCCGGTGAGCCGGCTGTGACGACGCAAATTTATGCGGATGAAGCTTCCTTCGACACCGAGAAACGAATCGGCATTTTCTCCGGTCACGTCCGGGTTTTCGATCCACGTTTCAACATTCAGTCCGACAAGCTGACGGTTTATATTCACAAGGAAGAAAGCCAGGGTCTCGAAAAAGCGATCGCCGAGGGACACGTCGGCGTGGTGCGCGCGAAGGCCGACCCAAAAGGCGGGCCACCTTCTCAGGCCGTGGGTCTTTCTGAGAAAGCCGTCTACACCTCCGCGGATGGGAACGTCGAGCTCACCGGCAGCCCGCGCGTGCAGCAAGGGCTCGACACCCACATCGCGACCAGCCCGCAGACGGTGATGATCCTAAACCAAAGCGGCCAGCTCACCACGCACGGTCCGAGCCGGACGGAGATTCGGCAGCAGGCGAAAGACAAGAACGGCGAGCCTGCCGCGACCGCCGCGCCCAAGCCATGAGCCTCGAAACCGCGGCGCCGCCGAGCGCGCTTTTTGCCCCGCGCGGGGAGCGACCCGCCGGTCACGTCCTCGCGACGAAGGGGCTTGTGAAAATCTACGACGGCCGCGCGGTCGTAAACGGGATCGACCTCAAGGTCGGCCCGGGCGAGATCGTGGGTTTGTTAGGCAAAAACGGCGCGGGCAAAACCACGAGTTTCTACATGATTGTCGGACTCGTTCGGCCAAATTCCGGCCGGGTCCTCTTCTCCGGGACCGACGTGACCGATTACCCGATGTATAAACGCGCCCGGCTCGGGATGGGTTATCTGCCGCAGGAGGAATCGATCTTCCGCAAGCTCACCGTCGAGCAGAACATCCTCGCGATTCTCGAGACGATGCCGTTGAGCAAACAGGAACGGCGCCATCGCTGCGAGGAACTGCTGCATCAGTTCGGGATCGAGCGGATCGCGAAAAACACCGCGCTCACCCTCAGCGGCGGCGAGAAACGCCGCCTCACGATCGCGCGTTCGCTCGTGACCCGGCCGAAGCTGCTCATGCTCGACGAGCCGTTTAGCGGCGTCGATCCGATCGCGGTCTACGACGTCCAGCAACTCGTCGTGAATCTGCGCCAGAGTGGCCTCGCCATTCTCATCACCGATCACAACGTCCGCGAGACGCTCTCGATCGTCGATCGCGCCTACCTCATCGACGAAGGCCGCGTCGTCAGTGAAGGCACGAAGGATTTCCTCATCAACGACCCGATCAGTCGCCAGCTTTACCTGGGCGAACGCTTTCAGATGTAAACCAAAGGAGCCGCACGCATGCAAACCGCCCATAACCAGCCCAACGTCAAAGTCACCGGCCGCCACCTCGCCATTACCGACGCGATCAACGAATACGCCACGCGCAAAGTCGAAGGCCTCCACCTCGACTACCCGAAGATCATCGAGGCTCACGTCATTCTCGGGGTCGAAAAATACCGGCATTGGGCCGAGGTCATCCTCATCTGCTCGAACCACATCACGATCGAAGCGCGCGAGGAAACCGACGATCTCTACGCCGCGATCGACACCGTCATGGACAAGATCGCGCGGCAGATGCGGAAGTATAAAACCCGCCTGCTCAAGCGGCACCGCCCGCGCAAGGAAGAGATGCGTCAGCTCGAGGAGACGATCCTGAATGCGGAGCCGTTCGCCGAGGAGGAGAGCGACGATAACCACGGCCACGCGGTCGTGCGGACCGAGCGGATCTCGCTGAAGCCGATGTTCGTGGACGAAGCGGTGCTGCAACTGGAGATGTCGACGCGGCAGTTCGTCGTCTTCATGAACGCGCGAAGCAGCCGGGTGAACGTGCTCTATCGGCGGAATGGCGGCGATTACGGCCTGATCGAGCCCGCGCCGCGCGATCGGTAGGCGCGCTGTCACGCTCTCCGCGCGGCGCACTCGCTGGCTGTAGACGCTTCGCTCTGCGAAGCGCGGGTGTCGGCGCTGATTGCATGTGAGGCAACTCTCGCGCCTCCCAGAGGGAGGCGTCTACAACTGAGCGAACGCTTCGCGTGTAATAAAACACAACATACGTGTCGCTCTCGCGAACGCATTTACCCTCATCCACGGAAGCCCTCCCCTCGTAGAACGCTCTGGGCACATCCATTGCTAAACAGGACGGCAGACCAACACGCCATGCTTACCATCTCTGCTTTTTTCCTCGTGACCTCGTCCGTTCTCACCAGCGTTTGGTGGGCTTGCAAAGACGAAGCCACGACCCCGGTGATCGGCTCCGCCCCGCAGTCATCCTGAGCGCAGCGGAGCGAAGTCGAAGGATCCCGTCGGGTTGCCGTGAAGCCCGGGTTCCAGAGACTGCGCGGTTAAGCTTCAACGCAGATCGGCGGGATCCCTCGACTCCATTCCGCTTCGCTCCACTACGCTCGGGATGACTGCATTCATGCCGGTCTCCAAATTCGGGAACGCCGGGGACCAGCCGAGGGCGCGGAGACGGCGGTTGCTCACCCGTTTGTTGCTCATGCCGCGTTTTCGGTTGCCGGCCGTTTCCGCTCGCTCCGGCAGCGGAAGCTGGAATTTTTCGGCCAGCCATTCGTAGGTGGCTAACTGCGTGAGCGGTTCGTTGTCGCAGACGTTGTAAATTGATTCGTTAGGCGAGTTGCTCGCGAGTAAAACTAGCCCCGCTGCGATGTCATCGCGATGGGCGTGATTGAGAAAACGTCCGCCATCGCCGTCAATCTTCGCTTCACCTTGGAGGAACTTGCGAAGTAACGCCGACCTTCCGGGCCCGTAGATTCCCGCCAGCCGCAAAACCGTTCCGCCGTTTTGTCTGACGAGTTCCTCAGCCTCTCGCAAAATCCGCCCGGTCTCGTGTGCTGATTCCGCGGCGCTCTCCTCATCCACCCACGAGCCATCTTTCTGCGCGTACACCGAGGTGCTGCTCGTGAAGAGAAACCGCTTCGGCCGCAGCACTTCGAGCAGGTTACGCGCGCCTTCTAGATACACGCTGCGATAACCTTCCAGCCCGCCGCCGCCGGAACTCGCGCAGTGAATAACGACATCAAACTCGCTCGCCGCCGCCGCGACCGCCCCGCGATCCGAGATATCGACCGGCCGATCGCCACCCGAACGCGCCCAGCCTTCCACTTCCCAACCGCTCGCGCGCAGCCGTGCCGCCGTCGCCGCCCCGACGTAGCCATAACCGGCGATCAGCGCCCGCGCCATCAGCCCGCGACCGGGAGAATCTCGATCTCCTCCAACACATCCGCCTGCACCGCGCGCACCTGCCTGAGCCGGATCAACTCCAGCAGCGCGAGAAACGTGACCACGATCTCCACCCGCGAAGCGACCTGCGCGAAGAGCTCGGAAAAGCGCAATGACTGCCCGCCGCTCGTCCGTTCCAAGATCCACTCGATCTTGTCCGAGACGGTGAAATTCTCGCCGAAAATCTCCCGCAGATCCTCCTTCGCATCGAGGCGCTTGAGGACGTTGTTAAAGGCGTTGATGAGCTGGAAAATGCCGACCTCGCCGAGGCGCAGCGGCGCGGTCTCCGGCGTCATCGGTTCACCGACCCGCGCGAAAGTCCGCTCCTGTTCCAGCTCGCGCAGTTGCAACTGCGCCGCCGCCTCCTTGAACTTCTTGTATTCGATCAACTGCCGGATCAGATCCCAGCGCGGATCGTCCTCTTGGACATCTTCCTCAGGCGGCTGTTGATCGACCGGGAGGAGGCTGCGGCTCTTCAGATAAATCAGGTTCGCGGCCATGACCACGAACTCGCCTGCGACGTCGATGTTCAGCTCCTTGAACGCCTGGAGATACTCGAGGTATTGCCGGGTGATCCGCTCCAGCGAGATGTCGTAAATATCGAGCTCATCGCGCTTGATCAGATAAAGCAGCAGATCGAGCGGCCCCTCGAAAATCTCGAGGCGGACTTTGTATTCGGTCTCCATCGTTAGGCAGGAACTTTAGCGGCCCGCGCCGCGGTTGTCATCCCGAGCGGAATGGAGCGGAGCGGAATGAAGTCGAGGGATCCCGTCGCGCTTCGTGAAAGCTCCGAGGCAGGAAGTGAAGGCTTTGACGAAGCTCCGCGGGATCCCTCGGCTCCGCTGCGCTACGCTCGGGATGACAACGCTGGCTCGTGTTTCACACGATTCCAGATTTCGTCGAGCGCGGCGAGATCGAGTTCGCCGAGCTGCGCGCCGCTGCGCTTCACTTCGCGTTCCAGCGCGTGGAAGCGCGTGATGAACTTTTCCGTCGCGGCCGCGAGCAACGTCTCGGCGTCGAGGTTGTTTTTGCGCGCGAGATTGACCGTCGCGAAAAGGAGGTCGCCAATTTCGTCCGCGATCGCGTCCTGCTCGCCGGAAGCCATCGCCTCTTTCGTCTCTGTAACTTCCTCATCGACCTTCCTGACGACGTCGGAGATTTCGCTCCAGTCGAAGCCGACGCGCGCGGCTTTGGCCTGGGTTTTTTGCGCGAGCATCAAGGCGGGCAAGGCTCTCGTTAGGCCGCTAAAGTAGGGTGCGTCGGCCTCGGCGCCTTTCTCTGCGCGCTTGATCGCGTCCCACTGTTTCAAGACCGCGCCGCTGTCGCGCGCCTCGCTGTCGCCGAAGACGTGCGGATGGCGCCGAACGAGTTTGTCGCTGACCTCACGCGCCACTTCCTCGATCGTGAATCGCTGCTCTTCGCGCGCGATCTGGGAATGCATCACCACCTGGAGAAGAAGGTCGCCCAATTCCTCGCGCAGGTTCGCATCGTCCTTTGCGCGGATCGCTTCAGCGACTTCGTAGGTCTCCTCGAGCAACCCCGGGCCTAACGACTCGTGCGTCTGCTCGCGATCCCACGGACACCCGCCGGGCGCGCGCAGCCGCGCCACGATTTCACAAAGCCGCTCGAACGCTTCCGGCACGCTCAGATTCTCCAGAGCGAACGGTGATTCCCAAACTCCGAGATCTCGCCCGAGGTCCGTTGCCCGACGTAGATCGCGAGCCCGATGACGGTGACGAGCGTGCCGACGAAAATGAAGAGCACGCACCAGGGCGCGATGTGGCCGACGCGCATCGCGCGGTAGAACGCGCCGAAGCTCTCGATTGGCTCATCCGCGTGCAGGAAAAGCTTCATGATCCAGGCGATCATGATGAGCAGGAAAATGAAGACGTAGTTGCGCTTCAGGCGCCGCCCGACCGCTTCGAGCATGCTGATTTTAAACGAAGGCAGAATCAGATCTTCGCAGACCAGCTTCTTCCATTCGCCCTGGAGCATCTGGCGATTTTCCATGATCATCGGCACAAGAAAATGCGCCTCGAGCATCCGCACCCGCGCGCGAAAGGCGTCGTAAAACCGGTAACGCCGCGCCTCGATCCAGAGCATCATCCAGACGATCGCGAGATTGAAGAAGAAGATCAGGTGCGGCACCTCGCGATTCGAAAATGCAATCGTGATGATCGCGGTCGTGCCGGTCACCGCCCAGTTCGTGGTCGTGTCGAGCCGGGTCCGCCAGATCATGATCCGGCCGAGCTCGCCGCGGTAGAAATGGGAAAGCGCGTTGACGTAGCCGGTGTCGTAAAGCCCGCTCGCGACTTCCGCGGCGACTGCGGTTGAGGAGGAGCTTTTGGATTGGTCGGCCACGCTGGAGGATGTTTCGGCAACGGCTGCCGGGACGTCAACCCAGCAATCGCTTGGCGGCCTGCGAAATGCTCCGAAATTGACCACGCATGAAACGCCTCGCCCTTCTGCTCCTCCTCCTCGGATTCCACGCCGCCCGCGCCGACACCTTTATCGTCCCGATCACCGGCGAAAGCAGGATCACGCAGTTCGACGAGAGCGGCGCGGGCTCCTTTTTCACCACCGCTTTTGTGAATGGCCCGATCGGGGTGGCGCTCGACGCGCAGGGGAATCTTTACGTCTCCACGAACGCGAACCGAATCGAGAAGTTTTCGCCCACGGGCGTGGACCTCGGGACGTTCGCGACCGTCGGTCTCAACTTCCCCATGGGTCTCGCCTTCGATCGCGCGGGTAATCTCTACGCCGCAAACTACGCCGGTAACAACGTGCAAAAGTTCACGCCGGCCGGCGTCGGTTCTGTCTTCGCCGGCGTCATTCGCCCGACCGGGCTCGCCTTCGACGCGGCGGGTAATCTTTACGTCGCCAACTTCGGAAACACGATCGAGGAATTCGCGCCGGACGGCTCCTTTTTAGGGACGTTCGCGAACAGCGGCCTGAACAATCCGGAAGGCCTGGTCTTTGACTCGTTAGGCAATCTCTACGTGGCGAACAACGGCTCCGACACGGTTGAAGCTTTCTCGCCGGAGGGCGTCGATCTCGGCGTGGTCGTGCGGGATTTGAGCGGTCCGGTCGGGCTTGGCTTCGATCGCGCGGGTAGCCTTTATATCGTCAACGCACGCGACTCGACCCTGCGCAAAGTCACCGCCGACGGCAGCGTCACCATCTTCGCGAATACCGGTTTCATGCCCGCATTTCTCGCGGTGCAGAGGTCGCCGACGCTGGTGAATCTCTCCGCGCGACTGGATATCCTCACCGGTGAAAACGTTCTCGTCAGCGGCTTCATCATCACCGGCACCGGGACCAAACAAATTTTGATTCGCGGTCTCGGGCCGTCGTTAGGCGACGCCGGCGTCACGGGTGTGCTCGCGGATCCGATCTTGGAATTGCACGACGCCAGCGGCGCCATCATCGCGATGAACGATGACTGGAAAACGACGCAGCAAATCGCGATCGCCGCGACCGGTATCCCACCGACCGCCGACGCGGAAGCGGCGCTCCTCGTCACGCTCGCGCCCGGCGCTTACACCATCGTCCAGCGCGGAAAAAACAACGGCACCGGCATCGGCTTGGTCGAGCTTTACGATCTCACTTCCGGCTTCGGGCCGGAGCTGGCGAACATCAGCACGCGCGGCTTTGTCGACACCGGCAGCGGGGTGATGATCGCCGGCGTCATTCTCGCCGCGCCGACGGGTGGCGAGGGCAGCGTCCTCGTGCGCGCGCTCGGGCCGTCGTTACGCGCACAGGGCGTCGTTCAGCCGCTCGCCGATCCGACGCTGGAATTGCGCGACGCCAACGGCGCGCTGCTCGCGAGCAATGATGACTGGCGCGCCACGCAGGAAGCGGCGATCGAGCTCACCGGCGTCCCGCCCACGAATGATCTCGAAGCCGCGCTGGTCGCAACACTCGCGCCGGGCCAATACACCGCGATCGAGCGCGGCCAAAATAGCGGCACCGGCGTCGGCCTGATCGAAGTTTACAATCTGCACTAACGCAGGCGCGCGGGGCCGGTTGTGCCGGACTTGGGCGAGAGTATTTTCTGCGGTGCGATCACTCCTTTTCCTGGCGCTTTGGCTCGCGGCGATTCCCCTAACGAGTAAAGGAGCTCCCGTGCCCGGAGCGGCGTTCCCGCAGGCGCCGGACCGCAGCCAGTGGCCGGCGGCGTTGCAACACGTGCCGCTCTCGCGGCTCTCCTCCGGCGCGCTCGCGCTCTTGAATCACGATGGCGATCTGGTGCAACCTTCCAGCGCCGCAGCTCGCTCTGCGGCCGCGCCGGTCCCGGTCGCGCTCGACCTGCGGATCGCGCCCGATCTTCGGCTCGGCGCCGACCCGAATGGGCTCCCCCCGGGGATGCGTGCGCAGGCCGAGCCACACATCGCGCGTTCTCCCGTCGACCCCGATTTTCTGGTCGCGACTTTCCAGGAGGGCCGGTTCACCGATGGTGGTGCGGTCGATTGTGGTTACTCGATCAGCCACGACGGCGGGCTGGGTTGGACGCGGGCGTTGATCCCGGGTCTCACGACGGTTGCGGGTGGGCCTTATCACCGCGCCACGGATCCGGTCGCGGCAATCGATCTGGGCGGGCGCGTTTTCCTGAACACGGATACTTCGCTGGACGACTTCTTTGGCCTGGCTGCGGTGGTAGTTAGTCGCTCGACCGACGGCGGGGCGACTTTTGAAGCACCTGCCGTGGTTTTCCAACCAGCCGACGGCTCGGTTTTTCCCGACAAAAACTGGATGGCGGTGAACACCTTTGCCGGCACGCCGCACGTCGGGCGCGTGCTCGTGACCTGGACGCTTTTCGGCAACACGAGCGCCTCGCCGATCTACCGGAGCTACAGCGATGATCATGGCCTGACCTGGAGCGCCGCCGCGCCGATCCACGCGACCAGCACATCCGCGCAAGGTTCGCAGCCGATGTTCCTACCCGACGGGCGGGTCGCAATCGTTTACTGGAATTTTGCCGGGAGCGGTTTCACGGGGGGCGATGCTCCGACCTCCTCAGAAGAGATCGATCTGGTGCTATCGAGCAATGGCGGGGCGACCTTCGGTCCGCCGACGCGGGTCACGACCGTGGCGCGCTACGATCAACCGAGCATTCGCAACGGCGTCTTCCTGCCCTCCGCCACGACCGATCGCACGACCGGAGATATCTATGTGGTTTACCAGGGCCGGGACTCGTTAGGCATGCCCCGGATTTTTTTCACGAAATCGAAGAACACCGGCGCGAGCTGGTCGGCGCCGCTCGCGATCACGGACAATCCGGGCACCGGAGTCTTCAACCCCGCGATCGCGGCTTCGCCGGATGGCGCGCGCTTGACCGCGTCGTTCTACGATCAGCGCGACAGCGGCGGCAACACCACCTTGTGCAATCTTTATCTCGCCCAATCCTTTGATGGCGGCGTTACCTGGCAGCCAAACCTTCGCCTAACGAGCGTAACTACCGACGCGTCGCTCGCGCCGCTCACCGACCAGGGTTACATGCTCGGCGATTACCTCGGGATCGCGGAATCGACCAGCGTCGACGTGCCGGCGGTGCCGGTCTGGGTCGATACCCGGACGGGAAATCCGGATCCTTTCATTACCCGGGTCGGGATGACGAAAGAAGCGAACTTTACCGGCTTCCAGGCCTCGCGCTTATCGTTAGGTCAGATCAACGATCCACAGCTCGGTGGGACGAACGGCGACGCGGATGGCGACGGCGCGAGCAACCTCTCAGAGTTCCTTTCCCAGACCGAGCCGAACGATCCCGCATCGGTCGTGCACACCGCGCGGCAACTGAATATATCGACGCGCGGGGAGGTCGGCCTCGGTGAGAACGTTCTCATCGGTGGCTTTATCGCTACCGGCACGACTCCCAAAAGCGTCTTACTGCGCGCGCTCGGGCCTTCGCTCACCGCGGCGGGACTGACCGGCGTTTTGCAGGATCCGGTGCTGGAATTACACGACGCCAGCGACTCGATCATCGCGGAGAACGATAACTGGAAAAGCACCCAGGAAGAGGCCATCGCCGCGACCGGAATCCCGCCTGACGACAATCGCGAAGCGGCGCTCCTCCTCACCCTTGAGCCCGGCGATTACACCGCGGTCGTGCACGGCCAGAACGGCGGCGTCGGCACGGGCCTGGTCGAGGCTTACGATCTCGATGACACGCCCGCTTCCCGCTTTGGTAACATCAGCACGCGCGGCAAAGTCGGCACCGGCACAGCGGTTTTGATCGGCGGTCTGATCGTCGCCAACGAGCAAGCGGGTCTGGCGAATATGATTGTGCGCGCGCTCGGGCCGTCGTTAGGCGCGGCGGGCGTTAACGGCGCCTTGCAGGATCCGTCGGTGGAACTGCACGACGCCAACGGCGCGCTCCTCGTGCAGAATGACAACTGGCGCGACACCCAGCAGGGTATCATCGCTTCGGTCGGGCTCGCGCCGAATGACGATCGCGAAGCGGCGCTCTTCGCCGAGCTCGCAGCCGGCGAATACACGGCGGTCGTGCGCGGAGTGGACGAGACGACCGGCGTCGCGCTGGTCGAGGTTTTCAACATTCCGTAGCGCGATGGTCGAACAGGCATTTGTGCTCGGCGCCGGCCTGGGGGTGCGGCTCCGGCCGCTCACGGACGAGCTTCCGAAGCCGCTCGTGCCGATTTTCGGGAAGCCGCTCATCACCTTCGCGCTGGATCATCTCGTGGCCGCGGGCGTGCGGTCGTTTGTGGTCAATACCCATCATCTGCCGGCGCGGTTCGATGAGGTTTTTGCGGGGGAAACCTATCGCGGATTTCGCGTCGGGCTGGTGCACGAACCGGTGTTGCTCGAGACCGGCGGCGGGATCAAGAACGCGCAGCATCTTCTCCGGGATGCGCCATTCGTGGTTTACAGCGGCGACATCCTTACCGACCTCGCGCTCGCCCCGCTGCTCGAGGAACATCGCGCGCGCAGGAATGACGTGACGCTTGCGCTGCGCGAGACCGGCCTCGCGTCTCAAGTTGCGTTTCGCGAAGGCCGGGTCCTTGATATCGGCAACCGCCTCGGTCACCCCGGGAACCTGGATTACGCCAACGTCTCGGTCTGGAATCCGGAAGCCTTCGCCCACTTTTCGTTAGGCGAAAAGATCTCCTTTGTTCCGGTGCTGACGAAATGGATCGGCGAAGGCGGCCGCATCGGCGGCGTGGTCGCGAACGACGGCGCGTGGTTCAATCTCGGCTCGCCGGCGCAATATCTCGAGGCGCATCAGGCGATCGCCGCGAGCGGTTGGCGGCCGGCTTATCTTCAGCCTAACGAATGGCCAATCCGAATCGCGCCCGACGCGCAGGTCGATCCGTCGGCGCGGATCATAGGTGCATCAACAATCGGCGCCGGTTGCCGGATTGGCTCGGAGGCAGTGGTGGAAGATTCCGTCCTCTGGACCGGTGCAGAAATTGCCGCTCGCGCCCGGCTGAAAAGCTGTATCGTCCGCGCTCATCGCGCCGTGGAAGGCACGCACACCGACGCCGTTATTTGATGATTCTTTCCGACACGCTCCTGCAACAAACGCGGATGCGCTTTCCCGCTTTTGGGCAGGCGGAGATCAGAATTGTGCCGATCGAAAAAGGCGGCTCGGGTCGCAAGTTCTACCGCATTCAATTTTCGCGGGAGCAATCGATCGTGCTCCTGAAATACACGGGCGAACATTCGGAGAATCTGCGCTACGTCGAGATTGCGGAGTTCCTCGCCGCCCATGAAATCAATGCGCCGAAGATTTACTTCCACGATCCGGCGGAAGAGTTGATCTGGCTGGAGGACTTGGGAGAGCGAGACTTGTGGAGTTATCGCGCGGAGAACTGGGAGACCCGACGCGGGCTTTACGAGTCTGCGCTGGAAAGCATCGCCCGGTTGCATCGGATTTCGGAGGAAGACTCCGCGGCGATCCGGCGGGATTTGCCGGCCCAGTTTGATGCGGAGCTTTATCGCTGGGAGCAGCATTACTTTTTCGAGCAATGCCTCGGGCGGCACTTCGGCGTCGCGGAGGAGACGCTGGGAGTCTTGAGGGAGTTACCAGTGCTGAGCGAGATCGCGGAGCAGTTGGCGAGTTATCCGCGGGTGTTGGTGCATCGCGATTTTCAATCGCAGAACATCATCGTGCGCGGCGGGGAGGAGGCTTGCCTGATCGACTTCCAAGGTCTGCGACCGGGCTTGGCGGAATACGATCTCGCTTCGCTGCTTTACGACCCCTACGTTAGCCTAACGAGTAAAGAACGGACGGAACTCCAGGCGTTTTACCAGCAAGCTGCGGAGGTGCACGATCCGGCCTTCGCGGAGAAGCTGCGCCTCTGCGCCCTGCAGCGTCTCATGCAGGCGCTCGGCGCTTACGGCTACCTCGGACTCGTGCGCGGGAACCAGGCGTTCCTCGAGCATATTCCGACCGCCCTTTGTTCGTTAGGCGAAGTGCTCGGGGAGATCGCAGGCCTCGAAACGCTCCGCGCGGTCGTGGCGCAGCTAGCGCACAAAGGGGTTTGAACGACGCTCGGCGCCAATGGTGGTGGCAGGTCCGTGACCGGGCAGGACGGTGATACTGTCGCCTAACGAGTAAAGCTTTTCCCGGATGCCGGCGAAGAGCAGCTCGCCGTCGCCGCCTGGGAGGTCCCAGCGGCCAACGCCGCCGGCGAAGAGGACGTCACCGCCCAAGAGCAGGTCATTCTCGCGGGAAAGAAAGCAGAGGCTGCCCGGACAATGCCCGGGCACTTCGAGAATCTCGAAAGGCATCCCGAGGAAGTCGCGCGCCGGGTTCGCGGTGATGAGCAGATCGGGCGTGGCGGGTTCGACTTCGAGTTCGAAGCCGAAGTCGCGGAAGAAGTTTTCTTCCGAAAGCATCGGCGCGCTCTCCGGGTGAATGCCGATCGGGCATTGAAAGCGGCGCGCGATCTTGGCGGCGTCGAGGATGTGATCGATGTGGCCGTGCGTGAGGAGGAGGAGGCGCGGTTCGATTTTTTGTTCCGCGAGCCAGGTGCAGGCGCCGTCGGGCGCGTCGAAGAGGATCCAGCCGTCCGGCGCTTCGAGGGCGTAGCAGTTGGTGTCAAAGATTCCGCCGGTGAATGTTTGATAAGTGATCACGGGTGAAGGGTGCACTTACACTTCTGACGGGGTTTGCACCAATTTTGCGCCAGCTGGACATTGGCGCCGACGTCTGCAAGCCGTCATCCCGAGCGGAGCCCCGCGGAGGCGGGGCGGAGTCGAGGGATCCCGTGGAGCTGCTGTGAAGCTCTGGCTGTAGGGCGTTTGCGGGCGGGGCTTCCCAGAAACTCGGCGGGATCCTTCGACTCCGCTGCGCTCCGCTCAGGATGACAAAAGAAGCGGCGATTCGAGGATGGTGGACCGAGACGTGCACGCCGTTGTAGACGCCTCCCTCTGGGAGGCGCGGGCGTTGATCCCGCTGTGATATCGATCCCGCGCTTCGCAGAGCGAAGCGTCTACAACGCGGCGTTCCGCCGATTCGTGAAACCGCCCGCCTTCGGGGAACGGAAATTGCAGCAGAACATCCGTGCGCCGGCACGGACCCGAAGGTTTATTTGAATCTTCCCGGCGGCGCGTTGTCTCACCCATCACTTCAGCTCCTCTCGCCCGCCGCTCACCTTGCTTTCAAAATTGTTTCTGCGAACTTTTTCGTCCTTGTTTATGAAATCTTTTCTCCGTTCGTCCGCTGCGCTGCTCCCCGGGTTGCTGGTCGTCGCGTTTCTCGTCCAGCCGGTCCAGGCGAAGACGGATTCCGAACAGATCGGCGTCTCCGTCGGCCGTCTCCTCGAGGAGGGCCATTACACGCATCACCGGTTGAACGATGAGATCTCGAAGAAGTTGCTGACCGGTTATTTGGAGCTGCTCGATTATAACCACCTGTTTTTCACGCAGAAAGATGTCGACACGTTCACGGGCAAATATGCGACGGCCCTCGATGACGACATTCTTCTCGGGAACCTGAAGCCGGCGCACGAGATTTTCGCCGTTTTCCAGAAGCGGGTGGAAGATCGCGTCGCGAAAATCAAGGAGTTGGTGAAGCAACCGATGAATTTCAAGACGGATGACTCCATCCTGATCAGCCGGCAAAAAGCGCCGTGGCCGAAGGACGGAGCCGAGGCCGACGAGCTCTGGCGCAAGCGGATTGCGAACGAGCTGCTCCAGGAAAAATTGTCCGAACATCCGATCGAGCCGGGGCCGAAACTGGTCGAGCGCCGCTACGACCGCATGCTCCGCACGATCCATGAAGAAGATGACGAAGAGCAGGTGAAGCTCTTCCTCGACGCGCTCGCGCAGGCTTACGATCCGCACTCGGAATATCTCAGCCAGTCCGACCTGAAGAATTTCAGCATCAACATGGGCCTCTCGCTCGTCGGGATCGGCGCGATGCTGCGGAGCGAAGACGGCTACGCCAAGATCGAGAGCCTCGTCCCCGGAGGCCCGGCGCAGACGAGCGGGAAGATCAAGGTCGGCGATCGCATCACCGCGGTCGCACAGGGCGCGAAAGATTTTAGCGATGTCCGCGACATGCGCCTCGACAAAGTCGTCGACCAGATCCGCGGCAAGAAGGGCACCAAAGTCCGCCTCCTCGTGATCCCGGCGAGCGCGGCCGATCCTTCCTCGCGCAAGACGATCGAGCTCGTGCGCGACGAGATTAAGCTGAAAGACCAGGAAGCCCGCGCCGACATCATCATCAAGAAAGATCGCAACGGCGATCCGGTGAAGCTCGGCTGGCTTACGCTCCCGTCGTTTTACGCCGACATGGAAGGCCACAAAAAAAGCACCACCCGCGACGTGCTCGCGCTCCTCAAGCGCCTCAAGAAAGAGAAGATCGGCGGCCTCGTGATCGATCTCCGGCGCAACGGCGGCGGTTCGCTCGAGGAAGCGATCCAGCTCACCGGCCTCTTCTTTAAATCCGGCCCCGTCGTGCAGACGAAAGGCTCGAACGATCGCGTCGTGATCTCGACCGATCCGGATCCCGACATCGCCTATGACGGACCGCTCGTGGTCCTGACCAGCCGGCAAAGCGCTTCCGCGAGCGAGATTTTCGCGGCCGCCCTCCAGGATTACGGCCGCGCCGTGGTCGTGGGCGATCAGAGCAGCTTCGGCAAAGGCACCGTGCAGACCATTCTTGAGATCGGGCGTTTCACCTCGCTCCTCGGCTCGCGCTCGCAGGAAGACGGTGCGCTCAAGCTCACGATTCAGAAATTTTACCGCATCGCCGGTGGCTCGACCCAACTCCACGGCGTCGCTTCCGACATCGTTCTGCCGACATTGACCGATCTCCCGGAGTACGGCGAAGGCGCCTTGAAAAACGCGCTCCCCTACGACGAAGTGCCGCCGGCGAAGTTCACGAAATGGTCGGATTCCCATCAGCTTTTCATCGATGAACTGAAGGTCCGCTCGGCCGCGCGGGTCACGGCCGATCCGGAATTCCACTACGTCATGGAAGACATGGGGCGCCTCCGGAAGAAGCTCGACGACAACCGCATCACCTTGAACGAAGACGTGCGTCGCAAGGAGCTCGACGAAGAGAAAGCGCGCAAGGAATCGCGCACCACAGAGCGCCTCGCGCGGAACACGGAAGAGCCGAATATCTACCGCCTCACCCTCGAGACGATCAACGAACCGAAGCTCCAGCTCATCATGTATCCGGGGAAAACCGCCGAGGCGAAGAAGAAGGGCGGCGACGTCGCCAAGGTCGCGCCGGAAGCCGCTCCCGACGACTCGGAGGATTCCGATCCTTCCACCACCGATGACAGCAAACCGGCCGCGATCGATCCCGAGCGCGACGAGACGCTGAACATTCTCTCCGACCTCGTGCAGCTCACGAACGGCCCGAAGACCGCGAGCACTGCGCGCTAGGAACGTGTCGAGTCACGCGGGCACGCGTGTGGGATAAATGCGTCGACTTGCCGGGGAGCGCGCTGATATATTTCGGGGGGGATGACGCAATTCGTTAGGCGAGCAGGGTTCTTTAGCGCGCTCGCCTTTTTCCTCACCGTCGCGCACCTGCCGGCGCAGGACGCCGGACCGCCGCCGGACCTCTCCGCGGTTTATAACCAGGCGATGGGGGAATTCCAGAGCGGCGACTACGCGAAAGCCGCCGCCGATCTCGAAGGACTCCTCGGGCGAGTCGATTTTTCGCCGCAGCTCGAGCCGGTTTACTACACGATTGGCTCGGCCTATTTCAACACCGCCAACTACCCCAAGGCGATCGCCGCTTTCAAAAACTACCAGGCGAAATTCCCGAAAGGTCCCCATGCCGGCAGCGTCGCGTTTGCGACTGCGCAGTCGAATTTCCTCGCAAAAAATTACCAGCTCGCCGCCCAGCAAATGGCCGCGCTCGAGAGCGACCCGGCGATGCGCGACCAGGCGCTCCTCTTCAAGGCGGAGGCGGAAAAGGCCGGCGGCAAAATCGACGGCGCGATTAAGACGCTCGAGAAGTTGGTCGGCAACGAGATCAAAGACGCCGGCGCAATGCGGGGCGCGAACATGCTCGCGCAGCTCTCCGCGCAGAAAGGCGACGCCCCGAAAGCGCTCCACGTCCTCGAGTTGATCCACCAAAAAGTCGGCTTGGTCGACAACGTGGTCGAGCTCAACGGCCTCACCGTGCAGCTCGGCGATACGTTCTACGGCAAGCAGCAATACAAAGAAGCGCTCGCCTGTTACCGCTACGCCTATCCGCGCGAGCAGATCATCCGGCTCCAGAACGAGCGGATCGCCGCGATGCAGAAACAGATCGAGGATAATCTCGACGCCGTGCGCGCGAATCCCGCCGAGATCACGACCCTGGCCGCGCGGAATAACGAGATCAAAGCCGACATCGCGAACGCGCAGAAGTTGCTCGAGAATTTCTCGAAGCTCCCGACGATCACGCCCGCGATTTACCTGCGGCTCGCGCGCTGCTTTTACGAGCTCGACCGGAAGTGGGAGTCGATCGTCGTCGACCAGGAAATCCTCGACCGTTTCCAGAAAAATCCCGAGCGCGAGCCGGCGCTCTTCGGTCTGATCGTCGCGCTCGCGGATGTGGGCCAGGCGCAGCGCGCGGAGGAGCGTTGTCAGGAATATCTGCGCGATTTCAAGAGCGGACCGAACGCCTCGACCGTCGGCTATTTGTTAGGCGCGGTGGCGTTGCAGGCGGGCGATCCGAAGGCGGCGGAGACTTATTTCGGCCGCCTCCTCCAGGACCAGCCGAACAGCAAATTCCGCGAACAGATTCGCTACCTCCTCGCGAACGCGAAGTTCAGCGAAGGCAGCTACGACGAAGCGATCGCGGCGTATAAAAAATATCTCTCGGAATTCCCGAAAGCGGCGAGCGCCGAGGACGTGCAATACCGAATTGCGCTCTGCGCGCTTTTCGCCGGGAAATACGAAGACGCGCTGAAGCAGCTCGAGGATTACGTGAAGAATCATCCGAGCAGCGGCTTCGTCTCCGACGCGAAATACCGGATCGCGGTCTGTCTTTATGCTGCTTCGCAATACGACGAGGTCATCGCCAAATGCCAGGCGTGGGAGAAGGATTTCAGTGGCAACTCACAGCTCGGAGAAGTCCTCGCGCTGCTCGGCGACGCCTACGCGGCGAGCAATCGCGAGGCCGCGGCCGTGCCGGTTTACATCCGTTCCTACCAGAACGCGGCGACGGATGAAGTGATGAAATACTCCCTCACCGCCGCGAGCAAACTGCTCCAGAAACAGGGCGAATGGGACAAGGTCGCCGCGCTTTACACCGACTTCATCAAGGATAAACCGGACAACCCCGCGGTCGTGACCGCGCTCTACTGGATCGGCAAAGCGAAAGCGCACGAAGGCAAAATCGACGAGGCCAAACAGCTCGCCGCCGACACGATCAAGAAATACCTCGACGACCCCGCGCGCGAGGCGGTGGAGCAGCTAATTTCGCAGCTCGCGCAGCTCTGCGGGAAGAAGAAGCCCGCTGTAGCCGGGGGCGTTGACCCCGGCCGGTCTGAGACGTCGCCAGATCAAACTCAACCGGGGCCAACGCCCCCGGCTACAACCCATCCGGGCGCCGAGCTCGATCGGCTCCTTTCCCGCAGCGGAGAAACCGATTCGCCGACCGCGAAGGCGCGCATCCTTTTTGCCAAAGCCGAGCTCGCGCGCCTGCGCCGGCAGCCGGAAGAAGCCGACAAACTGATCAACGAAATGACGGCCGCGAAGCCGGAAGAACTCAGCCCCACGTTGCTCGGCCAGGGCGGCGACAATCTGGTCGAGCATCACAACCTCGACCAGGCCACGCCGTTTTATCAGCACCTGCTCGAGACCTACCCGAAGAGCCAGATGATCGACTACGCCTACAACGGCCTCGGCGAGATCGCTTACGAGAAGAAAGATTATAAGAAAGCGCTCGGCTATTTCGACGACGGTCTCGAGAAGATCGCGGCCGCGCAGAAGCTCAAGGAAATCACCGTTGGCCGCGCAAAGACGTTGCTCGCGCTCGGCAAACTCGATGACGCGCAGAAGGCTTTCGAGCAGGTCGCCTCGGTGCGCGAATGGCGCGGCGAGTCGACGGCGTTCGCGGTTTATTCGTTAGGCGAAATCGCCGCGAAACGAAACAAGTGGGCGGAAGCGAACGCCTATTACCAGCGCGTTTACGTCGGCTACCAGAAGTTCCTGCCCTGGGTCGCGAAGGCTTATATCGGCAGCGGCGCCAGCTTCGAGAAACTCGGGAAAACACAGGAAGCCGTGAACACTTATCGCGAGATGCTACGGAACCAGAAGCTCGCCGGGTTCGCCGAAGCCGGCGAAGCGCGGAAACGGCTGGAAGCCCTGGGGCAGGGATCATGAAAACGAGCCATCCCTCAGCTTCACGTTGTCATCCCGAGCCGGCGCAGCGCGGCGAGCCGAAAACCATCTCGGCGGTTGTAGGGCGACCGCTTCGGTTGCCCAGTTTGAATCGGGGCAGGCGAAGCGCCCGCCCTACAATTTACGGCGTCAGCCGGCTCTTTTCCCTCTTCGCCCCCTTTCTCTTCCTCTCCTCTCTCGCGGCGCAGAACCTCACCCTCAAAACCGGCCAGACGATCGAGACCAAGGGCGTCCGCCGCAGTGGCGACATGGTCATGAGCTCGATCCAGGTCGGTTCCAGCCGCGGTGAAGTCGGCTACCAGATTTCCACGATCGCGAAGATCGATTTCCCGGAACCGCCGCAGCTCAAAACCGCCGCGGCGCTGCTCTCCCAAGGCGAGCCGGCGAAGGCGCTCGCCGACCTCGGCCCGGTCGTGAAATATTACGAATCCTTCCGCGAAGTGCCGGGCAACTTCTGGGCCCAGGCGGCGCTCCTGAAAATCTCCGCGCTGGCCGCGATGGGACTGGATCGGGAAGCGGAGTCGTTAGGCGAAGAGGTTCGCAAGAACACGACCGATCCCGAAACCGCGCGCGCCGCGCAGCTCCAAGTCGTCGGCGGTCTGGTGAAGAAGGAGAACTACCAGAAAGCGATCGAAATGTGCGATGCGGTGATCAAAGAGAGCGCGAAAGCTTCCGTGCTCGCGGAGGCCTGGGTGAAAAAAGGCGACGCGCTCCTCGCCCAGCGCGAATACGACAGCGCCGTCCTCGCCTTTCTCCACGTCCCGGTCTTTTACGAAGATGAGAAGCTCTGGATGCCGCCGGCGCTTCTCGGCAGCGCCCGCGCCTTCCGCGGTCTCTCGGACTTGGACAGGGCGAAGAAATCACTTAATGATTTGGCCGCGCAATTTCCCAAATCCGTCCAGGCGGAAACCGCCCGCGAAGAACTGAAGAAGCTACCGAAATGAAAACCAACCCCATCCGCCGCGTCCTTCGCCTAACGAATCCGAAGTGGCCGGCGCGCTGCATGGCCGCGGCTTTTCTCGGTGCGTTTCTCGTCCTCGCGACGCCCGGTTTTGCCCAAACGCCGACGCCCGCGCCACCCGCGGCCGGCGTGCAATCGAAGACGCTCTGGGAGCAGATCAAGGAAGGTGGCTGGGTCATGTTCCCGATCGCCCTTTGCTCGATCGCGACCCTTTACCTCATCGGCGACGGCGTCATCCGGACGAGCCGGAAAAAGGCCGCGCCGCCGGAGCAGGAAGAAGCGTTGAAGACGCTCTTCCGGCAGGGCGATTACGTCGGCGCGCATAACTACTGCAAGGAAAACGTCTCGCCGCTGACGAACGTGCTCCGGGTCGGCATCAGCCTCCTCGGCGAAGGCAAAGAGGTCGCCGAGGAAGGCATGATGGGCGCGCTGGCCAAGGAAAATTCGCACATGCAAACCTACATCAGTTACCTCTCCGTGATCGGCGTCACCACTCCGATGATTGGTTTGTTAGGCACGGTCACCGGCATGATCAAGGCTTTCGGCAAACTCGGCTCCAGCGGCATCGGCGATCCTTCCGGTCTTTCCGCCGCGATCGGTGAAGTGCTCGTGGCGACGGCGAGCGGCCTGGTCATCGCGATCCCGGCGTTCGCCGCCTTTTATTTCCTGCGCAATCGCGCGGCGGACGCGATGCATCGCATCCAGGATATCGTGAACAGCCTCTTCCGGAAGATGCCCTACGAATCGCTCGCTGGCGTGCATCTCGGCGACGAAGAACTTTATGCGGCGACGCCGAATTGGATGGTGCCGGCGGAAGACGGCAGCGGCACCATGACCGGTCGCATCCCGACCGGGCTGACGCAGCAAATCACGAGCTAATGTGGCCGAGCATCGAGACTAGAAACTGGACTCGCGGAAGCGAGTCCTTCCGGAGGAACGAACTTCCGCTCGTCGAGTTTTTGCATGCGCCCGGCGACGCGTCATTGACCTCGCACTGATATGGCTGGCGGCGGAGGAGGCAGCGAGCAGGGCGAACCGGAATTCCAGGTCGCGCCGATGATCGATGTGCTCCTGACGATTCTCGTTTTTTTCATGACGATCACTTCCGCGCAGGTGCTGAAGGTCGATAAAACGATCCAGCTCCCGATCGCAAAAAATGCGCAGAAAAAAGACAACACCCGCGCCGAGGCAATCCTCAACGTTCGCTGGCAGCTGCCGCAAAAAAAGGCGCTCTTCGTCTTCGACGATCGCACTTATAAGCTCGCGAGTGAGCTGGTCGACCCGTTGAAAACGGCAAAGATTACCGGCGAGAAAAAAGTCACTGCCGGGGCGAATCCCACTTTCCGCGCAGTCATTCGTGGCGACCGCGACGTGCCGGCGCTTTACGTTTCGCAGGCGATGAATGCTTGCGGCGAAGCGGGCATTACCGACATCTCCTTTTCCGCGGTTAACAAAGAGTAGGGACAGACAGGATTTACAGGATGAACAGGATTTTGATGCAGCTGCGACACACCTGAAGTGTTTCCCCAATCCTGAAAATCCTGTGAATCCTGTCTAAAAAAGATGCGCTTAGAGATCCACGCCAACGAAGGAAACCTCGGCTTCCAAATCGCGCCGATGATCGACGTCGTGTTTGTGATCATGCTTTTTTTCATGGTCATGGCTGGCGCGGTGAAAGTGGAGAATGAGCTGAATACGCAGCTCCCCGGCACGGCAGAGACCTCGTCATCGACCGACTTCGTCGACGAACAGATCATCACCATTTCCGATACCGGCGAAGTCTCGTTGAACGATGAGCCGTTTGATTCCGCGACGAGCCAGGACCTCCCGCAGTTAAAGGGCACGCTCCTGCGCTTGAAGGAAAACGCCGATGCCGCGAAGACGCCCGCCGTGGTCACGATCATCAGCGACACCCAGGCGAAATACAGCCGCACGGTCGATGTCCTCGACGCGCTCGCGGTCGCGAAGATCGACAACGTCACCTTCACGGTGAGCGAAGAAGAGTAACTGCCGCGGCGGTTCGTTAGACTGGTCATCCCGAGCGAAGCGCAGCGCAGCCGAGGGATCCCGTCGCGTTTGGTAGAAGCCTCGAGATCTCGCTGCTGAGCTTTAACGAATTTCGTCGGGATCCCTCGACTGCGCCCCGACTCCGCGGGGCTCCGCTCGGGAGACCGTGGATTTTCGCCGTGGATCAGGCGCTCGGAAGATATTCCTCGATCGCCGCCCGGCCGCCCTGCAGCGCGATCATATAGATGCTGTCGCCTTCCGCCCAGGTCGCGGTCATCCAGCCGTGTTCATTCGCAAAAATCGGCTTTGCGCCCGGCTTCAGCTTCGGCAGGGCCGCGCGATCGACCACGAAGAGATGCGCGAGACGTTGCCCTTCGCGCTGGAAACAAATCAGCGTCACCTTCTGCCCGCGGAAGGAAAGCACCCGGCAACCCAGCGGTTCGAGCGCGGCGAGGCGCGCCGGGACTTTTGCCGGGGCGGCATTCTTCTCGGCGAGCCAGTTGCGGATTTGTCCGAGATCGCTGCCCTCCATCTGCAGCGGCGGCGACAGTTGAACGAAGCTCGTCATCTCCTTGGCGTATTCCGCCTGGAGATTGGCGCCGCGCTGCGAGGCGCGCCAGAAGCCGACACCCTGCGCGACCAGGAGGAGGAGGGCCACCGTGGCCGCAATTCGAAAAGCCCAGCGGAACTTCGACGTGCGCTGCGTTTCCTCGGCCTGCGCGAGGATGCGCGTTCGGAGTCCGAACGGCGCCGGGATGGCCTCGAGATGCTGAGCCACGGCTTGGTCGAAAGCCTGTTCCTCTTCCAGCCAGCGCACCAACTCCGGATTGGCCGCGGCGGTTTTTAGTGCCTCGGCCATCTCCGGGTCGTCGTCCTGTGCGGCCCGCGGCGAAAAGGACTGCAGAATTAAACGCGCCTGAGCTTCATCCATGCGCCGGTCCTCCTTCGCTGCTTGTCGTTAGGGGAACTTTCTCCACGAGCGCTTTGCGCAGTTGTTCTTTCCCGCGCGAGATCCGCGACATCACGGTGCCGATCGGGATTTCCAGCGTCTCCGCGATCTCCCTGTAGGAGTGTTGTTTCAGGTAAAAAAGCGTGAGCGGCGCACGATAAATCTCCTCGAGCGCGAAGAGCGCGCGCTGCGCGATCTCGGCGTCCATTTGGTTCACCACCGTCGCCGGGACAACCTGTGCGCTGATCGCTTCGGGATTGTTCTCGACGTCGACAAATCGATCTTGATGCCGTTTCCGCCCGAGAAACTCCCGGTAGAGCGACGTGAACAGCCAGGTCTTCACTTTCGATTGGTCGCGGAGTTGGTGGCCCTTTTTCGCCCAGAGCAGAAAGGTCTGCTGGGTCAGGTCAGCCGCGTCGGATTCGCGGCGGCTGAGCGAGAGGGCAAAGCGATAGAGTGGCATGTAA
>JBBSUP010000022.1:0-33383 GCA_038234295.1 Chthoniobacterales bacterium
CCCGGCCCGGGTGGTCAGCCAGTCGGACTCACGGCCGGGGTCGCCGCCCCCGGCTACAACCGCGCGCGCACGCGCCGCCTCGCTAAGGCTTTCGGCTGCGTAATTTTCCTTGCCCTTCCGACGCCCTTCCTTGCCCAAACTCCGGCCACGCTTCCGCCAACCGCCCCCACGCCCGACCCCGCCTCCGAGCCGGCGGTGCTCGCGGTCGCGAAGGTTTTGCCTGCGGTCGTGAACATCAATACCGAGCGCATCGTTAGGCGGCAGGTGCGCGATCCGGTCGATGATTTTGCGGCGCAATTTTTCGGCGTTTATCGCAACCGGCCGCGCGAAATTCGCCAGACTTTGCAGAGCCTCGGGAGTGGTTTTCTCGTCGATCCCGCGGGTTACATCGTGACCAACGAACACGTCGTCGCGCGCGCCGCGGATCTCCGGATCGAGGTCATCACGAACGACAACAAAAGTTACAAAGCGCGCTACATCACTGGCGACGAGAAGAAGGATCTCGCGCTGATCAAGATCGATAGCGACAAGCCGCTGCCCTTCGTAAACCTGCGCGACATCTCCCCAAATCTTCTCGGCCAAACCGTCATCGTCGTCGGCAACGCCCTCGGCTACGGCACCTCGATCAGCCGCGGCGTGCTCAGCGGCGTGAAGCGTGAGATTACGATCGAGAACATCGATTATCACAATCTCCTCCAGACCGATGCCGCGATTAATCCCGGGAACAGCGGCGGTCCGCTGATCGATCTCGCGGGCCGGCTCGTCGGGGTGAGCTCGGCGAAAATGGCCTTCACGCCGCAGGGGGTCCCGACGCAGGGGCTCGGGTTCGCGATTCCCGCCGACGTCGTTAGGCAAAATGTCGAGGCCTTCAAGAAGATCGCCGACACACAACCGGCACCACAACCCGGCGCGACCAACGACGAAAGCGGCGCGAGCAAGGCCGATCGGCTTCTCGGTTTGCAGCTGCAGGATCTCACGGCGGAGCTCGCCAGCGCTCTCGGCTACGCTCCCGGTAAAGGCGTCCTCGTGAGCTCGGTGGAAGCGCAAAGTCCCGCCGACGAAGTCGGAATCACCCGCGGCCTCGTCGTTTACAAGATCGGCAAATACCCCGTGAACTCCGTGCAGGAAGCCGAGAAAATCCTCGCGCAAGCCGATTCCGGGTCGAGCGTTGATCTCGCGGTGGGGATCATCGGCCGGGGCGGACGCGGGCGCCGTGTCGAGACGGTGAACCTGCAGGCACGCTGATTTTTTTCGAGAAAATGCCAACGCTTCGGGCGCTGGCGCTGTCAGTAAAACTCCACCGCAAGATGATCAAAGTCGAAAACCTCACCAAGCGCTACGCCGGCCAGACGGCGATCGATAACTTGAGTTTCGAGGTCGGGAAAGGCGAGATCATGGGCTTCCTCGGCCCGAACGGCGCCGGCAAAAGCACGACCATGCGCATTCTCTCGAGCTTCATGCCGCCTACTTCCGGGCGCGCGACCATTGCTGGCTTCGACGTTTTCGAGAAGTCGCTCGAAGCCCGCGCGCACCTCGGCTACATGCCGGAAAATGTCCCGCTCTACAACGACATGCGGGTCACGGAGTATCTCGATTACCGCGCCGCGCTGAAGGGCGTCGCGCATCGCCGGATCAAGGAACGCGTCGGTGACGTAAAGGAGTTATGCGGGTTGAAAGAGGTGGAGAAGAAGTTGATCGGCGCGCTTTCGAAGGGTTATCGCCAGCGGGTCGGTCTCGCGGATGCGCTTGTGCACGAACCCGACCTTTTGATTCTCGATGAGCCCACCAGCGGCTTGGATCCCAACCAGATTCGCCAGGTGCGCGACCTGATTAAGAACCTCGGGCGTCAGCACACCATTCTGCTTTCCACGCACATCCTGCCCGAGGTCGAGATGACCTGCAGCCGCGTGATCATCATCAACAAAGGCAAAATCGAAGCCTGCGACACGCCGGAGAATTTACTGCATCAAATTCGCACCGCGAACGGTGTCACGCTGGAAGCCAAGACCGGCAGCGACGACGGCCTCGCGCAATTAAAAAGCATCCTCGGCGTGAAAGATGTCGGCCTAACGAGTGAAGGAGACTGGAAGATTTTCTCGCTCCGGGCCGAAGCGGGCGCGGATGTGCGCCAGGAAGTCTTCCAGCTCGCCAGCGACCGCAAATGGGCGGTGCGCGAGCTCTCGCAGCGCAAAGCCACCTTGGAAGACGTCTTCGTAGAAATCACCCACCCCGACGAGGCATGAGAGCGACCCGCCTGTCATCCCGAGCGAAGCGGAGCGTAGCCGAGGGATCCCGTCGAGATGGTGGGAAGTTCCCGCCCGCAGCCCCTCTTCCAGGAAACCCACGGGATCCCTCGACTCCATTTCGCTCCGCTCCATTCCGCTCGGGATGACAACGCTATGACTAAGTTCTTCACTCTCCTCGCCCGCGAAGTCCGGAGCTACTTCTACTCCCCGATCGCCTACATCGTTCTTGTCTTCTTCCTGCTCGTCAGCGGTGTCGATTTTTACTTCCAGATCTCGTTCATGAATCAGCGCCCGGTGCCGTATTCGGTAGAGGAAGCATTCTTTAACTCCGTCTTTTTCTGGTTCGCCTTCGTGCTCATTTTCCCTCTCATCACGATGCGTCTCTTTTCCGAGGAATTTAAGCTCGGCACGATCGAGCCGCTGATGACGGCGCCGGTGCGCGACTGGCAGGTTGTCCTTTCAAAATACTTTGGCGCGCTCGTCTTTTACATCATCCTCTGGATCCCGACGCTCTCCTTCTTCGTCATCTTCCAGGCGATCACGCACCAGCCGGCGGCTGGCTCGATTGGCGCCTATCTCGGCGGCTATCTCATGCTTCTGCTGCTCGGCATGTTCTATCTCTCGATCGGTTGTTTCGCCTCCGTCCTGACCAAGAACCAGATCGTCGCGGCCGTTATCTCCTTCGCCACGATCACGCTCCTGTTCTTTCTCGGCCTCGTCTCCTTCATCCTCCTCGATGTCGGCTCGCAAACCCGGCAACTGCTCGGTTACTTCTCCGCGATCGAGCAAATGGGCACACTTTCCCGCGGGGTCATCGATACCCGTCCGATCGTGCTCTATCTCAGCATGACGGTGGTGATGCTGACTTTTACCTATCAGGCCTTCCAATCACGGAAGTGGAGACTGTAACTCATGGCTGAAGACGTGACGCCGGCGCCCGCGCCGAAAAAGATCCACCGGTTTCGGATTGGGCTGAATGTCCTCATTCAGATCGCGATCGTCATCGTCCTCGCGGCGATGGTGAACTATCTCGGGTTCGAGCATTACCGGCGCTGGGATTATTCCCGCGATAAGAAATACGCGCTCTCCGACCGCACGAAGCATTTTCTCGATGGTCTCGCTGGGAAGGTTCGGATCACTGTCTTCTTCGCGGGGCAGAACCCCATCTATGGCGACGTGCAAAACCTGCTCACGGAATACCAATACGCCTCGCGTGGGAAAATCGACGTGGAGTATGTCGACCCGGAACGAAGTTACACGCGCGCGAAGGAGCTTCTCGGGAAGTATAAGGTGGTCACGGATGAGAGCGTCCTGATTCTCGACTACAAAGGCCGGAACAAGAGTGTGAAGGCCTCGGAAATGGCGGAGACGAGCCAGGGGAACCCGCTGACCGGCGAAGAACCTCAGATCACCGCCTTCAAAGGCGAGCAGGCGATTACCAGCGCGCTCCTCGATGTCGTGGAAGGAAAGAAGAACATCGTCGGCTACGTCCTCGGTCACAAGGAACCGCCCCTGAGTGGAACGAGTCCGATCGCGGTCCTGAAGACCTTTATCGAGAACGAAAATGTCGAGT
Organism: Chthoniobacterales bacterium; assembly: GCA_038234295.1. GTDB lineage: Bacteria > Verrucomicrobiota > Verrucomicrobiia > Chthoniobacterales > UBA10450 > Palsa-1392. The sequence continues at coordinate 3,820 of JBBSUP010000022.1, forward strand.
TCAAGGAGCTAAACCTTTTCGAAGTGCCGGCGATTCCCGCGGAGATCAAGGTGGTGATGATCGCCGGTCCGCAGTACGACTTTTCCCAGCGCGAGATGAAAATGCTGCGCGATTTCTGGAACAAGGACGGCCGAATTCTCCTGTTCGCCGACCCGGCAGCGAAGACCCCAAGACTCAGCGGCTTCCTCGCCGAGCTGGGGATAAAAGTCGATGACGACCGGCTCATGGCGATGGTGAAAACCGGCATCCAGGAGATTGCCCGGGTCCGCGATGTCGTAGCGCATTTCCTTCCGGATAACCCGGTCACGCAACGGCTCGCGAACGTGCAGGCACCTTTCCTGGGTGCGACCAGCACTCTCACGCTGCAGCCGCCGCAGGTGATGGCGGTAGCGAACATTCACCTGACGCCGCTGGCCGAGGCGGAACAAGGTTACTGGGGAGAAACTGACTACTACTCCGACGACGAATCCCTGCTTCAACCCGATCCGAAGAAGGACAAAACCGAGACGCTCACGATCGCGGCCGCCGTCGAGAAAGGCGGAAGTGCCGATCAGCGCGTGCAGATAAATTCCGCGCGTCTGATCGTGGTCGCTAACTCCACCTTTATTCATGACGACGCGCTTTCGCAGGGTCAGCAGGGACTCGATTTCGTCTCCGCTGGCCTGAACTGGCTGCTTAATCGCGAGCAGCTCATCGGGATCGCGCCAAAGGTGCCGGAGGTTCTCACCTTCAGTCTCGAGCCAAACGCGCTGCGCAACCTGCGCTGGATCATCCTCGTCGTCATCCCGCTCATTCCGGCCTTGATCGGATTAGGCGTGTGGTGGCGGCGTCGCGCCTAACGAGTAAAGGATGAAAACGCGCACCACGTTACTCCTCCTCGTCGTCGTCGTCGCGCTCGGGATTTGGATCAAGTTCTTCGAAAGCAAGAAGCCGAACACCGCGGAAAGCCAACGACAGGCCGGCAACGTCCTCAATTTCGATCGCGACAAGCTCACCGGCATCTTCATTCAAAATGGCGACGACCGCATCGCGCTTGAGCGGGACAACGGAAAATGGCGCCTGACCGCGCCGGTGAAGGATCAGGCCGACGCCGCAGCGGTCGATAACCTTATCTCCGATCTCGAGAGCTGGAAGAAAGTCGCTATTATCCCGGGTAAAGGTGATCCGAAGGTCGATAAGTCGAGCCTCGCTGAGTATGGCGTGATTCAGTCGAAGCTGCGGATGAAGTTGCGGCTACCCGACGGGCCGCCGGAAATTCGTTTCGGGAAGGACGCGGCGCTCGAAAACCAGATGTATATTCGGCTAGGCGAAGTGAAGGATGTTTTCATCGCCAGTCAGTCGGTCCGCAACGATATCTCAAAAAAGCCGGACGACTTTCGCGATCGCAAGCTCACGATGCTTACGACCGCCCAGGTGACTCGCGCCGTCCTGAAGAGTCCGGCCGGTGAGATCGAGCTGACGAAAAAGGACGACCACTGGCAGATTACGAAACCGCTCCAGGCTCGTGGCGATGATCAGAAGATTGGTGATCTGCTGGCGCAGGTGACGAACGCGCGGATCGAGGAATTCGTCGGTGATGGGAGCGGCGATCTGCACAGCTACGGCCTGGCGGAGCCGCGCGGGTCGATCACGATCTTTGGCGCCGGTGACCAGCAGGGAGAGACGCTTCAGCTCGGTGCCGAGCTTAAGAAGAAGGAGCAGGTTTACGGTCACTTCCTGCCGCGTAATGGGGTTTATATGCTGCCGAAGAAGACCGAAGAGATTCTCACCGTTCGCCCGAATAACCTGCGCGATCTGCATTTGGTGCGTTTGGACACTGACAGTCTTGATCGCCTGCATATCCAAGGCGCGGGCGAGCCGGAAGTCGTGCTCGCGCGGAAGGGTGAGAACTGGACCATCGCGAGCCGGAACAATCAGCCGGCGAACGGCGAGGAAGTCCGACGGCTCATCAACACCTTGAACGAAACCCAGGTGACGAAGTTTGTCGCCGAGACTGCGTCCGAGTTACCAAAATACGGTCTCGATCATCCGACGTTGCAAATCACCTTTAGCTCGTTCGCGTCCGAAAACACGGCAGAGACCGGCGCGGGCGAGCATCCGTTCCTTACGCTTTCTTTCGGGAAGACGGAAGGGAACGAACTCTATGCGCGGGTCGGTGAGGAACCTTTCGTGGTCGCGGTGAATCCGCAGCTGCTCAACCAGATTTGGAGCGATCCTTTGCAATGGCAGGAGCTCGGCGTCTTTAAGTTTAAGCCGGCGGAGATTAAGCATTTTTCGCGGGTGATCGAGCAGGAGGAGTCCTTGGAACGCACTGGACCGGAGACTTGGAAAACAACCGACGGCAAAGGCGAAGTCGACCAGGCCGACGTGCAGTCGCTGCTAAACACGCTGGCTTCTTTGCGGGCGGTGCGCTGGGCTAGTACGACTAAGCCGGAACAAGGCTTCCAGCAGGCACAGTTAGTCATTACTTTCGCAACGAACGCCGACCCAAAGGTGTTACACAAGCTCACGATCGGAGGACGCACAGAGAACGCGATGTGGTTCGCGAAGGTCGATGGGCGCGACGGCACTTTCGTCATGAGTAATCCTGATTTTACGGCCTTAAAGCTTCCGCTTTTGAAAGATGCCGCCGCAGTTTCGCCGTCTCCTTCCATGACGCTCGAGCCGACGCCGGAGACTTCTCCGGCAGCGCCCTAAGAGGGGCGCTTAAAAACTCGGTCATTCCGAGCGGAGCGGAGCGCAGTCGAGGAATCCCGTCGATCTGCCGTGAAGCTCTGAACGGAAGCTTCCCAGCAACGCCACGGGATCCCTCGACTCCGCCCCGCAGCCGCGGGGCTCCGCTCGGGATGACACGACTTTTTAGACGCTTCCTAAGTCTTCTTCTCCGCGACGTAGATTGTCGCCACTCCTCCGGTAAGTCTCAGTTCCTTGACGGATCGGAAGCCGTTCCGTTCTATTAACTCGAGCATGTGGGCGCCGGCGGGGAATCTTTCGATCGAGTCGCCGAGATAGTCATAGGCCTGTCGTTCGCCGGTCACGAGTCCTGCAACGAGCGGGAGGCAGTGATGCAAGTATAAGCGATAGACCCTGCCGAGAAGTCCATGCGGCAGGGAAAAATCAAGCACGAGGAGGTGACCACCCGGCATGAGTACTCGCGCCATTTCCGCGAGAGCGCTGTCCCAGTCGGCCATGTTGCGAAGCCCGAAGGCAACGGTAACTGCCTCAAAGCTCTGGTCGGCGAAGGGCAGGGCCAACGCGTCGGCCACCACGGTATTGGTGACTCCTTTTCGACTCGCGATCGCGAGCATCTCCGGTGAGAAATCGGCGGCGGTGATTGCGGCCGCGGGCAGCTTTCGCTGGAGTGCGAGCGCGAGGTCGCCGCTGCCGGTGGCGAGGTCGAGGAGGCGCGACGGATGCCATTGCCTCACAATCTCCGATGCGCGATGTCGCCACCAGAAATCGCAGCCGCCGCTCAAGAGGTGATTCGCGAAGTCGTAGCGGCGCGCGATGCGATTAAACATCGAACGCACCGCCGCCGGATCGCGTGTGTCGCTAACGGATTTCAATGAGCAGGCGCGAGGGAGGCGATGACCCTCGCAAAATCCGGCCGCCCGCGGAGCGAATCCCAGTAAGGATTGAGGCGCAAGTCGCCATAAGTCAGCTGACCGGGCCGCTTCGCCGCGGCCGCGAGTTGGGCGACCGCCGGCTCCGGTTGGTCGCACCAGGCATAGATGAGAGCGAGATATTCCATCAGTAACTCTCCATTAAGCGCATCCTCGCTCGCCGGCATCAACTCGGCCGCGCGCCGGCCCGCGGCGAGCGCTTCTTCCTTGTGCCCCAGGGCCGCGTCGATCATGCCGAGAACACAGAGCCCAGAGTAATCGGGTTGCTGCGCCACGACCTGCGCAGCTTCCGCTCGCGCCTGGGTGAAAGCCTCCGTCGCGGCCGCTGCATCACCCCGCAGACGCGCGACGAGGCCGGCACACCACGCACGGGGAAAAGTGAAGGCGAGCTCGTGGAAACCGTTTGCCGGAAGATCCGCGATCGCTCGCTCGGCCGCCGCCGGGTCGCGCTCGCAGAGCGCCACGTAGAAGCGAAGGTCGGCGAGGCTGCCGGCCGCGTCGGGTCGTTCCTTCAGGATCGCGGCGAGTGCGTCGTGCACCGGCTGGGGATCGGCGCGGGCCTGTAGCGGGATTAGGGCCCGCTGGACCCGCATGTTTGGGTTCTGCGGATCAAGCAGGAGCGCGCGCTCGAGCGTGTTTGCCACCTGCGGGAAGCGCCGCAGGATCTCATAGTTGCCCGCGACTTCCTGGAGGAGAAAGAGGTTGCGCGAGTCGAGCAGAAGCGCGCGTTGGAGCGCGACCTCGGCTTCCTCAAAACGGCCTTCGCGGCGAAGGATGTAACCTGTGATTTCAAAAATACGCGGCTCGTTAGGCAAAGACTTTTGCGCGACCGCAAGTTCCGCACGCGCCCGGGCGTAGTCGCGCGCGCTGTAGTAGTGAAAGGCGAGCGCGAGATGCGCGGGACCGGACCCGGGGTCCAGGGTGAGAGCGCGGGCCGCGGCCGCTTCGCCGCGGGCGAGGCGTTCGGGACGACGGTCAATCCCGAGCAGGTAAATTTCGTCATGCACGCGGGCGAGCTGGCAGTAGGCGAGGAGGAATTTGGGATCGAGCTGCACCGCGCGTTCCAGCAGCTGCACGGCTTCGTCGAGGCTCTGTTCCCGATGTGAGTCGTAGATGATCGTCAAACCCAAGGCAACGCCGCGATTATAGAGATCGAACGCTGCGAGATTCTCGGTGATCGGCTTTTCGATGATCGCTTTCTCCGCGGGCAGGATGCGGGCCTCGAGTTCGCTGGCGATGCGCTCAGCCACTTCGGTTTGAATCGCAAAGACGTCGCGCAATTCGCGGTCGTAACGATCCGACCAGCGGTTATCGCCGGTACGCGCGTCGATCAGCTGCGCACTGATGCGGACCTTGCCCCTCACGCGTTGCACTGAGCCCTGCACGACGTAGGCGACGCCGAGGGCTTTGGCGGTCGCGCGCAAGTCGGGCGGATCGCTGCCTTTAAAACTCAGTGGAGAGGTCCGGTTCGGCACCTTGAGGGCAGAGACCGCGCGCAGGGCACGCCGAATTTCGTCCTCCACGCCCTGGGTGAAGAACGCGTTCTCCTTCTCCGTGCTCAGGCTTTCAAAGGTCATCACCGCGACGCTCTTCTCCGGGATCGCTGCGGCGGGCGGAGACGGCGGTTGCGGGCGGTGATTAAGATAGAGAAAAAGCACCGTCGCCCCCACGGCCAGCATGGCGATCAAGAGGCCGGTGCCGCCGAGCATGAGGAGCTGACGGCGTGCGCTCTTCTTTCGCGCGGACGCGCGCAAGTCGGGTTCCGAGGTGCCCGGCAGTAGTTTGCGCGGTCTTGCCGCATTGCCGGCGATATCGCTGACGAAGTTCACGAGATGCAAAGTCGCCCCGTGTTTGCTCTCGCAGCTTCCGAGCGAATGCAGATGCGGCCGCCACCGTTCGTCTTCGCGCAGATCTTCGGCGACGCGCTCGGAGAGCAGGATGTGGCCGGCATCGGCGAAGGACATCACGCGCTGCGCCGTGTTCACGCCGGCGCCGGCGACGTTCACTTGATCGTTCACGTCATCCAGCCGGGTAACCGGGCCGCTGTGAATGCCCATGCGCAGTTGCAGCGCGGTCGAATTCTCCTGGCCGAGCGCCTGGTGAATCTCGACCGCACATTCGATCGGCGATTCGCGTCGACCGTAAAACACCAGCACCACGCCGTCGCCGGTCGGGAGCCGAGTCAATTCCTGCGCCGCGGCCGCCTTTTGAAAGGTCGGCGTGGCTCGGACGAGTTGGTTCAGAGCCTTCGAGACCGCGTGCTGCTGCGGCGTCGATAGTTTCGAGTAACCGACCGTGTCGATGAAGAGCACATGGGCGATTTCGAGGCAGGGTTCGTCTGAGCCAGAGTCGGCCATAGCGGGGCGTTTCCGCGCCTAGTATCTCAGCCCGCGGGATGAGCGTCGATGGCAAAAGTGCCCGCGCCCGCGGCCCTCGGGCGCCTGGGAATCAGGTCCGTCGCGAAAGCGGCGAGATTGAGCACGATCATGATCGAGGCGAAGAGGTACAGCCCCATCGCGAGTCCGATTCCCAAATGGACGGCGACGATTGCGCCCAACCAAAACCCGCGGGCCCGTGGCAACCAGATGAACAGGGGATAAGTCGTTTCGAGGAAAACCACGAAAATCCCAGCCGCGGGCAGAAAGAGGTGGAAGGAATAAACGACATCTGCCGGCACAAGATTATAGGGTGGACTCACCAGCGCACGCCAGATGCTCGTGCCATCCCACCAACCTGGTCCCGTGGCCTTGGAGAGACCGCTGAAGAAATAGATCAGGCAGAGATGCAGTTGCAGCACGCGCCGATGGAAACCTAGCCGGCGCGGATTGACCGTTCTGTTCCATCCGAGAAGCGCGTCCAGCGACCACTTATCTGGCAGCGGCGCGATCATGAGATAGAAAAGGCCGATGATGGTAAAATTGTCGACCCCGTACGTGTAAAAGCCTCCGCTCTTGACAGAGCTGAGATAGAAAAACCAAACCACCACAGCCATGACTCGGCTGAATAGGCCGACCGCGAGACAACAACTCGCGATCAATAGGAGCACCCAGATTACGGAAACAACCTGTTCCTCACTGATCTGTAAATGAGCCCCGAGAGTTATCATCCAGCCCAGGCGCGGCGTGAGTGGGCTATTTACGTTCAGAATTGTTTCCGCCAGCTCGCGAGTTACGAAACCCGCACGATCAGTGTAGAGCAGTTGCCAGTCGTGCCGTAACCCGAGGCCGTAGAAACAAACCTGGAGGGCCATTCCCAACCGGAGGATAGTTAGCCAGTAATCAGACGTGCGTGGGAAAAGGAAGGCGCCAACCCTCGCCTCGAAGCCCGGCTTCATTTCGGTGAAGCCGGCCGGCGGGGGAAAAAGTCATAGGCACAAATGACTTCGTAGGACTCCTTCCCTCCGCGGAGAAACTGCGCCGGCTCCGGGACGAGCACCGCCCCGAAGATGGCCCGAATCCGCGTGGCGTCGGGATGGTTGGCCCAGGCTGAGTAAGAGAGCTTCTCGATTGTCCTTTGGCGCAGGAGTTCCAAATGAATTTGTCCGAGATTTTCCAGGAGTGTCGCGAGTCGCAGCCCGGCGGCCGTTCCGCCTACTTCCGGAAGGTCCATCTCGGTGGTGCCATTGGGATGCTGGATCTCGAAGACGAGTTTATAGCTATTAGGGACGTTTGGCGCGAAGAAGCTGTAGCCGCTGTCTATCCCAGCGCTCTGGACATAGAACTCCTTCGCCTGCCGAAGAGCATTGGAACGGCCGAGGAATTCTCCCAAAGCCGAGGAAGCCACTTGCTCTCCGCGGGTCCAGGTCGTGAGCATGGCCTTAGGGAAAACATTCCCGCCGTCCGCGAGCAGGCCCAAGAGGTCGCGAGATGACACTACGAAGATGAAGAAGAGGTGCAGCACGAGCCACCCAAGGCAGATCCGCTTCCTCGTCGCGCTCATCGCTCCGTTCAGCGCGGCTTTCTTTGCGCTCTCGCCCAAACGATCGCCGAACTTAGGGGCTGGCGAAAAACGTCTCCACTCGTTCCACTAAATCCTGATCCTTTTTGAGCTCACTGGGCTTGATTGTCGCTGACCCGCCCCGGCCGCGGCCTGCCTGAATCGTGACTCCATTAAACAGCTGCTCCTGCTCGTTCTCGACTTTCTCCGTTTCCGCGATCAGATGCGGCGAAAGGTCGGGTTCGGTCTGTCCGCTTGGAATCAGAGTGGAAGACAAGGTTCCCAAAGTCTCCGTGACTTTCCCGTTTTGGTAAAACCTGATCTTGTAGAGCGACTTATTGTTCCCGAGCTTGAGTTTCAGTGCCGCGAGCCCTTGGGCATCGAGCGGGAAGGGACAGATGCGGAGTCGGGAGTTCCGCGGAGCAGCAGCCGGGCCCGGACGGTCAGATTCCACTTTCTTGATCTCACACCGGAAATCATCAATGCCTTGTTGGTGAACAATGGTGCAGGAAATGGCGATGATCGTGATCGCCAGCAGCACCAGCGCGAAGAGACTTCTGAGGAGGATTTTGTTCATCCCGCATTGTTGCTCTCGTTAGGCGAGGTGTGGCAAGAAAATTAATCGCCGGTCAACCGCGCTTCGGCGAGGTCGAGGTCGCGCTGGATGTGGCGGAGGGCGGTGTCGTTGATCTGGTGGGAATTGCGCAGCGCGATGATGGTCTGCCGCTCTACCCCGAGCGCGCCGTATTGGAGCTGCTGATAAATCGGTGTGGCAACTTCGCCGCCGGGGTTCTCCCGATCGCCGGCGCAGATCTCGAGTTGCGCGATCCGATCGCAGTATTCCGCGCGCACACGAATCATCACTTCCTCAGGCATCTGCTCGGCCAGCGCGCGCGCTTCAATGAAATCGACCGCGGCTTCGTTCGCTTTCAAACGCGCTTCCCGTTCCTCGCGGTCGACCGCGCCGTCATCCTCGATCCCGAGGCGGCGGATCAGGATTGGCAGGGTCAGGCCTTGGAAAACCAGCGTTGTCAGGATCACACAAAAGGTGAGGAAAAGAATGTAGCTGCGACCGGGAAACGCCCGGCCGTCATCGAGCACGAGCGGGAGCGCGAAAGCCGCGGCTAAGGAGACGACGCCGCGCATGCCAGCCCAGGCGATGAGGACGCTGTGACGCCACGGCGGCGCCGGGTCGCGCTCGCGCATTTTCCGGCTGAACCAGCGCGGCAAATAAGTCGCCGGAAAAACCCAGGCGATCCGCACGAGCACGACCGTCGCGCTGATGAGCATTCCGTAGCCGACGAGGCGGGAAAACGGTTCGCGACTCAGGTTGCGCAGAATCTCCGGGAGCTGCAGCCCGATGACGACGAAGATGAAACCGTTGAGCAAAAACGCGATCATCTCCCAGAACGCCTGCGCCTGAAGTCGCGTGCGCGCGGGCAGCGCGGTCGAGTGCCAGCCGAGGTACATCCCGGCCGTGACCGTGGCGAGAACGCCGGAAACGCCGACGCGTTCGGCAAGGAGGTAAGCCGCGAAAGGAGTGAGCAGCGAAATCGTGATTTGGACTGGCGGATCGTTTAGCTGCCGCTGCACCCAGCGCGCGCCGAGACCGACCACGAGCCCGAGCGCGATTCCACCGAAACCCACGAGCAGGAAACGCCCGCTTGCCTCGCCTAACGAGAAGCGCCCGGTCACCATCGCGGCGACGGCGAACTGATAAGCGACGAGCGCGGTCGCATCGTTAACCAGACTCTCGCCCTCGAGGATCGCCTCGATCCGCAAAGGCACGCGCAGCCGTTTCAGGATCGCCTCCCCGGCGACGGCATCGGGGGGCGAGACGATCGCGCCGAGCGCAAACGCCGCCGCCCAAGGCAACCCGACCACGAACGAGTGCGCGACCCACGCGACCACCGTCATGGTGATGAGCACGAGCCCGATCGCGAGGAACAAAATCGGCCGCAGGTCCCGGCGGAAATCGCGCCAGGAGGTAAAGAGCCCGGCCGGATAAAGCAGCGGCGGGAGAAAGAGAAAAAAGACCAGCTCCGGATCGAGTCGGATGACGGGCAGGATCGGCACGAAGCTGACCGCGAGCCCGCCGAGAACGAGCAGCACCGGGTAGGGGACCGCGACCTTATTCGCGATGATGACGAGTGCCGCGACGAAGACGAGAACCAAGACGATCGGCTCGACGTGATGCATGGCCCGGTAAGTTTTTCGCCCTTAACTCGGGCGCGCCGCAGGTTCCGGCGCGCTGGCCCGGCTGCGGTTCGCCTGCAACTGCGGCAAGTGCTTCTCCGACCAACTGCAAATCGCCCGGAGCGGCTCGATCAAAGTGCGCCCGAGCGGCGTGAGCGAGTATTCCACTTTCGGCGGCACGACCGGATGGACCTTGCGCAGGACGAGCCCATCGCGCTCGAGGCTGCGCAGGGTTTGCGTGAGCATTTTCTGCGAGATGCCGCCGACCTCGCGCCGGAGCACAGCGTAGCGGTGGGTGCCGTTGGCGAGGACATAAATGATCAGCGCGGTCCACTTGTCCGCGATCCGAGCGAGGACGACGCGGGAAAGGCAGCCGGGATTCATGACGGAAGCGGAACCTTTGGACGAAGCGGCCATGCAGCAATCCTTTTACCGTCGGCTGCTGCAAGGCGCAACCGGAGAGTAACCCCCCGTTCGGGAGGTATGGCGCGCCTCGCTCCCGCCAGAGTTTTCCGCGACGAGCCGGATTTAGTTCTTGTAATCCCCGCGCCGCTGTTAATTCTCGCCCCCGACGAGCTTCCCGGGCTTGGCAACTGAATCGTCTTCGACATTCGAATGGTCACGCTGGGGCGATCCCGTCCCCGCAGCATCAACCCCTGAAAGTGCCCCACCCTACATGCGACTTTTAATCATCGGCGGCGGTGGTCGCGAACACGCCCTCGCCTGGAAACTCCACCAATCCCCCCGCGTCGAGCAGCTCTTCTGCGCCCCCGGCAACGCCGGCACCAGCGCGCTGGGGGAGAACGTGCCGATCCAGCCTAACGACATCGCCGCCCTCCTCCGGTTCGCCCAGGAGAACCGGATCGACCTCACCGTGGTCGGCCCCGATGATCCGCTCGCGGCGGGAATCGTCGATGCTTTCGCCGCGGAAAAATTGCGCGTCTTCGGTCCCACGCAGTCGGCCGCGCGGCTCGAGTCCTCAAAGGTTTTCGCGAAACAAGTGATGCGTTGCGCGGGCGTGCCGACCGCGATGGCCGGCGTCTTCGAGGAGAGCAAAAAGGCGTGCCGTTTCGTCGAGAAGTTGCACTACCCGGTCGTGATCAAGGCCGACGGGCTTGCCGCGGGCAAGGGCGTCACGATCGCACCCAATGCGGAGAGCGCGCGGGAGGCGATCTGCGCCATGATCGACGAGCGGCGTTTCGGGCAGGCGGGCGAACGCGTGCTCGTGGAGGAATTTCTCGACGGCTGGGAATGCTCGCTGCATGCGCTCGTCGCCGGCGACACCTATCGCCTGCTCGGGACGGCGTGCGATCACAAACGTCTGCGCGACGGCAACGAAGGTCCGAACACCGGCGGCATGGGCGCCTTCAGTCCTGCCGCCGCCTGGGACGCGGACCTTGCGCAACAGTTTGACGAAAAAATTATGCGACCGCTCCTGCACGCCTTGCATGAGCAAAAGGTGCACTTTAACGGCCTGCTTTTTCCCGGCGTCATGGTCCACAAGGGCAGCGCGTGCGTGCTGGAATTTAACTGCCGTTTCGGCGACCCGGAGACGCAGGTGATCCTGCCGCGTTTGCAGGGCGATCTCCTCGAGATTCTCGAGAAAACGATCGACGGCCGGCTCGACGAGATTGCGGTTGAGCTCGATCCGCGACCGGCTGTGACGGTGGTGATGGCGTCCGCCGGTTACCCGGGAAAAATCGAGACCGGTAAAAAAATTAGCGGCCTCGACGAGTGCGCGAAGATGGCAGACGTCCACGTTTTCCACGCCGGCACGCGCGCGGAAAACGGCGAGGTGGTGACCAGCGGCGGTCGCGTCCTCGCGGTCACCGCGCTCGGCGACGACCTCGCGGCGGCGCGCGCTCGCGCCTACGAAGCGGTGGGAAAAATCGATTTCGAAGGCTGTCAGTACCGCCGCGATATTGCTCTCGCGGCGCTCCCGGCTAACGTCGCCGGGACCGATGTTGCGTCCCGCTCTGAGCGTTAGCCTAACGATCCTCCTCGGCGCGGCGCGTCTTCTCGCGGCGGGTTCTTCCGCGACGCCGAGCGCGGGCCCCGCGGTCTCCGCGACGCCCACCCCGTCGCCGCCACCCTCGGCCGAGCCGCTCGATAATCTTTCGGCCGCCGACCTGAGCAAGGCGCTCGAGTTCATCCGGAAAAACTACGTCGCCGCTGCCATGCTTGATGACGCAGCTATGGATCGGGCGACCCTCGCCGGCTTGCTCGACCGGCTGGGGCGCGGCACCAGTCTCATTGCGAAAAGCGCTCCTGCCGAGTCGCCCGCGCCCTTCGCGCGCGACCTCATCGCCGAGCACATCGGCTACCTCCGCCCGGGCGGCTTGCGCAAGAGCGACCTCGGCGAACTCGACGACGCGCTCCGCAATTTAGCCGGCAAAAAAGTCGACGCGATCATCCTCGATTTGCGGGCGGCGGCCGCGAGCAGCGACTTCCCGATGGCGGCGGAGTTCGCGAAGCGATTCGTCCCGCGCGGCGGGCAGCTTTTCGCGCTCCGCGGCTCGTCGCCGGAAGATAAGCGGACGTTCGCTTCCGACCGCAGCCCGGCCTACAACGGCTTCCTTTGCGTCCTCATCGATGGCGAAACCGTCGGCGCGGCCGAGGTGCTCGCGAGCGTCCTCCGGGCGCGGGACAAAGCCATCCTTCTCGGCGAAGCGACCGCGGGCGCGGCGGTTGGTTATTCCGAGCTTCCCCTCGGCGACGGCGCGATTCTGCGCGTGGCCGTCACCGAAGCCGTGCTCCCGGAACAAAGCGCCGGCTTCCCGCGTCGCGTTTCGCCGGACATCGCGGTGTCGCTCGCGCCCGACACGAAGCGCGAGATTTTTACCGAGAGTCTGACGAAGGGAATGTCGCCGTTTATTTTCGAGGAAGACCGGCCGCATCTGAACGAGGCGGCGCTGCTGGCCGGGACCAATCCGGAGATCGAAGCAATGCAGGACCGGCAACAACGCCGCGCGCGCGGCGAGAAACCGCCGCCGCACGACGCGGTGGTGCAGCGCGCGGTCGACGTTATCACTTCGATTGGCGTATACGCGAAACCAGCGGGCCGCGCGCCCTAACGACGACCGCCGTGCATCCGCTGGAAGAGCGCATTCCCCACCAGTTTCGGGACCCGCAACTGCTCACGGAGGCGTTGACGCATCCGAGCGTGCGCCACGAAAAGCAGCGCGCGCATTTCGATAATCAGCGGCTCGAATTTCTCGGCGACGCGGTTCTGCAACTCGTCATCACCGAGCATCTTTTCGGGCTCTTCGCGGAGGCGGGTGAAGGTCGTCTAACGACGCGGCGCGCGCGGCTCGTCTCGCGTTCGTCGCTGGAAATGCGCGCGGCCAAGATCGGCTTGGGCGAGCACTTATTGTTAGGCCGCGGCGAGGAAGCGAGCGGCGGGCGGACGCGGCCGTCGAATCTCGCGGACGCGTTTGAGGCGCTGCTCGGCGCGATCTTTCTCGATGGCGGACTCGAAACCGCGCGGCGCTTTATTCTCGCGGAAATGGCCGAGGAGCTCGGGCGGATTGAAGAAGAACCGCTCGAGATCAACCCGAAAGGTCAGCTTCAGGAACGGCTGCAATCGATTTCGCCGCGTAGCCCGGTTTACGAGCTCGTGGCGCAGGAAGGGCGCGAGCATGAGCGGACATTTTCCGTGCGCGTGTGCTGGGAAGGGCAGCTGCTCGGGGAGGGAACCGGCCGGAGCAAAAAGCAGGCGGAAACCGCCGCCGCACTGGCGGCGCTGAAGGACGAGTTGTGGACGAAATTGTAGGGCGGCCGCTGAGGTTCATGAATCGGGGCAGGCGGAGCGCCCGCCCTACAAATGATTAAGCGCGTGGAGCGCGCCGGAGGCAGCGGGCCAGGAAAAGTGGCCGGCGATGGCGCGGCTAACGAACTCCTTCGCGCGCGCGATCGCTTCCCGCAGCGCGAGTCCGCGCGCGAGGCCGGCCGTGATCGCGGCGGAATAAGTGCAGCCAGTTCCGTGCGTGGAAACTCCGGCGACATAGGGCGCGCTCCACTCGGAAATTTCCGCGCCGTCGAAGAGCAGGTCGATCGCCTGCGCGCCGCGGAGGTGACCGCCTTTCACAAGGATTTTCGTGCCGAATTCCGCCTGCAATTTCGTGCCGGCGACACGCATCTCCGCGAGGTTCGTGACCGGTAAACCAGTGAGCGCCGCGGCCTCGGCCATGTTCGGCGTGAGCAGCGTCGCGAGCGGAAAAAGTCGCGCGCGATAGATGGCAACTGCCTCGGGTTGCAAAAGCGAATCGCCGCTGGTTGCCACCATCACCGGATCGATCACGAGCGGAATTCTCGGCGCGGCGCGCGCCGCGAAAATCTCCGCCACAAGCGCGACGATCTCCGGCGAAAGAAGCAGGCCGGTCTTCACCGCCGCGACGGGAAAATTCTCGAGCAACAGCTCGAGCTGTTCGCGCACATTCGCCGCGTCGATCGCCTGGATGCGCCCGACTTTTCCGGGCACTTCCGCGACCACACAGGTCACAGCGGTGAGGCCGTAAACGCCGAGTGCGCTGAAGGTTTTCAGGTCGGCCTGCAAGCCGGCGCCGGCGCTGCAATCAGACCCGGCGATCGTTAGGGCGACAGGCGTCATCTCCCCACTTTAAGCTTGCACATACACCTGCACTTACACTTCCCCGATCCGGCGCAGGTGTAAGTGTAAGTGCAGGCGTAAGATAAAAGTTCTGAGATCAGGCGTCGCCGCCGTCGCTCCCGATCGCCTCGACCGGGCAGCCTTCCATCGCCTCTTTGCAGAGCGCATCTTCCTCGGGCGTCTCGGCCTGCTTGTAGACGAACGAATGCCCGCCGTCGTCGTTCCGTTTGAAGTTCGCGGGCGCGGTTTCGCGGCAGAGATCGCAGTCGATGCACTGGTCATCGACGTAGAATTTTCCCCCTACGTTCTCTTCGTATTTGTTCGCGACATCAGCCATAAATCTTTCCCCGAGGTGGCGGGTCCACGAACGTAGGAAGAATCGTTCTCGGCGCAAAGGGATTTTCGGTTGACGCTCCCCTCGGTCGCGGCCAAAGGACGCGGGAGAAACGCGTTTCCCGTATGAAAGCCGGCGCCGAAAAGGCTCTCAAATCTTTTGCTATTGAGCTGGTCGTCTACGGGATTCTCGTCGTCGCCTATTTCTTCCTCGTCCTCCATTTCCTTGGGGGCTGGCTCGCGCATCTCGACCAGAGCAACATCAAGCTCTACGCGCTCGTTTCGATCGGCCTGATCATCGGCCAGGCGGTCGTGCTCGAGACGATCACGACCTTCATCTTCAAGCTCATCCGCGGGCGCTCGCAATGATCGATCTTCTCGCGATGCATTTCCCGGTTTCCGGGACCGACATCAGTCCGGTTTACCTTGTCGTCATCGGTTTCCTCATCGGCGTGATGGGCGGATTCTTCGGCGTCGGCGGCAGCTTCATCGCGGGCCCGGCGCTGCGCGCGGTCGGGATGCATTGGAACTACGCCGTCGGCACCGATCTCGCGCACATCGTGGGTAAATCCGTCGTCGCGGCGAAGCGCCATCGCGCGCTCGGGAATGTCGATCTGCGCCTCGGATTCATCATGGCGCTGGGCACGATCGCGGGTGCGGAATGCGGCGCGCAATTAATCCAGCTCCTCAAGCGCCAGGGCAACGTCGACTTCGTCGTCAGCGTGATCTCGATCGCGATTTACTGCAGCATTTCCAGCTTCATGATCTGGGAGAGCTGGAAGACAATGCAGCTCCAGAAGAAGAAATCGGGCGGTGCGAAAAGTAAGACCAAGGGCAAGCAGAAGAGCGCCGATCCGGATATTTCCTCGTTCGATAACGTGACCAGGGCGATCCAGCGCATCCCGCTCTGGCCGATGATTTCGTTGCCGACCTCGGGGATCAAATCGATCTCGCTCTGGATCATCATTCTCGTCTCGTTCATCGGCGGATTATTCAGCGGGTTCCTCGGCGGCGGCGCTGGCTACATCCGCATGCCGATGATGGTTTATGTGCTCGGGGTTCCGACGCATCTCGCGGTCGGGACCGATCTTTTCGAGATCATCATCTCGGCCAGTTACGGCACTTTTTCCCACGCGGTAAAGGGCAACGTCGACATCCTCGTCGCGCTCGTCATGAACACCGGTGCGGCCATCGGCGCGCAGATCGGCGCGGTTCTCACCCAGTATTTTGCGGGGCCGAAAATCCGCCTGTTTTTCGTGCCGCTGCCGTTGATCGGGGCGGCGATTGTCCTCTACACTTTGTTCACCGGCCACAAACTCTAGCGACTCATGCGCCTTCTCATTTGCAGCGATGGGACCGATCCCGCGGATAACCCGACCCGGCTCGGCGCACTCATCGCGGGCCCGCGCCACTCGCCGACCACGCTCCTCGGGATTGCGGAGAAAGCCGAGGACGACGCCGCGTTGCGCGCCGCGATCGACGAAGAAGCGGAATTGCTCCGGCAACAGGGCGTCGTCGATCCGCGGATCGCGATCCGCTCGGGCGAGCCGATCCGGCAGATTCTCGCCGAGACTTCCGCGAACGAGTACGACCTCGCGATCATCGGCGCGCGCCGGAAAGGCAGCGGCGGGATGTATTGGCGCCCGGAGAAAACCTACGAAGTAATCAAGGCCGTCCCGCCGCCCGTGCTCGTCGCGATCGGCGATTGCAGACGCATCTCGCGCATCCTCGTCTGCACCGGCGGGAAGCGTTACATCGACGACGCCGTGCAACTCGCGGGCGAGATCGCGAGCTACGTCGGCGGCGCGGTCACGCTGCTCCATGTGATGGCGGAGCCACCGGCCATCTACGCCGATCTCGTTAGGCTGGAAGAAGACGTCGACCGCTTACTCGCGTCCGGTTCCGAGCTGGGTGAAGGCTTGCGCGGGCAAAAGGAAAGCCTCGAAAAACTTGGGATCAAAGTGGAAGTGCGGATCCGCCACGGGCTCGCGCTCGACCAGATTTTCCTGGAAGTGCGCGAAGGCGAACACGACCTCATCGTCACCGGCACGTCGCAGGCGACGGGGACGTTTCGCCATTACATCATGGGGGACCTGACCCGGGGGATTTTGAACCGCGCCGATTGCCCGGTGCTGGTCGCGCGCGCGGGAAAGATCGTCGATCACGACGACGCCGAGGGTGGGTTTTTTCACCGGCTCCTGCACGGTTTCGGCGCGCGCTGAGCGGCGCCTCGCTCTCTCGCCGCTTCGTTGTAGACGCTTCGCTCTGCGAAGCGCGGGCATCGACGTCGATCGCAGGACGGCGCAACTCTCGCGCCTCGCAGAGCGAGGCGTCTACAAGCGCGAGCCGCGCACAGGCCGCTCGGCTTGCATGAAAAACCTCTGCCGTTATGCTCGCGCATCTGCCATGAATCACACTTTTCGCCGCTCGCTCGCCGTTTGTTCCTCGCTCCTTTTGCTCGCGCTCGCCGCCGGGTGCTCCGGGAAAAAAGGAAGCGGCTCCGGCGCGGGCAGCACCGGTGATTACGTCAACGGCACGCCGCTCCCCGATCGCCCCGAAAGCGGCGCTTCCTTCCTCAGCGGCAACGTCGATCGCAACCAATTCCAGCCGATTTATTTCGCCTTCGACAGCCAGGTCATCGGCAGCTCTGAGAACGGCAAAATCAAGCAGATCGCCAGCTTTCTCGAACAGGGTAGCAGCCAGGTCATCGTCGCCGGCTTCACCGACGAACGCGGGACCGCGGAGTACAATCGCGGCCTCGGCGAACGCCGCGCCGAATCCGTCCGCGAAGCGCTCATCGCGAGCGGTGCGAGCGCGCAGAACATCCAGACCGTGAGCTTCGGCGCGGAAATGCCGGCCGATTCGTCTTCCAACGAAGAAGCGTGGGCGAAGAACCGCCGCGCCGAGATCGGCGTGGTGAAATAGCGGCCTCAAACTCCGACGTCACTCGGGTAGTTGCCGTAAGTTGCGCGCAGCGCGCAGAAGAGGCCGTAGGCAATAAAACCAAGCGCGAAAAAGGCGCCCAGCCATTCGCCGAATGGAAGCTTCTCGAGCAGATCGACGACCGCTTCCATCCCGCGCGCAGAATCTGGGTCGGATCGCGTGCCGGCGTAAATGACGAGCCCGCCACAGAGCGTGAAGAAAACGGCGAGCGCGATCAGTCCGTAGATCGCTCCAAACCGGATCGCGCCCTCGGCCTTTCGCGCGATTCGATCGAGGTCGTAACTTTCCCGAAAGCGTCCGCTGAAAACGTCGTAAAAATATTTCACCCCGATCCCAATGAGAACGACGCCGACCGCGACGAGGAGCGTGTTCCCCCACGGATGCTGGAGCAGGCGATGGGCAAGGAACGGCGTTTTCGAAGCGCCGCTGCGCGAGCGTGAAAACATGAACTCCAGCGCGAGCGCTCCGAACCCGAGGTAGCAAACGCCATCGCTCAAACGGCCGAGGCGAAGGAACGTTTCGCTCAGTCGCGAAGTCGTCTTCACTGGCCCGACGACCGATTCGATCGCGCGATGAAGACCGTAGCAAAACATCCCGGCCGCGAGCAGACCGAGCGCGAGAGCGCCGAGCGGTTGCTGGCGCAACAGATGCATCGCCTGCGTCGGGCTCGCACGCGCGCCGCGATTCCAAATCGCTTCGTAAAACGTGAGCCCGCCCAGCAAAACATAGATCAAGGACTTCGCGCCATAGCCGATGCGGGCGAGCACGCGCGCCCACTGCGGGATCACGCGCCAGTGACCAAAAAGCTTCTGCCGCGCGACCTTTTTCGCCATGGCGCGGCGCCTAGCGCGGCTCGGAGAGAAGCGAGCCGTTCACGCCCGCCTGTGCCCTCATAAGTGCTTCACCGATCAACACGGCGTTCACGCCGCTGGCTTTGATCCGCGCGAGATCCGCGGAAGTGCGGATACCGCTTTCGCTCACGAGCACGGTCTCTGTCGGCACTTCCTCGGCGAGGGTTTCGGTCACGGCGAGATCGACCTCGAAGGTCGCGAGATTGCGATTGTTGATGCCGATAATTTTCGCGTCGGTCTCGAGCGCGCGCTCGAGTTCGCCTAACGAGTGGACTTCCACAAGTGCATCAAGCTGATAAGTCTCCGCCACCGCGAGCAGCCTAACGAGCGCTTCGTCGGAGAGTGCGGCGACGATGAGCAAAATTGCGTCCGCGCCCGCGGCGGCGGCCTCGATGATTTGCAGTTCGTCGAGAATGAAATCCTTCCGCAAAACCGGAAGGGCAACTTCCTCCCGGACCGCGCGGAGATGGTCGAGATGACCTTGGAAAAACCGCTCGTCCGTGAGCACCGAGATCGCTTCCGCGCCGGCGCGTGCGTAGTTCCGCGCGATCGCTACGGGATCGAAATTTGCCGCGATCACGCCGGCGGAGGGCGACGCTTTTTTTACCTCGGCGATGAGCGCGAGCTTGTCGTCGTCGCGCTGGAGCGCGCTCCGAAACCTGCGGAAGTCGTTGCGCAACAGCGCCGCCTCGCGCAGCTCATTTCGCCGCGGTTGGAGTCGCGCGATTTCGTCGCGTTTCGCTTCGAGAATTTGCTCCAGCCGACTCATGATTTCGCCATTTTACGCGGAATGTTCGACCTCGCGTGTAATTTTCCCGCACGATGAAAGCAGTGGTCATAACCAAACCGGGCGGCGCCGAAGTGATGACGCTCGCGGAAGTCGAGAAGCCCGCCGCGCCGACGGCGGATCGCGTTCGCGTCCGCGTTCACACCGCCGGCGTAAACCGCGCCGATCTGCACCAGCGCGCGGGGAAATATCCGGCGCCTCCCGGTTATCCCGAGAACATTCCCGGGCTCGAGTTCGCCGGCGAGGTCGAATCGTTAGGCGATGCGGTCCGCGATTGGCAAATAGGTGACCGCGTCTTCGGCATCACCGCGGGTGGCGCGCAGGCGGAATTCGTCATCGTGCCCGCGAGCAACCTCGCGCGGATTCCGGAACGGCTGAGCTACGAGGAAGCCGGCGTGATGCCGGAGGTTTTCATCACCGCGTACGACGCGCTTTTTACCCGGGCGAAACTGCAGCTGGGCGAACGCGTTCTTATTCACGCGGCCGGTTCCGGGGTTGGGACCGCGGCGGTGCAGCTCGCGCACGCGGCCGGCGCGACGGTTTTCGGAACGTCGCGGACCGCAGAAAAACTCGAGCGCGTCCGCAAACTCGGTCTCGACGAGGCGATTACGGTGCAGGACTCGCCGGAGGATTACGTCACAGAAGTGCTGCGCCTAACGAACGACACCGGCGTCGACGTGATCCTCGATCTCGTCGGCGGCGCCTACTTCGGCGCGAATCTGCGCGCGATCGCGCCGCGCGGTCGGATCATCTGCGTCGGCACAACTGCCGGCGCGAAGGCGGAAGCCGATCTCGGGCTCATCCTGCGCAAACGCGCGACAATTATCGGCACCGTCCTGCGCGCCCGCTCGATCGCCGAGAAAGCAGAAGCGACGCAGTTATTCGCGCGCCATGTTTTACCGTTAGTAGATAGCGGCCGCGTTCGCCCGGTGATCGAAAAGGTTTATCCCGCGGCGGAAGTCAGCGCGGCGCACGAGCATCTCGCATCGAACAAGACCCTCGGAAAGATCATTCTCGATTTTACCTAACGACGCGCCTGGAGGGACGACCGCCGTGTCGTCCCCGGCGGGACAGGACAGCTCCCATCCCTCCAATAAAGGGCGTCGCGAAGAATCGGGTTTGCCGATACGGGGTTGCTCGTTACAGAATGCCGGGAACTCGCTGTTCTTATTTTCCATGCCTAACGAACTCGCTCCGGTCGCCGCTTATTCCCGCAAGAATCCCTATCCCGGCCGCCTCCTGGTGAATCGCCGCCTGAACGCGGTCGACTCGGAGAAGGACACGCGCCATTTCGAGATCTCGCTCGAGGGCTCCGGGATCAGCTACGAGGTCGGTGACTCGATGGCGGTCTATCCGACGAATGAAATGGAGCTCGTGGAAGAGATTCTCACGGCGCTCGGCGCGAAGGGCGACGAGCCGATTGCCGGCACGAAAGGCGCACCCGATACCACCCTGCGCGAGGCCCTTTTCCGCCAATACAGCATTACGCAGCCGACGCCGAAATTTCTCCGCGCGATCGCCGAGCGTGCTTCCGCGGCGCCGTTGCTGAAGGAGTTGTTGCACGAAGATCGGCGGCACGATCTCGACACTTATTTGTGGGGCTTGGGGATGATCGACTTCCTCGTCGAGCATCCGTCGGTTCGATTCACTCCCGAGGAATTTGTCGCGCTGCTCGCGAAGTTGCAGCCGCGGCTTTACTCGATCGCTTCCAGCCTGAAAGCGCATTCGACCGCGGTGCATTTCATCGTCGACGTCGTGACCTATTCGAGTCACGGCCGGAAACGCAGAGGCGTCTGCTCGAGTTTCCTCGCCGAGCGTTGCGCCGATTCGCCGGCCCCGATTTATCCGACTTCGTCGAAGTTCCGGCTCCCGGAAGATAACGACGCGCCCGTGATCATGGTCGGGCCGGGCACGGGGGTGGCGCCCTTCCGCGCGTTTCTCCAGGAACGCCAGGCGATCGGCGCGCGCGGCAAGACCTGGCTTTTCTTCGGCGCGCAACGCGAGCAGAGCGATTTTTATTACCAGGAAGACTTCGAGAAATTCATGAAGGACGGAGTGCTCACGCGGCTCGACACCGCATTCTCACGCGACCAGGCGCACAAAATATATGTGCAGACCCGGATGATGGGCGCGTCCGGCGAGCTCTGGAAATGGCTCGAAGAAGGCGCGCATTTTTACGTCTGCGGCGATGCCAAACGGATGGCCAAAGACGTCGACGCCACGCTCCGCGAGATCGTCGAGCAGCAAGGCGGCAAGAGCACCGACGAAGCGAACGAGTACGTCGAAAACCTGAAGAACGAGAAGCGCTACAAGCGCGATGTTTATTAAAGCTGTAACGTCTCCTCCCACTGTTCGATTTTGCCTCGGGCATGCATTTTGGTTTCCGGCCGGTGAAACCGTGTTTCACATTGAGCACATAGTTCACATACCGATCCGTGAGTTGCACATGAAAACCTGGGAATGGCCCGGAAGGCAGCCCATGCCGGCGGGTCATTCTGATAGATCGCCTCCAACCGGTGGTGAAGCTCTTTCCCTTGACAGAGGGAGACCACGGAAAAGTTTTCGACGACCGACCCCTTGTGAAAGGCGTCTCCGCCCTGCCGAAAACGCACCATGACGCGACCTGCTCTCTGCCGGAAGATCGGGATCGGGCGTGATTTATTTCGACACGGCGTATTTTGCCACGTGCTACTTAACGAGTACGGCAGCGGCGAAGTGCGAAAGCTCGCTGCGGAGTCCGCGCGCATCGCTTGCTGCGCTGTTAGCCCCTTCTCGCCCGCAACGCCCGGGACCGATCGTAGGTGTTAGCCCGCAGACCGGCTCCCGCCGCGATTTTGTCGCTACAAATTTTGCCAGGTAAATTGACTTGCGAGAAAGGCGCGCTGGAGATCCTTGAAATCCGAGGCGCGGCTGACGAATTGGAAAATGATTTGTTCATTGCCGCGATTCATGAACATCATCGAACGCTCATACTGAGTGCCATAAGAAACGTAGGAGACGAGAACCAGAAAAGTCTCCTTGCCTCCAATCTTCACTGGATTCATTTCCTGGGAAACCAGCGTGACATCTGTGCTGTCAGGCGCGCGCGGCGTGCAGAAAGTGCTTTAGCGGCGTCTCGAATTCTGGACAAAAACCCAAAATTCCATAAGGCCCTTCGGAACGGCTACCCGCCGGAAAATCCAGAGCCGGGATTATCTTTCCGAGCGCAACGCCAGTCCCGCCGCGATGAGAAGCACGAGCAGACTGAGACCGGCCAGCGCACCGCCTGCGACGAGCCACCACGGCTGGTAAACCATCGTCAGGCGACCCTGCGCCCCCGCCGGCAACCTGATCAACGGCGCCAGCCCGCGATATGATTCGACCCCGATGTCTTGGCCGCCGAGCTTTGCGTGGTAGCCGTCGAAGAACGGCCGGGCAAAAACCAGCGCCGCCGATCCTGCGCCGGCGGCGACCGCGACTTCCGCGACGACTTTTTGGCGCGAGTCGCTCACCACTCGAATCGTCACCGGCAACGACTTCTCGTTAGGCAGGGCAATCGCGTGGAGCGGTCCGATCGGACCCCGCCTGCGTTCATAAACGCGCCCCTCCGCTTCATCATCAGCCAGCCGCCATTCGGTAGCTGGCTGCGGCGCGAAAGCGAGCGCGCGATCCACCAGCAGGCCATCGATGCCGAGTTTTTCGAGCAAACCTCGCGGCCCTGCTTCGCGCTTGAGCAGGTATTCCGCGACGCTGAGATCGATCTCCCCGTGCGTGTAAAACGTCCATTCTGGCCCAACCCCGGCGGCGCGAATCGGGCTGTAGCCATTTACCAGCCGCACGCCCGCCCACATCGAAGTGCTCCCCGGCCGCGTCACTTGTCCGACCGGTTCGGGATGAGAGCGGAGCCGATAAGCTCCCTCCGGCGGCGGATAAATACTGAGGTAGAGCCGCGCCGGATCGAGCGGCCGCGCACTCGTTAGGCTCTGGGCGAAATGATATCGCGGCACGCCGGCATTTGTGGGGAGCAGAAGATAAGTCGCGAGCAGCGCACCGAAAACCGCACCGGTCCCGCACCAGCGCCAGATCTCCGCGAGCCGGAATTGCGCGAGCGCTTCCGCGGCTACGAGCGCGAGCACGAGATGCAACAGCGGCAGCCAGCGAAAGCTCCAGCGAAAAACGTTCGCGCTCGGCAGCATCGAGATCGCGAGCACGATGACGAGCAGGCCGAGTTCCCACTGCATTCGCCTAACGAAAGCGCCGCGGAGAAAGACGAGCCCGGCGAGAAGCGCGAGTGGCGGCAGCGTGCCGCAGGCCAGCTCGACCGCGGCGTGCGGGAGCGAGCGATTCGAAAAATCCGACCACGGCACCGTCCAGGCCGGCCAGACAAATCCCGGGAGCGCCGCGGGCGGGACGAGCCATTGCCAGTGCGCGCCCGCGTTCGCGCCCTCCCCGCGCGCCGAGCCGTGGACATAGTCGAAAAGCGCCAGCCACGCCGGCGCGGCCAGGCCAAAACCGAGCGCGAGCCCGAGAGCGAGCGGCCAAAGTTGCAGCAGTGGTCGTCTTTCGCCTAACGACTTCAGCGCCAGCCACGCGGCCACGAGCGCGAGCATCAAGATGGTGTAGGGAAACCCGCCGGTGATGAGCAGGTAAACGAACGGCGCTGGCCAGAGGAAACGCCACCGCGATCGTGCCGGGTCGGGCGCGCGCGCCATCCCCCACCAGGCCCACGGCAGCCAGGTAAAGGCGCCGAGCGCGCCAAACCAATTGGTCGCGCCCCAGCAGATGATCCAGCCGTTCAGGGCCGCGACCAGCGCGACCATGGTCGCGAGCGAGTTCGCGAGGCCGCGATCGCGCGCGAGCAAAAACGCGCCGGCTGCGAGCACGAAAAGATGCGCCATCGAAAGCGCCGCCGCCTGTCCCGCGAAGGCGAGCGGCAACTTCCAGATGAGCACCACCGCGGCAGTAATGAAGACCGAGAAGGTCCCGTATTGGAATTCGCCCGCGAGATTTCCGCAGACCCAGGAAGAGGGACTGAGCAACGGCAGGTGCCCCTCGTGCCAGCTCCGCGCCATGTCCGCGAAAACCGGGAGGATCGAAATCTGGTAATCGTCGTTCCAGAACGTCTCGGGGTTATGCCAGAGCAGCAGCCCGCAAAACCCGAGCACGAGAACTCCTGCGGCGACGGGCCAGAAGAGATTCCCCCAGGGAAAACCACGCTCTTTCACGCTGTAGCGTCCGCTGTCTCAGCGGATGGGGAACGCCCGGCCACGTCAATCCGTTGCGCTGAGACAGCGCACGCTACAGCGCGTAGCAAAGACGCCGCGGTCACAACACCACCGGCCGGCCCTCGGTCATGACGAGCACTTTTTCTTCGACGCCATGCTCGCGCGCACTCGAGAGCAAGCGCTCCGGCGGCTCGTGCATCGGCTCGAACCCGAGCCGGAAAGTGCCGTAATGCATCGGCACGAGCTTGCGCGCGCCAAGCTCGAGAAAAGCGCGCACCGCTTCTTCGGGGTTCATGTGCACTTCACGGCGGCTCGGCGCGTCGTAGGCCCCGATGGGCAGGAGCGCGATCTCGATCGGGAACCGTTTCCCGATTTCCTCAAAGCCCGGAAAGTAAGCGCTGTCACCGCAGTGAAAGACCGAGCGTCCCCCGGCCTCGATGACGAAGCCGCCGAACCCGCGATGTTGATCGTGCAAAAGCCGTGCGCCCCAGTGATGACAAGGCGTGAGCGTCACGCGGAGCGGACCGAGCTGCACCTGCTCCCACTCCGCGAGTTCGTGGACGACGTTGAAGCCGAGATCGTGCACCAGATTACCGACGCCGGTCGGGACGACGATCGGCTGATCGGCCGCGACTTTGCGCAGGCTTTTGCGATCGAGATGATCGAAGTGCGCGTGAGTCACGAGGACCACGTCGATCGAAGGCAGGCTGTCGATATGCAGGCCCGGGCGCTTCAGGCGCTTGATCACTTTCAGCCACATCGACCAATTCGGGTCGATGAGAATATTGATGCCCTCGATCTGGAGCAGAAACGACGCGTGGCCGATCCAGGTAATGCAGACTTCGCCCGCGCCGACCTTCGGAAAAAACGGTGCGGAACGCGCGCCGGAGCGCTTCGTGAAGAACGACGGGATCAGGACTTCGGTGAGGAAGTTGCGCTTGTGCCAGTCGGTCCCGGGCTTCAGTCCGACGCGCGTAGCCGATTTTTTGGCGGCGCCGGTCTCCGGGGTTGTGCGCACGACATTGGTTCGCTTTTTCCGCGAAAAAGGTGTCGGCACAGTCGGCCAACCATATAAACTAACGAGGTCGAAGCAATCGTTTTGCGGCCTTGGAAGACCCGCCTAACGAGTGCCTGCAGCTGCGATGAGCGCCCCCCGAAATCCTCGTCAGCCGCTGGTCGGAGTCGCCCTCGCGGCGGCGCTGGGAATCGTGCTGGCGGAGTTTTTCGCGCCGCCGCTTTATCCGGTTTGCGGCGTGGTGGCGCTGCTCGCGCTTGTGAGCCTGGCGTGGTCGCGCACGGCGTCCATGCACCTGTTAATCGCGGCGGGTTTTTTCGCGCTCCACCTGGCCCAACAAGTGGATGCGCCGGGGAAAATTTTGGCGCAGCAACTGGGCGAACGGCCGCGGCCGGTGCGCGTCATCGGCATCGTCGTGAGCGAACCGAAAAGCACCAACGGTTTCGAAAATTTTCTCCTCCGGCTGGAGACGATCACGTATGGCGGCGGGCAGGAAAGTTCCCGCGCGACCGTGCGCGTCCGCTGGAAAACGGCGCCGGAGCTGGGCGATGAAATTCGCCTGCGCGGGCTGGCCGAACCGATTCCGCCCGCGCGGAACCCCGGGGTTTTCGACCTGCGCAGCTACCTCGCGCGTCGTGATATCCGGCGCTCGATCTTCTCGCGCTATGCGGAGGAGGGCGAAATTCTGCGGCGCGGCCGGAGTCATTTTCTCCTCCGGCTCGCGGCGAAATCGCGCGACTGGATGCAGGCGACGTTGACGCGCGGCTTGGAGGATTCGCCCGAGGTGAGCGCGCTGCTTAACGGCATGGCGCTCGGCCTGCGCCACGAGACGCCCGACGACATCGAGGAGCCGTTTCAGCAAACCGGCACGCTGCATTTGTTCGCGGTCGCGGGTCTGCATGTCGGCATCATCGCGCAACTGCTCTGGCTGCTCCTGCGACTCTGCCGACTGCCGCGGGTGGCGGCGGCGGCGCTGATCATTCCGTTTTTGTTTTTCTACTCGGCCATCACTGGGCTGCACGTCTCGAGTTTGCGCGCGGCGACGATGGCGGCGGTTTTGTTAGGCGGAATCTTTTTCGACCGGCGTGTGCTCGCGTTGAACAGCCTCGCCGCGGCCGCCGTGGTCATCCTCGCGTTTGATCCGAACCAGCTCTTTACCTCCGGATTCCAGCTCTCGTTTTCGGTCGTCGGCGCGATCATTCTTCTCCAACAACGCATCCTGCGCCCACTCCTGCGCCTCAGCGAAACCGATCCGTTTTTGCCGCGCAGTCTGGTCAGCCGCACGCGGCTTTTTTCCGAGCGTATTTACTATTGGCTGGCCGGCGGCATCTCGGTTTCGGCGGCAGCGTGGGTGGGCTCGATCCTCCTGATCATCTGGTATTTTTATCTCCTCACGCCGATCTCGCTGCTCGCGAATCTTACGGTCGTGCCGGTGGCGTTTTGCATTCTCGCGACGGGAATGTTGTCGCTTCTCGCCGCGCCGTTTTCGACGGCGCTCTCGATCATTTTCAACAACGCGAACTGGAGTTTGGCGCAGCTAATTCTCTGGCTGGTGCAACACTTCGCGCAGCTGCCGAGCGGGCACACTTACGTCGAGCGGCCGCACTGGCCGCGCAGGGCGCCGACCGAGATCACGGTGCTCGATGCCGGGGCCGGCGCAGCGGTGCACGTGCGCACCGGCGGTCACGATTGGCTCTTCGATGCGGCGAGCGCCCGGGATTACAACGGTTTCCTGCGCGATTATCTGCACTCGCGCGGGATCGATCGGCTTGACGGCTTGCTCCTCACGCACGGCGACGCGCTGCATCTCGGTGGTGCGGCGGCAGTGCTCGACGAGTTTCGGCCGAGGCAGTTTTTCGATAATGCCGCGCCTGATCGCTCGCGCGTGCATCGCGCGCTGCGCGAAAAACCGAGGCAGTTGCTGGTCCGCGATGGTTCATTTTCGCTCTCGCCGACGGTGACGGCGCGCGTTCTTTTTCCACCCGCGCAGTTTAGTGCGAAGGCGGCCGACGATGAGGCTCTTGTCATCCGGTTGGAGATCGACGGGAAATTTCACGTGCTGCTCTTTTCCGACAGCGGCCGCAGCACGGAGAAGCAACTTCTCGCTGCGCCTGACGAACTTGCGAGCGACGTCCTAATCATGGGGCGGCACCATTCCGGGGCGACCACTTCGGATGCGCTTCTCGATGCGGTGCACCCGCGGCTGATCATCGCGACCTCGGTCGGTTTCCCCGCGCGCGAACGCCTCCCGGACGATTGGGCAAACGCGATCCGTGCTCGTGGCATCACGCTTTTCCGCCAAGACGAAACCGGCGCGGTACGACTCGGGTTCTTGGGCGATCGCTGGGAGGCGACGCCGTTTCTCGATCACGAATCTTTTCGCAGTCCCAGTCGATAAATCGGCGCGCCCGCCGCGACGAAATGTTTCTCGAAAGTCGTCATCGGGAGCGCGGCGCCTTCGTCGTCGGGCGCCGCGCGGAAGTTGGCAGGTGCGACAAGCTCACGGATCGCCTCGAAGTAATCGTGCTGATCGGTCGCGATCCGCAGCTGCCCGCCGGGGACGAGTGCGCGGTGAACATGCGCGAGAAAATCCGCGGTCACGATGCGCCGGCGATGATGGCGTTTTTTTGGCCAAGGATCAGGAAAGAGCAGGTGAACGACGTCGATCGAAGCGGGCGGGAGCAGATATTCGACGGCGTAGGCGGAATCGATCAGCAGCACGCGGACGTTACGCAGATTCGCGCGCGCAGCCTTGCCGCAGGCGCTGCGAATGCGACCGGCGAGGCGTTCGATCCCGAGGAAGTTGCGCTCCGGATGACGCGCGGCCAGAGCGTTGAGAAAGGTACCAGAGCCGCAGCCGAGATCGATCTCGATCGGTGCGTGCCGCGGAAAAATGGCCGCGAGATCGAGCGGCGCAAAGTAGTTCTCCGGCACCAACTCGACATCTTTGCTGGTATGGCCGCTGGAATATTCGACCGTGTCAGTCACTCTTAGATAAGATTATGCACAAACTTCTTTCGATTCTCGCCCTCCTTCTTGGCCTCGTCGCGATTCCGCTCCACGCGCAGGCGGAAACCAAAACCGCGGTTTTCGCGGGGGGATGTTTTTGGTGCATGCAACCGCCCTACGACAGCGCCAAGGGCGTGACGAAGACGGTCGTCGGCTACATCGGCGGCAAACAGGAGACGGCCAATTACAACCTCGTCTCCGCGCACAAGACGCAGCACCGCGAAGCGATCGAGGTCACCTATGATCCGGCGGTGATTTCCTACGATCAGCTCCTCGATATTTTCTGGCACAACATTCGGCCGACGCAGGCCGACGGCCAATTCCACGATATCGGTCTGTCGTATCAGGCCGCGATCTACTACGCGAACGACGCGGAGAAAAAAGCGGCCGAGGCCTCGAAGGAAAAGCTCGCGAAATCTGGGAAATTCGATCAGCCAATCGTGACCGAGCTCCTCCCGCAGACCCCGTTTTATCCGGCGGAAGATTATCACCAGAAATATTACCTGAAGAACACGGAGGCTTATGAGGCCTACCACGTCGGCTCCGGGCGCGTCAGTTATCTCCAGGGCATCTGGGGAAAATAAGCGGCCCGTTCGGCCCGTTCGTTAGGGCTTTTTCTCGTCGGCCGAAATGATGCGGCCGGTCTTGGCGTTAACCGCGACGTGCTCTGCAGGCTGGCCGGCGGCGGTGACGATTTCCAGCGACCAGACGAGTGTACCTTTGACGGTTTCGAGTGTGGCGGCCGAGACGCGAGCGCCCGGGTAATGCTTGAGCGCGATGTGTTCGGCCTCGTTCTTCGTGATCTTGGCGTTGCCCTTCGGATTCAAGGGACTTGCCTGGAGCGGGACGAGAGCAAGGAGAAAAGCGCCGGCTGCGAGTGAGATCAGCTTCATCCCTGCATGAACGCGCTTTCGGCCGGAGTGAGCAAGAAAAAGCGCGAACCCGCGCTGTTTTTTTTTCGCGTCGGCAGAGGCTGGCACACGCGCTGCTAAAGAATAAACTGCAAGCTGGGAATCCAAGACCCGAACTAATCGATCCTTACTTAGCGTTCCCGAGCA
>JBBSUP010000023.1:0-33147 GCA_038234295.1 Chthoniobacterales bacterium
CGGCGCCGAGCGCATCCTTGGCGGCCTCTGTTTTATCTGCCTCCATCGGACCGCGCCCGGTGTGATCGAGCTGCTCGACAACGGCCGGCTCGCACTGGGAGATTTCAGCGGTTTCCCCCGGCCGGGCCTGCACGATCTCGCTTGGGAATTTAAACGCTGCGGCGTGGTTTGCACCGTCGTCGCGGATCTGGCGCTCGAGCGTTGGCGGAAGCTCGTCTGGAACATTCCTTTCAACGGTCTCTCCGTGGCCGCGGGCGGGGTCGACACCGCGCAGATCCTCGCCGATGACGGCCTCCGCCAACTCGCGGTCGAGTTGATGGACGAAACGATCGCGATCGCCAATGGCAGCGGCCTCAAACTTCCGACGGCGGTCGCGCTCGACCAGATGAAGCGCACCGAAAAAATGGGCGATTACAAACCGTCGACGCTGCTTGATTTCAGCGCCGGCCGTCCCCTCGAGCTCGACTCGATCTGGGGCGAGCCGCTCCGCCGCGCGCGCGCGGCGGGCCTTCCCGTGCCGCGGCTCGAAATGCTCTACCGCCTCTTGGTTGCCCTCGATCGCCCCCATCGCGGATGACGGAAATTTTCGTGCAAAATCGCCAGCGCCAACTCCCCGTCGATCGGCTGGCGCTCGAGGAATTCGCGCGGCGCGCGCTCCCGCTCGTGCTCCGGGAAAACGGCCGCGGCCTCAAGACCGTGCGGGAGGTTCACGCCCTCCTCGTTTCCGACCGCCGGATCTCACAACTGCATCAGCGCTTCCTGCAAATCGCGGGGCCGACCGATGTGATCACGTTTCAACACGGCGAGATTTTCATCAGCGTCGAGACCGCGGCGCGCGCGGCGAAGTCCCATCGCACTTCCCTCGCGCACGAACTCCGGCTTTATCTCGTGCATGGGCTGCTCCACCTGCACGGGTTCGACGATCGCGATCCCGCCGCGCGCGCACTCATGCACGTCACGCAGGAGCGGCTCGTCGCGGCGGCCGAAGGTTGAATCGACCTCGCCGTGTGATAATCTTCCGGCTGGCTCGGGCAGTGTCTGGAGAACTGCCGGTGAGGGCCGCCACCACAAGCTCTTTGCCCATCGCTGCCATGTCCGCTCTCGCCCCGATTCTTGGCGCCGTCGAAAGTCCGACGATCACGGAAGAGACCCAAACCAAAGAGGCGCATGACCTCCCGTGGCAGGTCGTGGTCCACAACGATCCCGTGAACCTGATGAGCTACGTGACGATGGTTTTCCAAAAGGTCTTCGGGTTTCCGAAGGAGAAAGCCGAACTGCACATGCTCGAGGTGCATCGGCAGGGACGATCGATTTTATGGAGCGGCGTGCGCGAACGCGCCGAGCTCTTTGTCCAGCAACTGCACGGCTACCTGCTCCTCGCCACGATCGAGCGGGTGAACTAGGCGATGGAAGTTTTCCGCCACAACGGCGCCCTCGAGATCAGCGAGATCGATCCGTTTCTGGCCGAGTTATTGCGGCAGGTGCCGGCGAGCGCGAACCCAGAAGCGGTCCCGGCAGCAGAACGGCGGCTCTTCAGTCCGCCTGCCGATCCGGAGAAGGAGAAGGAGATGTGCGCGGAGTGGAAACTCTACGTTGAGCCGGAGCTGCGGCGGATTTTCGAGTCGGCGACAGAAACCGTGGAAGGCGATTTGCGACAGTTGGGCGACAGCGAGAAACCGTTGGAAAATTGCACGTTGCGCATCCCGATCGGGAACGCCGAGGCCTGGCTAAACGCGCTCAATCGCGCCCGGCTCGCGCTCGCCGCGAAGTTCGATTTTACGGAGTTGGAGCTCAGTGATCACTACCGCTCTCCGATCGGCTCGCGCCGGGACCTGAGTTTGTTCCAGGTCAATTTCTATGGCTTCCTGCAGGAGTTCATCCTGCGCGAGCTGGAGTGCAGCGCCGCCGAGTCTTCGCCTAACGAATAACGCCAGAGGCGTGTTCCTCCCGGGCGCAGTCGAGGGATGCGGTGGAACGATCGTGAAGCGTTCGCGGCTCGTTTGCGGCGGAGCTTCTCAGAAAATCCACGGGATCCCTCGACTTCGCTGCGCTCCGCTCGGGATGACTGCGCCGACGCGGACCACCGCGCCTAACGACTGCTGTCCGGCTTCCGCTCCCGCACCATTCTCATCAGCCGGCCTTTGATCGCATCGGAGCTTTTCGCCGGGCGCAGGCTCAGCGCGAAAGCCTCGTGCAGCCGATAGCATTCGGTGATGAAATCCTCGGCTGGCTGGCCAAACTCCGCGCGGGCTTCTTCGAAATCCTGGCTCTCGCCGCTTTCCAACGCGCCGATCACGTAGAGTCGCGCGTGACTTTGGAATTCTTCAAAGCTCATCTTTCAGTTCTTTCAGGCCGTCGTAGATCTTTTTCAGCCCCAATTCGAGGCGGGTTTTGACGGTTCCCAAAGGTGTATTCGTATTTGCGGCGATTTCGCGCTGACTCATGCCCCGAAAAAATGCGAGATCGATCGCCTGCTGCTGCGCGGGCGGGAGACCGTTGATGACTTTGCGTACAAGCACCCGGGTGTCGGAGAAGTTAATTTCCTCCTCGGTCGAGTTGTGCACCCAAGCGTCCGGTTGCTGCTCGGTCTCGTTTTGCAGACGCTCGCCCGCGCGCATGTAAGCCTGTTTTTTGCGCAGCCCGTCGATCGCGCGGCGCCGTGCGAGCGTCACCATCCAGCCGAGCGGTTTGCCTTTTTGCGCGGAGAAATTTTTCGCCTGGTTCCAGAGCTCCATGAAGATCTCCTGGAGCAGATCGTCGGCCTCGGCCTCGTTATGCACAACGCGGAGGATGAGCGCCTTGATGATGCCGTGGTAGCGGTCGTAGAGCTGGGAAAGCGCCTCGGGATCTTCGTTTTGTATCCCGGCCATCAACTCGAGGTCGGTCGGCTGACCCGGATCGAGTGGCGGAGTCGTCGCGGGCATCCGTGGTCCGGATTCTTCGGCGTCAGGATCTCGAGGTAGCTTGGGTCGGCGGGGCATCGGGCAAAGAGTGGAGAGGTTAAACGAACGCCGGAACGCGTCCACCGGCATTTGACGCGGAGGCCGAAAATAGATTCATCGCCGGGATGGCGCGAATCTGTTGTTGGGCGTGGGGCGGATGGAGGCCAGCTTCGTCGAGCGCAGCGCGGTCCCATTTTCCGAGAAGAGAGGCCGCATCATAGGTGCTCTCCGCGAAAGCGAGGAGGGCGTCGTCGGGCGACGGCGCGGTGCGCACAGCGTCGTACGGCAGCGTGAACTCGTGCAGCGGCGCGAAATAACTCGCATCGTTAGGCCGCACCGCCGCGTCCGCAAAACCCGGCGGCTCCGGATAGGCATAGGAGTAAAAAAGCGGCGTCGGATTGGCCGCGCTCCCCGGCCAGAAACCGAGACTGCTCACCTCCTGCGCATACGCTTCGCGCGCGACGACATCCGGCAAATGCGGCACGCCGCCCGGGTGCGCGGCGCCGGCCGGCCGGAAAAACGCGTGACCGCGAGATCGAAACTGCCCCAGAAAAAATGGACCGGGCTGCATTTGCCGCAGAAGCGACCGCGGAATTTGGTGAAGACGCGAGCGGTCTGCACGAGGACGCGCCAGAAGCGGTTCGCCGATTCCGGATCGTAGCTCCGATGCGTCTCGTCGCGGTCGAACGGGATGCCGTCCGGGAGTTCGTTAGGCACGAGATCGATCTTCTCCGGGAGCTCGAGCTCCGCGAGCGCGCCCATGACCTCGTGGTAGAATGCGCCACCGACGGCGGGCGCAGCGGGATCGTTCGCTGCCCGCCGTCGCTTTTCAGAATCCGCAGGTGATGATCGATGAAATCGAAGCGGAGCTCAAACGTGTGCAGGCCATGCGGGATCGGGGAAGTCGTTAGGCCCGTGAAGTAAGATAAAGTGTGACATGCCAGGAGTGGTTGATCCACGGGTTCAGCTTCAGCCGAATCTTGCCCACGATCTGCGTCCACATGTGCAGGGTCTCTGCCGTGGCTTGCCATTCTGCAAAGGAGATCGCCGGCCAGGCGGCGTCGCGCTCGTCAGCGGAAAAACTCATCGGCGACCGTAATTCCGCCGGAAGGATAGATCAATCGAGAGCGTTGAGGCGTGTGTCGCTTATGACGATAGGAATCGCGAGCAGCTTCCCGCCGACAATGAGTTCATTCCGAGGAGCCAAAACGGCGTGCCTGCAGCCTTTCGACTGCAAACACGCCGCCAGAATGACGCCGCAACTCGGCGTCTAACGGATTATTTTCCGTTCGTTTTGTTCAGAGACGCTGTCACGGTTCGAGTGATGGTTGGCGATCCCCCCGTTCCGGTGACGGTGAAGGTGTAGGTACCCTTGTTTGTCGACGAATTGACCGTGAGGGTTAGCGTTGAGGTGGTCGTGGACGGGTTCGGGCTGAAGGCACCTGTCGTCCCGGAAGGGAGACCGCTAGCGGAGAAGGTGACCGGCGAGCTGAAGCCGTTCGTGGGATTAACCGTAACGGAGTAGATGGCCGTTCCGCCATTGCGACCCACGTTGTTACTCGATGGGCTGATCGACAACGAATAATCTGGAGCCGGCGTGGGAGTAGGGGTCGCCGTTGGAGTCGCCGTCGGTGTGGGAGTAGACGTCGGTGTCGGTGTCGGTGTTGGAGTCGGCGTGGGTGTTGGAGTTGGCGTCGGACTTCCCGAGGCCAGCTTGAACGAGCCTACGCGCGTGCGCCAGTTGTAGGTGCTAGTGGAGGAATAGTACTCGCCCGTATACCAGAAGGTCGCGTCGTCGACCGGGTCCACCGTGAGGTCGCTGTAATCGCCCCAGCGATTCCCGGTGCCGGTCTGGCTGCCCGTCCCATCAAAAAGATGAGCTTCTCCCTGCGCCAGCGTGTTGAGAGGGTCGCCCGCCAGTCGCCCCGCGTAACGGAGTTGTGGAAAGATCGAGCCACTGGAAGCGCTGTAGCCGATCGCCAGATTCCCCTGGCCATCCATCGCCGCGCTCCCCAGCCAGCGCCAGGTGGAATCGGGCTGGTAGGTGCTTTCCTGGAAAACTGTGACCGGGCCCGCCGTGACTCCCCGGAGTTCAAACCAACGGATGCCTGCGACTCCCCCGGCGCTGACGCTGTAGGTGCCGACCACGGATTCGTGACCATCGCTGAATTTCCGATAAGCCAGCCGGAACATCAAGCGGTCGCCGATGCCGTCTAATTGATTGTTTCTACTTGCGCCCGACTCCGGCACGCAGGAGCGGGTGCTGGGACAGAGCGAAGTGAAGGCCGCTGCGGGAGGAGCAGCGAATGTGGTGAAGGTGGAGTTACCCGGCGTGGCGAAATCCGCATGGAAGTGATAAGTCGTATACTGGCCGCCACTCGGGAATCCGACAAAGGTATTCGGTGCACCAGCGGTCGGCAAAGTCGAACCGTCGAGATCTGCCGGTAAAAAAGGCGCCGCCGAACTGCCGAGAGGTCCGCCCGGACTGACGAAGCTGGAGGGGGCGCCAGTCAGCATCGCGCTGCGATTGAAAGCGAAGGCTTGGGGACCGAGGTAAGACGTGCCGGCAGAATTAAACACGTTCATACTCATGTAATAAGCATCAGGCCAGACGCCGAGGTGCGGATAGTCGTAGAAGTTCGAGCCGAGATGGAACCCATAACGATAATAGGACCCGGTGGCGTCGCTCGTGGTCGAGACAGCAACACACTCGTCGGTGATCGGTGCGCCGCCGGTCGCGCTCGCGAACTGAGTGATGACCCAGCGGCCAGCCAATTGATCGTAGAGAACGACCGGGTCGCCGGCCCCGCCGGTCTCGCAAGCTCCGCCGAACCCGCTCCAGAGCGAAGAGATGCTCTTCGGCCCCAAGGTCGAGTTGCCGGTGGCCTTATCGAATACCTGATAGCCTTCGTTGACCATCTGGACATATTGCGTTGCTCCTACTTCGCCATTCGTATCGGGCGGAGCGCAGTTACATCCGACGCCAGGGAACGCGATGCCATCAAAGTTGAGGATCGTCGCGGGGATGCTTGGCGCGAGGAAACCCAGAACCGAACCACTCTTTTGGATCACGGGATCTGGCCTGTCGACGTGGGAGTTAGGGATCTTTGGATTTTCGGCGGCCTCACGCTCTTGGTGAACAGTATAGTTCCAGTCGGGCGTATCGCGCATCGGAGGCGAAACATCGTTGTGATAGGATGGCGTGAACTGGACTTGCTTCGGGCCCAGCGCGAAGGCTGAGCTAACGACGGTAAGCACTGCGGCGCCCGTAAAGGCGGCGAGGAAGGCTGACGATGGATTGGCTTTCATAGTTTTGACCGAGTGATGGCGGCTAATCTTTAGCCGGACGAAAACCTAGCTACAGTTCTACCACTTGTCACAAACTATTGTTATGCCATATGAGAAAGTAAGTGCGGTACTAACAAAAATGTAAGCCTGCGGTACTAACAAAAATGTAAGCCAGCCCTTGTCGCCTCAGATCCCAGAATCTCACACTCAGGCCGGTCTCTTTCTTCGCAAGAATGCTACTGACTCGCCCGGCCACCGGAGCGTAGCGCGCGACTCACTTCTTCTCCGCGCCGCTGACGAGCAGGAGATACTTGCCGTAGCCTTCCGCTTCCATTTTGTCTTTCGGCACAAAACGGAGCGCGGCGGAGTTCAGGCAATAGCGCATGCCGGTCGGCGCCGGGCCGTCATCGAAGAGGTGACCGAGATGCGCGTCGTCTTTTTTCGAGCGCACTTCCGTGCGCGTCATGAAGAGCGAGCGATCCTTTTTCTCGACGACGTTACCGTCATCGATTGGCTTGGTGAAGCTCGGCCAGCCCGTGCCGCTTTCGAATTTATCCGAGGAAGAAAAGAGCGCTTCGCCGCTGATCAGGTCCACGTAAATCCCGGGCTCGTGGTTGTTCCAATACGCGTTCTGAAACGGCCGCTCGGTCCCGTTTTCGCGGGTCACTTTGTATTGCTCGGGGGTGAGTTTTTGGCGGAGTTCGGCGTCGGACATATTTTTGATTTCGGTGGTTTTGTTGGCTGCGTCTGTGGCGTTGTTCGCAACGACTGCGGTTGTGGGCGGCGCAGGGACTTGCTTGCTCCCGGCACGGCTGATGTAAAGCGAGGTCGCGCCGATGAGGACGACGACGGCCGCGCCCAGCCAGAGACTCGAGGCGTTGCGGCGCGGTGCGAGCGTCTGGCGATAAAAGGAATCGTGGTTTTCGTTCATCCGGAGTGAGAGAATTTACGCCCACCTTTATTCCGCCGCAACGCGCGGTTTTAGACGTTTCTGCGAAACGAGGGAGTTGATCTGATGGCTGAACCAGTGCCCGCGCTTCGCAGAGCGAAGCGTCTACAGCGGTCGCTTCCGCGCGCGACGGTGACGTCGGCGCATCGTTAGGCAACTTCCTCCCGGCCCTCTTCCGGAACCCGGATATAGCCGCGGAAAATAAGCAGCCCGATCGGCGCGACCGCGGCGGCGAGCGCGAAGATGAGCCACATCGTCCCCGGGTGCCGCGGGCCGGTCGCGGGACAAAAAATCGCCAGGATCCAACCGCTCGTGCCGACCAGCAGTTTCCCAATCAGAAACGGGATGTAAGCAAGCGCGGCGTAAGAAGCCTCCTGCCCCGGCGGCGCAATCGCGGCCGCGTATTCGTAAACGCGCGGCGAGTAAAACGCCTCGCCCACGGAAAAGACCGCCAGATAGAAAGCCGACATCACATAATAAGGATGCACGTCGCCCTGGAGCCCGAGGTAGCTGTGCCCGAGCCAGTGACCGAAGCCGCTATTGGCCGCCCCCAGAAACCACGCCGGCGGCAGCGCCATGATGAAGACGCCCGCCGCGCAAATCGTGCCCCCGAGCACGACCATCCCGTAGGCCGCGAAGCGCTGGGTGAGCGCGCCGATGATCGGCACGAGCAGGATAATAAGAATGGCGTTGATGTTCGCGAGCTTGCCCACCGGCGCATGCAGTCCGAGCACGCGATCGCCGAACTTCGGAAAGACGTAATCCATCTGGAGAAAAATCGCCTTTAGGAAACCGATGAGGAGAAAGAAGGCGAGCAGCCGGAAAAAAGTCGATTGCTGGAGCAGCCGGCCGAAGAGCCGCCCGGTATCGACCGCGCTTTGCCGCACGGTTCCGAAGAGGCTCTGCAAAAACGGCGCGCCCGATTCGTCCGGCGCCGGTCCCTCGTTTTCACCGCGGCGCAGAAAGTAGATCGCCGGGAAGAGGACCACCTCAAAGGCGAGGCTGACCATGAAGAGCTGCTGATGCGTCGTCGGCGTAAAACCGAAGATGCTGAAGGTAAAATCATGTTGCCTAACGAAGTCAAAAATCCAGCCGGCCGCGACGTAGCCGACATTCATCACCATGTAGATGATGGAGAACGAAATCGACCGCTGCTGGGTCGTAGAATAACGGCGCGTCGCCGCGAGCAGCACGGGCGTGCCGAGCGCTTCGCCGACCGCCAGTGGCAGCACGCCGCAGGTCAGCGCAAGCCACGGAGTCGTGCTCACGATCATGACCGAGCGCGCCAGCGTGCAGATCGCCACGCCGAGGAAAAATGTCCGACGCAACCCGATCGCATCGGTCAACGAACCGGCGAGCAGAGTAAAAATCGTCATCGCCGGCGCCCAAACCCAGCCGACCAGCGCACCCGCCGATTGATCATTAAAACCGAGGTCCCGCGAGAGCCACAGGATCATGGTTTTGTTCGTGACCGAGTAGGCCGTGTAGATGAGGAACTTGAGAAGAAACGTGAGCCAGAGGTTGCGTTGCGCGCCGCGCAGGACGGTGAACTTCGCGAAGAATCCCGCGAGCCCGGTCTCGACCGGCAGCGGACTGCCGGCGGCCGCGGCCATCGCTCTCGTCTTCTTTTTCAACGGAAGAGACTTAGCGGGATTCTCAGGAATGGAAAGCGCCGCCGAGCAGTTAATCCGCCCCGAACAATCCTGTCATCCCGAGCGGAGTGCAGCGCAGCGAAACGTAGTCGAGGGATCCCGCCGGGTATCCTCAAAACCCCGCTTCCATCCTTCTTCGACCAGAGCTTCCGGGAAGCCCCACGGGATCCTTCGACTCCGCTGCGCTCCGCTCAGGATGACCGAGCTGGCGCTCCTCTCGAGATTCGACAACAGCCGTGCTTTGCCGCAAAATCGTCCCCCATGCCGCGCCTGCCTTTCATCACTTTCGAAGGCTCCGAAGGCTGCGGAAAATCCACGCAGGTCCGCCTCCTCGCCGCACGCCTCACGAATGCCGGCGTCCCTTTTCTCCTCACCCGCGAGCCCGGCGGCACCCCCATCGGCGAGAAAATTCGCGACCTGCTCCAGTTCGATCCGATCAGCGCGGCGATGACTCCAGAGACCGAGCTCCTCCTTTTTGAAGCGAGCCGCAGCCAGCTTGTGCGCGAAAAAATCATCCCCGCGCTCGACCAGGGAAAGGTGGTGATCTCCGATCGCTTCGCTGATTCCACGACCGTCTACCAAGGCGTCGCGCGGCGACTCGACGGCGAGATGGTCGGTCACCTCAACGCTGTCGCCGTCGGCCCGACCTGGCCCGATCTCACTTTCATCCTCGATGTCGATGTCGAGACTGCGCGCGCGCGGATGCTCCGCCGGGTCCGTCCCGCCGGCGCGCCCGATCGGATGGAACAGGAACCGCAGAAATTTTACGAAGACGTCTGCGACGCCTATCGCGAACTCGCGCAACGCGAACCGCGCCGGATTCAGTTGCTCGACGGCAGCCAGACGATCGAGGCGATCGAGCAGGAAATCTGGGAAACGATCTGCGCGCGCTGTCCGCATCTCGCCCGGCTCATCCCGGCTTCATCCGCGCAGCCGCACTCTGCCTAACGATGGCTTTTTCGCCCGAGATCGCGCTCGATTACCTGCGCAGCGCGCAGGACCGCGATCGGTTCGCGCACGCCTATCTCATCACCGGCCCGGCCGGGAGCGGGAAGCGCGCGCTCGCCGCGCGGATCGCGCAGCTCGTCAGCGGCGTGGAGCCGGAGAGCGTTTTTGCGGGCACCGCGGCCAACGTCCACCTCGCTGGTCCGGAATCGAAATCGCGCCGAATCGTGATCGAACAAATCCGCCAGCTCGAGCACGCGCTTCAGATGCAGGCACGTGGCGGAGGCCGAAAAGTGGCGATCATTTCCGAGGCCGACCGGATGCAGACGCAGGCCGCCAACGCCTTCCTGAAAACGCTCGAGGAACCGCCGAAGAACTCGCTCCTGCTCCTGCTCAGCGCGAACCCGGAGACGCTGCCGGACACCATCATCTCGCGCTGCCTGATTCTGCCGCTGGCCGCGCCGAAGGACGTCGCGTTCTCAGAAGAAGAAGAGAAATTTCTCGCGCTGCTCAATCGCGTCGCCACGCAAAAAACCAGCGGTGTGCAGGAAGCGTTCGGGCTCGCGCAAGGTTTCGAGCGGCTGCTGAGCGGACTCAAGACGCGCATCCAGGAAGAGCAGGCGGAGAATCTGAAAAGCGAAACCGCGCGTTATAAAACCACGACTGACGGTTCGTGGCTCGACACGCGCGAAGATCATTACAAGGCGCTGAGCGAGAGTCTTTATCTGCAACGCCGCGAGCAATTCCTCGAGCTGCTTTTTCTCTGGTGGGGCGACGTTCTCCGCGCCAGCACCGGCGTGGCCGGTCGCGAATTACCCACCTCAGAAACGGCCACCGGCGAAGTCGCGGCTCGACTAACGACGGCCGATATCCTCGCGCGGCTGCGCCGTCTCGAAGAACTGCGGGATCATCTCAGCCGCACGGTTCACGAAGGGCTCGCGCTCGAGGTCGCGTTCCTAAAGGTCTTTCGGTTTTAGCGGCGGTTGCCATCCACAGTCATCCCGAGCGAAGTCGAGGGATCCCGTCGGGTCTCCGTGAAGCCCCCGCGCAGAGGTTTCCAACCCGCCCCACGGGATCCCTCGGCTCCGCTTCGCTTCGCTCGGGATGACTCGCTTTATGAGCGCTTCTCCGTCGGCCCACGCAGATTGAGCGTCGCCATCAATCCACCGCAGCGTTGCGCGCCGAAACGCAACGGCGCCGGCGTGGTCGCGACCGGGAAACGGTAACTGTGATCGAAGAGATTCGACCGCCGCCAGACCCGCGCCGCCGACCAGAGAAATGCAAGACCGACGAGCCCGGCAACGCCAAAGCCGGTGAGCAGCCACAGGCGGCCGAGGCGCCATTTCTTGACCGGCACCGCCGCCGTCTCCGCGCGGATTTCGCGCAACTGTCGCAGCAGCGCCGCGGTTCCTTCCTGCGCCGCGAGAGAGTCGTTTCCGCGATCCAAGCCGCTCTGCGCGCCTTTGAGAAAAGTCGCCGTCAGGTCCGAAGCTCGGGTCGTGAGCGACAACTGCGGCGACGGCAGCACCTTCGCTTCCCGCCGCCGCGGCGAGAACGTGATCACCGCGCCCAGGCCGCTCTGGTCCCACGCCTGATTCAGGTCCTTCGCCGTCTCGTCGCTCAGCCGCGGCGTCTTCGTAAAGACGGCGAGGTAAACCGTGAGCTCCTGGGTGGCCGCGAAGTTGGTCAGGCTTTTGCTCAGGTCTGCCGTCGCCACTTTCGAGAGAAGAAAATCCGGATCGTAAACCTGGCCGCTCGGAGCCGGCGGCAGTTCATCCCCGAAGACGCTGCCGAGCCCAAGCAATCCGGCGACAAGCCTAACGAGTAAAGCACTTCGCCTTATGACGCGGTCTCCGGTTTCCGCAACGCCGCCACGCGCATCCGCTCGGTCAGGGCATCCACGCAGCGCCCGATCCCGGCGGCCCAGGCGCCGGCCCCGAAGTCCTCGCGCCCCGCCGCGAGCGCGGCGCCGAGGTCCTCTTCCTTGAGATAATTCTCGAGCCCATAACCGGCCGCGAGCGCCGCGCCGCCGCCGCGATCGAGCACGAGCACGAGATCGAAATTGCGCGGGCCGACCGAGGCCGCCGTGTTCGAGCGCGCCCGATTCGCCAGCCAGAAAGCGTACTCGTTAGGCAAGGTTCCCGCCGGCAGGTCGGTGAGGTAAACCGAGAAGATCGATTGCGGGAATTTTTTCCCGAAAAGCTCGAGCAGTTCCTGCACTTTCCGCTGTTTTCCCGGTGGCAACTGCCCGGCGACATCGGCCAAAAGTCCGAAGTGCCGCGGGGCCACGCCGAAGCGCAGGTCGAGCTTGTTCAAGGTGAGCCGGCAATGCGGACAACGCGCCACCGTCGCCTCCGTTTCCCGACGGCAGGAAGGGCATTTCACCTTGAGCGGCGCGGACATG
Organism: Chthoniobacterales bacterium; assembly: GCA_038234295.1. Classification (GTDB taxonomy): domain Bacteria; phylum Verrucomicrobiota; class Verrucomicrobiia; order Chthoniobacterales; family UBA10450; genus Palsa-1392. The sequence continues at coordinate 12,181 of JBBSUP010000023.1, forward strand.
GGACGCTATATACCCGGCACTCCGGAACTTTTCACGCAGCATGATCGCGCGACGCACTTTACAGGTTGGACTCATCGGCCACGGCTTCATGGGCCGCGCGCATTCGAACGCCTGGCGCCAGGCGCCGCGCTTCTTCCCGCTCTCTGCGGAGGTGCGGCTCCGGACGATTTGCGGCCGCGACGAGCGTGCGCTTTTGGAAGCCGCGGACACACTCGGGTGGGAAACGACCGCGACCGATTGGCGCGCGGTCGTAGCCGACCCGGCGATCGACATTATCGACATCTGCACGCCGAATGATTCCCACGCCGAGATCGCCCTCGCGGCGGCTGCGGCGGGGAAGGCGATCCTCTGCGAGAAGCCGCTCGCGCGCGACGTCGCGGAAGCGGAACGGATGGCCGCGGCGGTGAAAAAGGCGCGCGTCGTGAACATGGTTTGTCACAACTACCGGCGGGTTCCTGCGCTCGCGCTCGCCCGCGAGATGATCGCGCGGGGCGAGCTAGGCGATCGGATTTACCATTTCCGAGGCACCTATTTGCAGGATTGGATCGCCGACCCGGCCTTCCCCCTTGTCTGGCGTCTGCGCGGAAAAGAAGCGGGCTCGGGTTCGTTAGGCGACCTCGGTTCGCACGTCGTCGATCTCGCGCGTTATCTTGTCGGCGAGTTCCGCGAAGTCTGCGCCACGCTTGAGACTTTCGTGAAGGAACGCCCGTTGCCGAACGAGCCGAAACGCCGCGGCCGGGTGAGCGTTGATGACGCTGCCCTTGTGCTCGGGCGTTTCCGGAATGGCGCGCTCGCCACGCTCGAAGCGACGCGCTTCGCGACCGGCCGGAAGAACGGCCTTACGATCGAGATTAACGGCAGCGGCGGCTCGCTCTCGTTCGATCTCGAAAAGCTGAATCGTCTCGAATTTTACAACGCGCGCGATCCGGAAGATCGGCGCGGTTTTCGCGAAATTCTCGTCACGGAAGCGACGCATCCCTACGTGGCGAAGTGGTGGCCGCCCGGGCACTTGTTAGGCTACGAGCACAGCTTCGTGCACACGATCGCCGATTTCCTGGAGGCGGTCGTGGCCGGAAAATCGGTCGCGCCCAGCTTCGCGGACGGTCTCGCGAATCAGCGCGTGCTCGCCGCGATCGAGGAGAGCGCGCGCGAAAAAATCTGGGTCCGCTGCGCTCCTTGAAAGCGCGCCACTCGTCATCCCGAGCGCAGCGCAGCGGAGCCGAGGGATCCCGTAGAGTTTCTAGAAGCCCCGCCTTCTCTTCCCTCACGAAGCGTCGCTCCCCAGCAGCGCCACGGGATCCTTCGACTCCGTTCCGCTACGCTCCACTCCGCTCAGGATGACCGCCTTGGTCGCCGTCACGTCCTTTGCCGCGCTGACGGCCTTTTTCGCGGCGCGGATTTCCCGTTTTCCGTTGGCCACGTTCCGCTACTTTCTTCTCGTCTGCTCCACCGCCGGAACTCTCCGCGCGCGGGCGGAAATTGAGCATCAGTGGCAACCCGTGAAACTCCTGCGCCGCGCGGATCTGCGCCTCCAGATAACGCGCGTAGGTGTCGCCTAACAATTGCGGGTCGTTCACGAAAAGCACGAACTCCGGCGTGGGCAGCGCGCGCTCTTCCGCGCCGCGCGCCTGAGTCACGTAAAACAGTTTCATCCGCTTGTTCGCCGACATCGGCGGCGGGTTCGTGGCAAAGGCTTCGCGTATGATCCGGTTCAGCAATCCGGTGCCGACCCGCTCGTGCGCCGCGCGCCGGATTTTGCGAATCGCCGTAAAGAGGCGCTCGACATTTTCGCCGGTCAGCGCTGAGGTCACGAGGATCGGCGCGTAGGGCAAAAAGAAGAGGCGCTCACGCGTCTCGGCAATCAGGGTGGCGAGCGTTTCCTTGAGACCGCGCACCGGTTTCACGAGGTCCCATTTGTTGACCACGATGATCGAGGGCTTGTGCGCTTTCTGCATGAGCGCGGCGATTTTCTTATCTTGGGAAGTGACGCCACTAGTCGCGTCGATCACGAGCACGCAAAGGTCCGCGCGCCGGATCGTGCGCTCGGAACGCATGACGCTGAAGACTTCGACTGAGGTCGAATGTTTCCCGCGCGCGCGGATGCCGGCGGTGTCGATGAGAAGGAAATCATCTTTTCCGTGCCGGTAGGCGATGTCGACTGCGTCGCGGGTTGTGCCCGGGATGTTGCTCACGATCGTGCGCCGATCGCTGAGGATGGCGTTGATGAGCGAGGACTTGCCGACGTTCGGGCGCCCGACGATCGCGAGCGAGAGGGGAATGGGCGATTGCTGATCGGTGATTTCTGATTCGGGGAGTTCCTCCGCGATGGTTTCGAGCAGCGTGCCGATGCCGAGACCGTGCGCGGCGCTGATCGAGAGGACTTCGTTGAAACCGAGCCGCGTGAATTCGGTGTCGAAGTTTTCGTGGTTCGGGTGATCGATTTTGTTCACCACCAACACGACCGGGCGCTGTGAACGGCGGAGGAGACGCGCGAGTTCTTCGTCGATCGGGGTGAGTCCTTGTTGCGCGTCGACGACGAAGAGAATGACAGCTGCCTCACGCATCGCCGCGTCGGCCGCCTCGCGGACTTCGGTGAGCAACTCGGTTTCGCCCTTGCCGCCGATGCCGCCGGTGTCCCAGATCACGAAGTCGCCCTGCTTGCTCGGCGCGGAAATTCGATCGCGCGTGATCCCCGGCTGGTCGTGCACGATCGCGATGTTGCGCCCGGCGAGCCGATTGAAGAGCGCAGATTTCCCGACGTTCGGACGGCCGACGATGGCGACGCTGCGTAAATTTTCCATGAATGCTTAACGAATGCGCCCGCGGATTGTAGTGTCCGCTGTCCTCAGCGGACGCCCGACGATGCGCTTAGACAGCGCACGCTACAAGGTCCTACCGCGCGTCCGCCTGGCCCTTCTCCCCGAGCTGGCGGAACCCATCCATCACATAAATAACCCCGGATACCAGCGTGAAAAAACCAGCGGCGAACACGACGTAGACCAGCGGTAAAAAACGCAACTGCAACATCACCCACGCGATCGCCGCCATCTGTAAAAACGTCGCGACTTTTCCCGTCCACGCCGGCCGCACGCGCACCTTGCCGTTCAACAAATGCAAAACCGCGCTGCCGATGAGGATGACCGCGTCGCGACTGATCACGAGCACGGGAAACCAGGTCGGAAAACGCCCGTATTGCGGATCGACTTCACTCCAGTTGCTGATGCTCAAGGTGATGATGCCGCTGAGCAGCAGGCCCTTGTCGGCGATCGGATCGAGAACGACGCCGAGCGCGCTTTTTTGGTTGTAACGCCGCGCGATGTAGCCATCGAGGCCATCGCTTGCCGCGGCGAGGAGAAAGATAGCGATCGCGGTGAAGCGCTGCCATTCCAGCGGCTCGCCCCGTTTCACACTCTCGCCGTAGTAGAGCGCCATGAGCACGAACGCCGGGATCATGAGAATCCGGACGAGGGTGATTTTGTTCGGGGTCGTCATCGGCCTCCCAATATGGCCACGGCGGCGGGAAAGAGAAAGCGGATGGGTTCGCGCTTGTTCGCGCGGTGCGTGGCGCTTAGAGGCGGAAGATGGCGACGATTCTGGAAACCCCGCAGCTGCGGTTGCGCGAGGCCGCGGCGGAGGACGCGGCGTTTCTCCTCGAGCTCATGAACGAGCCGGCCTACCATGCAAACATCGGCGACCGCGGGCTACGCACGGTGGAAGACGCGCGCGGTTACCTCGCGGAGAAATACAGCGCGAGTTATCACACGCTGGGTTACGGACTTTACCTGGTGGAGCTAAAGCCTGAGGCAGTTGCCATTGGCATCTGCGGGTTTGTGAAACGTGAGACGCTCGCGCACGCCGATGCCGGCTTCGCCTTTCTCGCGCGATTTTGCGGCCAAGGGTATGGGTATGAAGCCGCTGCCGCCGTGCTCGATTACGGCGGGACGACGCTCGGCTTCACGCAGGTCTACGGAGTCACCTCGCGCACGAACCAGGCGTCGATTCGCCTGCTCGAGAAACTCGGCTTCGCCTACGACCGCGAAATTGCCTTGCCGGGTTACGCGGAGGAGAGCTTGCTCTTCGCGCGCGCATTCCCGACTTAACGAGTGCCGGGGCCCCGGTCAGGCCGCGCCGATTCCTAGGGAGAAAAGCGGCCACCTGGAGCGCGAACCTCCGTGATCGCAGGTCGAAACCTCACGACGACCGAGCGTCGCGCTCCAGTTGTGGCCGCGTTTTTTAGCCTAAAGAGTCTAGGTCTCGAGCGTCATCGCGGGCGGGGCTTTTCCGCTCCCGGAAGCTTTTTGGCGCTCGTGTTTTCCTTCCGCGAATTCCTCGATCATCTTTTCGTTGAACGCCGGGATGTCGTCCGGTTTGCGGCTCGTGACGAGGCCGTTGTCGACGACTACTTCCTCGTCGATCCAGTTGCCGCCGGCGTTCTTCACGTCGGTCTGAATCGCCGGCCAGGAAGTCAGCGTGTGGCCGCGGACTACATCCGCATCGATCAGCACCCAGGGGCCGTGACAAATCGCCGCAACCGGTTTGCCCGCGTCGAAGAAATGCCGTGCGAATTCTGTCGCCGCCGGGGTCGAGCGCAGCTCATCGGGGTTCATCAATCCGCCGGGGATCATAAGTGCATCAAAGTTCCCGGGCCGGGCCTCATCGAGGGTGAGGTCGACGTCGAACTTGTCGCCTTTGTCGGCGTGATTCATCCCTTGGATCTGACCCGCTTTCGTGGAGACGATTTTCACCTCCGCGCCCGCTTCCTTGAGCGCCTCGCGCGGCTTCGTCATCTCAACCTGCTCAAACCCGCTCGCGACCAAAATCGCGACTTTTTTTCCGTCTAATTTTCCAGCCATAAATCTCCTTTTTGAATTGAGCGCCCGTTCGCGGAATGCGGCGAGCCAGCGAAGGTTTTCGCAACAGCGCGCTGCGGCGGATGTAAACGCCTCGGCCTAACGAATGATCCAGAGGTTGCACGGGATCACGTCGGAGATCCACGCGCTTTGCCGCGGCAACTTCGCGTCGGCGCCCGGCTTTGTCTCCATTGGCACGACAAGGAGATCAGCTTTTACCGCGGCGACGAAATCGGAGGCGGCGAAGCCGGTATTACCGCGGATACAACGGGTTTCGATTGGCACCGGCGTAGTCCCGGCGGCGAGGACAAATTCCTGGAGCGCGACCTCTTCCTCCTCGAGCGTGCGGGCAATGGTGCGCGACGTTTTCGAGCGGCGGCGGGCGCGCGCCTTGTCGAAGCTGGTGTAGTTGCGAATGACGAAGAGGCGTTCGCATTTTTCCCGCTCCGCGAGCTGGAGCGTGCGTTGAAAGGCGCGGCGGGCGTGCTCGGAATATTCCGCCATGAAAACGATGTGCCGGAGCGGTTGGGGCTCGAGCTCCGGATTCGTGAAGAGCATCACCGAACATTTCGCTTCGCGGGCGAGGCGACGCGCGACATTGCCGAGAAACTGGCGATGGACCGCTTCCTTCTCGAGCGCGCCGGCGATGAGGAGATCGAGATGATTTTTCGTGGCCGCGGCGAGGATGCCGCTGGCCGGATCGCCCTCTTCGTAGTGGACGACGGAGTCCGCTGGGAGCTGCAGTTTTTTCCAGGCATCGGCAAACTTGCGCGTGGTGTTTGCGTCGCGTTTGCCGACGTAAATGAAGCTGAGCTGCGAGCCAAAACGGTCGCGCACCCGCCGGGCTTCGGTGAGCACGTGGAGGAAACGCGGCGAGGAAAAAGCCGCCGCCACGGCGATCGATCGATAGGCGGGGTCGCTCATTTTTGAAGCTCTTACTTTGGGCCGCACCGCGCCGAGGGCAAATAGGGCGGTGGGGCGATGGAGCGATGGCAGGAGCTCAGAGATCGGGCGAACGGACAAAAGTGTCATCCCGAGTCGCCGTAGGACGGCGAGGGATCTCGCAAGCGTTTGTTTAGTTCGACCTGTGATCGGCGCCGAGCAACGCCTGTGAGATCCCTCGCCGCGCTCCGCCGGCTCGGGATGACAAATGGTGGGGCGCCGCGATTTTTGCAACATTTTATAGACTGTTTCAGGTCATGGGATTCTTCGGGGTAAGTCTGGCAATCACACCAAAGGACACCGGGTGCTTTCATTTCGCGCTTCCTCTGCGATTTTCAGCCGCATGCGACGCGCGATCTATCCCGGGAGCTTCGATCCGGTCACGAATGGCCATCTCGACGTAATTGAGCGCGCTCGGAAGTTATTCGACGAAGTGATCGTGGCAGTGGCGCAAAACGATCAGAAGAAGCCGCTCTTTTCCCTCGACCAGCGGCTCGCGTTTCTGCGCGAAGTCACGAAAGGGATCGAGGGCGTAACCGTCGCGCCGATGACCGGATTGCTCGTGGAATTTGCGAAGCAGCAGGACGCACGGGCGATCGTCCGCGGCCTGCGCGCGGTCTCGGATTTCGAGTTCGAATTCCAGATGGCGCTGATGAATCGCAAACTGGAAGGGGCCGTTGAAACGATGTTCCTTATGCCGAAGGAAGAATATACCTACCTCAGCTCGCGGATCGTGAAGGAGATCGCGCGGCTCGGGGGCGACATTAGCGGCTTCGTCCCGGCGTGTGTGGTGGAGAGTTTTCGAGAGAAATTGAAACGATGAAATTGCATCTGCGTCAGATTCCGCACGACGGTCTGCAGCTCGAGGGGGAGGAGGAATGTGTCCTCCCGCAGCATCTCGATCCCGCCGAGGTGCAATGCGCCGGGCCGCTCCGCTACGCGCTCGAAGTCGGGATTTCCGAGGGCGCGCTCTGGGCAAGCGGGGAGCTGCATCAGCCAGTTGAGCTGCACTGTGTGCGTTGTCTGGAGGCGTTTCCGTTTGAAATTGCGGTGCCGGATTTCGCGATTCATACCGAGCTGGCCGGACCCGAAGTGGTCGATCTCACGCCCTTCATGCGCGAGGATATCTTGCTCAATTTACCGCCGTATCCGCACTGCGATCGCGATGGCGGGCGGATCTGCCCGGTGCCGGAAGAAAAGGTGAGCGGAGCCCAGGCCGAGCCGCTCGAAGTGCGGCCGCCGGATTGGAGCGCGCTCGATAAACTCGATCTGTAAAATCGCGTCACCCCCGCCGTCATCCTGAGCGGAGTGCAGCGCAGCGAAACGAAGTCGAAGGATCCCGTCGAGCTTCCTCAAAGATCGGCCGCGTGCGATCGTCGCCTCACGGCACCTCCACGGGATCCCTCGACTGCGCTGCGCTCCGCTCGGGATGACACTGCGACTTCAGTCTTCCTCGGCGCACCTGCCGAGCATTTCCGCGGGTTGCCTTTTGCCGATTTCCTGCTTTCCTAAGCCGCTCTTATGGGAGTTCCAAAACGCAAAACCTCGAAGATGCGCCTGCGCACGCGGAAGGCTTCGCATCGCTGGCAGCCGCCGCAGCTCAATAAGTGCTCGCAGTGCGGCAGCACTGTTGCCTCTCACACCGCCTGCTCTTCCTGCGGATATTACCGCGGCCGTCAGGTTTTGACGGTCGAGGCTTAACGCAACCTGCACTTACACTTTAACTTTCACATACACTCTCTCCAGCGTTCACGGAGTGTAAGTGAAAGTTAAAGTGTAGGTGCAAGTCGGGAGCGTGCCTTTCTCGAATCGCTTTTTCATTTTGCAATCGCGGACTGAGAACCTCAGAGTGCTCTTCCGATGAAAATCGCTCTCGATGCCATGGGCGGCGATTTTGGCCCGCCGAATCTGGTGGGCGGTGCCGTCCTTGCCCTTAAGGAATATCCGCAGATCGACAAACTCTTTCTCGTCGGCGACACGCCTCAGATCGAGGCGGAACTCAAGAAGCTCCACTGCAACGACGGCCGTATCGAGATCGTGCACTCGACTCAAGTGGTCGAGATGAGCGACGGCGCGGTCCAATCGGTCCGGCGGAAAAAGGATTCTTCCGTTAGCCGCGCGGTCGATCTCGTGAAAAAAGGTGATGCCGCTGCCATTGTCAGCGCGGGTCACACCGGTGCCGCGGTCGCGGCGACGACGATCAAGTTGAGGACGCTGCCAGGGATCGATCGCCCGGGGATTTGCGCTCTCATCCCGTCGGAGACGAACGTCTTTTGCCTCTGCGACGCGGGCGCGAATAGCGACGCGCGCCCCGAGCACCTGCTCCAATACGGGATCATGGGCTCGGTCTATTCCCGTCACGTTCTCGGCTACAAAAATCCGAGCATCGGCCTCATGTCGATCGGCGGTGAAGACGTGAAAGGCACCGACCTCACGAAGGAAGTATTCAAGATGTTGAAGAGCAGCGCGCTCAACTTCCGCGGCAACGTCGAGGGGCACGACCTCTTCGAGGACCCGGTCGAAGTCGTGGTCTGCGACGGCTTCGTCGGCAACGTGATTCTGAAAACCTGCGAGTCGGTCGGCGACGCGATTTTCAAGTGGCTCAAGCACGAGCTCGTGAAAAGCAAAGTCCGCATGGCCGGCGCCTATCTCGCGCAGGGGGCCTTCAAGGCGATCCGCAAAAAAGTGAACTACGAGGAATACGGCGGCTCGCCCTTGCTGGGCGTAAACGGCATTTGCATCATCGCGCACGGCTCGAGCACGCCGCTGGCAATCAAGAACGCACTTCGCGTCGCCACCGAATCGATCACGGAACAGGTCAACCCACACATCGTTGAAGAAGTCGCCCGTTATAATGAAACGCACGCCGCGCTCGAGTCCGCGCTCCGGTAAACCGCAACGCACCGTCTCGATCGTGGGCACCGGCAGTTACCTGCCGGAGCGGCGCCTGACGAACGCAGATCTCTCGAAAATCGTCGCGACGACCGACGAGTGGATCACGAGCCGGACCGGGATCAAGGAACGCCGACTCGCTGCTGCGGACGAGCTCACCAGCGACATGGCCGCGAAGGCCGCGCTCTCCGCGATGGAGCAGGCCGGAATCACCGGAGAACAGATCGATATGATCCTGCTGGCGACGGCGACGCCGGACACCGTTTTTCCGGCAACGGCCTGTTACGTGCAGACGAAAATCGGCGCGACCAAAGCCGCCTGTCTCGACATCTCCGCGGCGTGCGCGGGCTTTTTGTTCGCGGTCGAGATCGCGCAGCAATTCATCATGTCGCACACCTACGATATCGTCCTCGTGATCGGCGCGGAGAAATTAAGTGTCATCACCGATTGGACCGATCGGAACACCTGCATCCTTTTCGGCGACGGCGCGGGCGCAGCGATTCTACGGCATCGCGACAGCGGCTCGCACGGGCTGATCAGCAGCCACATCGCGAGCGATGGCAACTACTCCGATATTCTCTGGATGCCGGGCGGCGGCTCGCGCACGCCGATCACGAAAGAGAACGCCGACGATCGTCTGCAGACGATCAAAATGTCGGGTAAGGATGTCTACAAACAAGCGGTCACTGCGATGGTCGATGCCGCTAAAATCGCGCTCGAAAAGGCTGGCTTAACGATCGAGGACATCGCCTGTGTCATCCCGCACCAGGCCAATGTCCGGATTATCGAGGCGATCGCAGGCCGGTTAAAAATCTCGGTCGATAAGTTCTTCGTGAACCTCGATAGGTACGGCAACACCTCCGCCGCCGCGGTCGCGATCGCGCTCGACGAAGCGAATCGGAGCGGCCGGATCAAGCGCGGCGATTACGTGCTCCTGGTCGTCTTCGGCGGCGGCCTCACCTGGGCTGGGTCGGTCATGGAGTGGTGACGCGCGGCTTTGTCTCCGCTGCGGTCGCGCCGTAAGATTCCGCCACCATGGAACGTCGCCTCTCTGCAATCATGGCCGCTGATTTGGTCGGCTTTAGCCGTTTGATGGGTGTGGATGAAGTAGGCACGCTGGCGGCGTTGCGGCTGGTGCGGAACGACCTGATCGATCCCAGGATCGCGGCGCATCAGGGCCGCATTTTCAAGCTCACCGGCGACGGGCTGATGGTGGAATTCCCGAGCGTGGTGAGCGCCGTCGCTTGCGCTGCGGAAATGCAGCGCGCCCTGCAGGAGCAGAACGCGGAGCTGCCGCCGGAACGCCGCCTGCAGTTTCGCATCGGGATTCATCTGGGCGATGTGATCGTGGAGGAGGAGGACCTCTTCGGCGACGGCGTGAACGTTGCGGCGCGGCTCGAGGGCATCGCCAGCGCGGGCGGCATTGCCGTTTCCGAATCCGTCCGCGACCACGTCGGCAACCGGCTCGCTCTGGTCTTTGCCGATCGCGGCGAACAGCAGCTCAAGAACATTGAGAAGCCGGTGCACGTCTACGAAGTTGTGCTCGCCGCCGCGGCGGAGCGCATGCCTGACCTAACGAAAAGCGAAAAACCTTCCATCGCGGTTTTGCCCTTCACGAACATGAGCGGCGACCCGGAACAGGAGTATTTCAGCGACGGGATCACGGAAGACATCATCACCGATCTTTCGAAAGCCTCCGGCCTCTTTGTCGCAGCGCGGAACAGCGCTTTTGCCTACAGAGAGAAGGCGGTGAACGTGCAGCAGATTGGCCGTGAGCTCGGGGTGGAATTTCTTCTCGAAGGCAGTGTGCGCAAGGCCGGCTCCCGCATCCGCGTCACGGGTCAGCTCGTCGACTGCAAAGATGGCGGGCACGTCTGGGCGGAGCGCTTCGATCGGGAGCTGACGGATATCTTTGCGATCCAGGACGAGATCACGCATGCGATCGTCGACCAGCTGAAGGTGAAACTTCTGCCCCAGGAAAAGCAGTTAATCACCCGACCGCCGACCGACAGCGTCGAAGCCTACACCTATTACCTGCGCGGCCGCGAGCTGCTCAATCGCGGTTCGAAAGCAGGCTACAAAGCGGCGCGCGAGCAATTTGTGAAAGCAATCGAGCTCGACCCCTCCTATGCCCGCGCCTACGCCGGGATCGCGGATTGCGATTGCTTCCTCTATCTGAGAACGACTGAGTCGGTTTCGACGGCGCAGATTCTGGCGATGAGCGAGAAGGCGCTGGCCCTCGATAGCAACCTGGCCGAGGCGCACGCCTCGCGGGGTGCGGCCCTGTCCGCCGCCAGACGTTACGACGAAGCCGCGGCAGAATTTGAGAAAGCGATCGCGCTCGATCCGCACTCGTTCGAAGCCTACTACTTCTTTGCGCGGGCTCGCGTCTTCGAAGGAAAAATCGAGGAAGCTGCGCTTTTGTTCGAGCGCGCCGCGGCGGCCAAGCCTGACGACTATCAATGCATGTGCCTGTTGGTGCAGTGGTATCAATCCCTCGGGCGTCCCGACGCTGCGAAGGAAGCCGCCCGCCAAGGTGCGAAACTGGCCGAGCGTCAACTCACCTTGCATCCCGACGACGCGCGCGCCGCTGAGCTCGGCAGTCAGGCGCTTTTCCAGCTCGGCGAGCACGATCGCGCGCGCGAGTGGATCGCACGCGCCCTCGCGATCGAACCAAATAATCCGCCGACGCAATACAATGCAGCCTGCCTCTATGCTCAATTGGGCGATCTCGACGAAGCTTTTGATTTACTCGCCAAAGGTTTGGCGCAGGCCGGCCCGGAATGGGGGCGTTGGATTGAGCACGACTCGACCCTCGAGCCTCTCCACAAGGATCCTCGCTACTGCTCGCTGATCGCGGAAAGTCATCGCCGAGACGAGGAGAGGAACTAGATTAAACACATGCTCATTGATACTCACGCTCACCTCGACTACCCAGACTTCGCCCCGGATTTTGACGCGGTCCTGAAGCGGGCGACCGAAGCCGGCGTGACGCGCATCATCACGATCGGCACTTCGCTCGAGAGCAGCCGGCGCGCGGTCGAGCTGGCGGAGAAATACGACAACGTCTTCGCCGTCATCGGGGTGCATCCGACGAACGCGGAAGAGGCGGGCGAAGATGTGATCACGCCCTTGCGCGAGCTCGCGAAAAACCCGCGGGTCGCGGCGATCGGCGAGACCGGTTTGGACTACCATCACCTGCCCAGTGCGGAGCTCGCCCGGGAGCGCAAGTCGGAGGTGATCTCAAACGCGCTCCAGGCCGAAACCGAGGGCGAAATCGAAGGTGGCCTGCACGACGGCGCGCTCAAAAGCAAACAGGCGAGCCTCTTTCAACAGCAGCTCGACCTCGCGGTCGAGTTGCGGCTTAACGTTGTCGTGCACCAGCGCGATGCGTGGGACGATACGCTCGCGATTCTGCGCGAATATGGACGGCAGGTAAGCGGCGTTTTCCATTGTTTTGGGGGCACGCGCGAGCAGGCTGAGGAAGTGATCTCGTTAGGCCACCTCGTCTCCTTTACCGGTATCGTCACCTTTAAGAATGGTGCCGCCGTGCGTGAAGTCGCGGCCGGCTTGTCGTTAGGCGAGTTCATGGTCGAGACGGATTGCCCATATCTCGCGCCCGAGCCGCATCGTGGGAAACGCTGCGAGCCCGCCTACACGCGGTTGATCGCGGAGAGCATCGCCAGTGCGCGCGGGATCAGCGTCGAGGAGTTGGCGAAAGCAACGACCGCGACCGCCGAGGATTTCTTTCGGCTCGCGCGCTAAATGACCGCGGGCTGTAGACGCTTCGCTCTGCGAAGCGCGAGAGGGATCGCCGTACGCGGGGAAGTCGTCGACACCCGCGCCTCCCAGAGGGAGGCGTCTACAGGGGCGCTCCTCGTTTTTGGCCTGTTGGCGGTGCTATTTGGCCTCAGCTCCTGCACCACGCCGGACCCTCATCACCAGGTGATCGTGAGCATTCCCGAGCAACGCATGGCGGTGCTGAACGACGGCCAGCCGATCGCAACGTTCCCGGTTTCGACTTCAAAATTCGGCCTTGGCGACACCCCTGGACGAAGCGAGACGCCGCTGGGCAATCTCGAGATCGCACGCAAAATCGGCGCCGGCGCGCCGAGCGGCGCGGTCTTTAAAAGCCGCCGCCGCACCGGCGAAATCGTGGCGCCGGATTCGCCCGGTCGCGATCCGATCGTGACGCGGATCCTCTGGCTCCGCGGGCTCGAACCACAAAACGCCCGCGCCTTCTCCCGCTACATCTATATCCACGGCACGCCGGAAGAGCGAAACATCGGCCTGCGCGCGAGCTATGGCTGCATCCGCATGCGCTCGCGCGACATCATCCAGCTCTACGACATTGTTGGCACCGGGGCGCGTGTCACCATCGCGTCGGAGCCCTTGCAAGCTCTCGTCCCCGATTTCGCGCCGGCGGCGACGCGCATCGCCGACGCGCCCGAACCGTTTCCGACGATTCGTTAGGCAGGCGCGCCCCTGCCACTGCCGCGGCGATCCTTTTTACTCGACTCGCGGCCCGCGCCTTCCTACCTCTCGTTGGATTCCGACGCCCAGACCACATGTCTGATCTTCAAGCCAACCTCCATCTCGAGATCGCCCACATCTTGTTCATCGATGTCGTCGGTTACTCGAAATTGCTCATTAATGAGCAGAGCGAGGCGATCCGGACACTCAACCAGATCGTCCTCCAGACCGCACAGGTCCGGACCGCCGAGGCCGCCAAGCAGCTGATCCGCCTCGCGACGGGCGACGGCATGGCGCTGGTCTTTCGGAATCATCCCGAAGCGCCGGCCGAGTGCGCCTTGGAAATCGCAAAAGCCCTGCGGGCGTATCCGCAAGTGCAGGTGCGCATGGGAGTGCACAGCGGACCGGTCAACGAAATCACCGACGTGAATGAGCGTGTCAATATCGCCGGCGCCGGCATGAATATCGCCCAACGGGTGATGGATTGCGGCGACGCCGGCCACATCCTGCTTTCAAAACGGGTCGCCGATGACCTCGCGCAATTTCGTGAGTGGCAGCCATTCCTGCACGACCTCGGCGAAGTCGAAGTGAAGCATGGAGTCCGGCTCCCGATTGTGAACCTTTATCGCGAAGACGCCGGCAATCCCGCTATCCCGGAAAAGCTTCGGCTAGGAACTCGGCGCTCGCGCCGGCGCCGTTTCGCGCTCGCCGCGGCACTTGCCAGTTTGGCAGCGCTCATCCTCGGCGCGTCGCTTTGGTTTTCTTCTGCTCGCCGGAAGCAAGAAGCTGTCCCGTCGATTCCCGCCAAGAGCATTGCTGTTCTCCCGCTGGAAAATTTCTCCGACGATAAAGCGGACGCCTTTTTTGCTGACGGCATCCAGGATGACGTCCTCACCAGCCTGGCGAAAATCAAAGACCTGAAAGTCATCTCGCGCACATCGGTGATGTCTTATCGCGATAAAGCGACGCGTAATCTAAAGCAGATCGGCAAGGAACTCGGCGTCGCCAACGTCCTTGAAGGCAGCGTGCGTCGAGTCGCCGATCGCGTGCTCGTCAATGTGCAGCTGATCGACACCGCGACCGATCAACATATCTGGGCAGAGCGTTACGATCGCACTCTGGCTGATTCCATCACACTGCAAGGCGAGCTGGCTTCGGAAATCGCGAAGGCGTTGCAGTCGACGCTGAGCCCGCAGGAAAAATCGCGGATAGAAGCGAAACCGACCGATAATCCAGACGCCTATGTCGCCTATCTCCGCGGACGCGAAGTGCAACTGCGTCCCGAGACTTCGCGGGAAAATTATCTCAGCGCGATCGAGTTTTATAAACAAGCCGTCACGATCGATCCGAAATTCATTTTGGCGCGCGCGCGTTTGAGTTTCATGCAAGGGCTGGTTTACGAATATTTCGAGCCGACGAATAAGACCTGGCGAGCCGAAGCCCACAAACATGCGGAACAAGCTTTGCGATTAGATGCAAACTCCGCGGATGCCCATTTGGCCAGAGCCCGGGTTGCCTACCTGGAAGATGATAAGGCCCTCACCCGCCGCGAGCTCGCCTCCGCGCTAGCGCTTTCGCCTAACGATACCTATCTCGCCATGTCAGCCGCCATTATTCAGCAGCAGTCCGGCTGGCCGGAAGAAGCCGCCGCCACCTACCAGCGCGCGGCGGAACTCGGTCCGCGCGAGCCAAAGATTTTTTACAACTACGCTGTTCTCCTGAATACCCTGGGCCGGGTAGATGAAGCGCGCGCCAACCTCGATCGCGCTCTGGCGCTCGCGCCGGAATCAATATACTTCCGGGTTTACCGAACGATCTGCGAAATCTCCTGGACGGGAGACATTGCTCGAGCCAAAGCGATCCTGGCCCAGGCTCCCGCGGGAAAAGATCCGGATGGCAGAGTCACAGCCCAGCGCTGTAGCCTGGCTATCCTGGAACGAGACTTTCCCGAAGCACTCAGACTTCTGAAGGATTATGCCGGAGAGACTCTGCCCGAGGTGAGCCTCGGAGGGTTAGGGGCTCCCGAGCCAAAGCTGTATAACGAAGGTCTAATTCGACTTTGGTCAGGCGATCGGGAGGGAGCCTTCGACTGCTTCAATTCTGTGCGCCAGTCTTTCGAGGTGGCCGTGAAGGAGGATCCAAAGTCGAAGGATAATCGTTTCAATCTGGCTTACGTTTACGCGGCCATGAACTGGAAAGCCGCCGCGACGGCGGAGGTAGCGCGCGGGACAGAGCTGGAAAATACCGTTCCACCCGAGAAACGCTATCCCCTGAGTCTCGCCGAGATTTATGCCTGGCTGGGCGAGCCGGATCTGGCGTGGCACAAGATCGAGGAGGCGCTCGCGCAGCCAGTTGCGCTCTACGTGAACTCCTTCCGGCTCGATCCGAAGTGGGACCCGTTGCGGAAGGATCCGCGCTTCCAGAATTTCCTCGCCACCCACAAGCCCTGACCAAGGGTAAGATTTGTTCGGCATTCGTTAGGGCATTTGCCCCGGGATGCTTTACGCGGCCGTTCGACTTCGATCCGCGATGCGATCGTGGCGATTCAGTTATGTCTCTCGGCGGCGATGGCTTTGCCATCTTTGCGCGCTTCCGCCCAGGTCATCGGGAAAAAATGGATGTCGCCGCTTTCGGTCGCATCTGTGATTCGGGAAAGGGCTGTGCGGATGATTTTTTTCTGTAGCTCCTGATGAAACGGCACGCCGAAAAGGTGTCCCATCATGAAGGGCAGGTACATCGCACGCGGCGGCTTGAGGTGTTGGGTGACGTCGAGCGAGACCGAGACGGAGACCGTCGGCACACCGCGTTTTTCTAGGGCTCGCTGGACCAGCGAGATGCTCTGGTGGCAGATGGGTCAGGCCGGTGCGAGTAACGCCACGTCGGGGTTCTCTGCCTCCACCGCGGCGGCGATATCTTCGGCCAGGGTCCGTTCCAATTTTTGCGGATCCATGTTGTAGCCGATGAAGGAATAGAAATTGTTCGTGAGACCGCCGATGAATTTTTCCGCCACCAAGTCCCGCAGCCGCTCGATCGGGAAGATGACGTTTAAATCCTCCTTGGCCCCGAAGGTCGGATATTTAAGTTGGTGAATTTCCAAGTCCTCCGGTTTCGCTGAGGAAGGCACCCGGCGAAAAGTGTAATCGCCCACCGGATGCACCGTATCGAAGGGTAGGGTCCCCCGCGGCTGCACGCCTGCGGTGCTGATGAAGGCGAGGTGCGCGTCCCGGAGCGGCTTCGACGACCTGGCCAGCGGCACGAGGTCGGTCTTCGTGATCATCGAGCCTGGATAACGCTCGTTGACCGTGTCCCAGAGGCCAGGACGCAGTTCCCTGCCTTGCTCAGAGATTGCCATCGTGAATCCATTCGCCCGAACGCCCGACGAAGTAAAAGTGCAAATGGAAAAAGAGGTGGGCGAGGGTCGCGGCGTCTTTTTCGGCCAAGGTGGCGAGGATGAATTCGCGATCGGTCGGAGGAACTTCCAGGAGCGGCTTCAAGGCTTCAATCCATGCCTTGTCGATTTCTTTCGCGCCTTTCGCCTCGTTGCCGTCGCCGAAATGCAGCCGCACGTAGCGGATCAATTTCTCCGAATCGCCCTCGGCAATGGCTGCTTTTAAATAGGGCAGGGACATGGTCTGGCGAGGCGCAAGTGATCTCCCGCACGCCGAGGCGTCACGGCATTTGCCCGAGATGTTTTTGCGCCGCTGGGCGGCCGAGAAGTTGCATGTCGGCATCGACCATGATTTCGACGAGCTCGCGGAAACGCACTTTCGGTTCCCAATCGAGGACGCGCTTGGCCTTGGCGGGGTCGCCGATGAGCAACTCGACCTCGGCCGGGCGCTCGTAACGTTCGTCGTGCTTGACGTATTCTTTCCAATCCAGATCGACGCGGCCGAACGCAATGTCGAGGAATTCGCGGATGGTGTGGGTTTCGTTCGTCGCGAGCACGAAATCGTCGCCTTCGTCGTGCTGCAGGATGCGCCACATCCCTTCGACATATTCCGGCGCGTAACCCCAATCGCGTTTCGCGTCGAGTTTGCCGAGGAAAAGTTCATGCTGCAGACCGTGCTTAATCGCGGCAACGGCGCGGGTGATTTTGCGGGTGACGAAGGTCTCGCCGCGGCGCGGGCTCTCGTGGTTGAAGAGGATGCCGTTGCTCGCGCAAAGGTTGTAACTTTCGCGGTAATTCACCGTCGCCCAGTAGGCGAAAACCTTCGCCACGCCGTAGGGGCTGCGCGGCCAGAAAGGCGTCGTCTCCGTTTGCGGAACTTCCTGGACCTTGCCGAACATCTCGCTGCTTGAGGCTTGGTAAAACCGTGAGCGAATTCCGGTTTCGCGGATTGCTTCGAGGATGCGAATCGTCCCGAGGCCGGTGACGTCGGAGGTGTATTCCGGGATGTCGAAGCTGACGCGCACGTGGCTTTGCGCCGCGAGGTGGTAGATCTCGTCCGGCTTGAGGTCGTAAATTAACTTCACCAAATTGACCGAGTCGCTCAGGTCGCCGTAGTGCAAAAACATCTTCACGCCGTTGATGTGCGGATCGGCGTAAAGATGGTCGATGCGGGCGGTGTTGAAGGTGCTGGCCCGGCGAATAATGCCGTGAACTTCGTAGCCTTTTTCGAGGAGGAGATCGGCAAGGTAGCTGCCGTCCTGGCCGGTGATCCCGGTGATCAATGCTTTCTTCATCGCGAGGTCCCGCTGTAAGGCATCCGCTGTTTCGTGGCAAACATTTTAGGTCGCGCTGGCGTTGAGATCCGCGAGGACCGCGCGCTGCGCTTCGATCAGTTCGGCGATACCTTTCTCGCCTAACGAAAGCATCTGCAAAAGCTCGGCGTGCGAGAAAGTGGCTTCTTCGCCCGCGCCCTGCACCTCGACCAGGCCACCGTCTTCGGTCGCCACGAGGTTCAGATCGACGGTGACAGCTTTGTCTTCCTCATAGTTAAGGTCGAGCAGCGGAACGCCTTCGTGCACCCCCACGCTGACTGCGCCGACCAATTGCCGGATCGGGATTTCGGCGAGTTTCTTTTCCTCGACCAGGCGCCGACAAGCGAGCGTGACCGCGAGGCTCGCGCCCGTGATCGCAGCCGTGCGCGTGCCGCCGTCCGCCTGGAGAACGTCGCAATCGACCCAGATCGTGCGCGGACCAAGCTTTTCCAGATCGACCACGGCGCGCATGGAGCGGCCGATGAGGCGCTGGATTTCGCTGCTTCGGCCATCGAGCCGCCCTTTTGAGATGTCGCGCGGCTTCCGGGTGAGGGTGGAATACGGGAGCATCGAATATTCCGCGGTGAGCCAGCCGCCGGTGACGCGCTGCTCTTTCATCCAGCGCGGGACATTTTCCTCGATCATCACGCCGCAGAGCACGCGGGTGTGCCCCATCGCCACGAGGACGGAGCCGCTGGCGTGTGGGGCGATACCGCATTCGAAGGTGACGGGGCGAAGTTGGTTGGGGACGCGGTCGTCGAGGCGGCTCATGGGCGAAAGCTAGTGCCTCGTGCGCCTGAGGCGAGTGCAATCTCACGGGAGACGGGAAATGCCTAACGAAAGGAGAGAACATTTCCCGGGGAGAGCAGACCCGGCGCGCCAATATTTGCAAAATCTTTCAAAAAAAAGCGTTTTCGCGGTTGACGACCGGGGAGACCAAGCTAATTTCGCCATCCCGTTAAACACGGGGCTTCACCAGTCGAGAGACCGAGGAAGCTGGTTCTCGCATATTCTGGGACTGCAAATTGGAACTCAATTTTGTCCCGACCTTGATGAATCCCGCCCACGCGGGTTGAAATCATCGTCGGCGTCGAAGTTGAGTTTTTTGCCGCCCGGAAGATGCGCAGCACCGCTGGTTCTTTGAAATCTACATACAGGGTAGTAAATACAACTTTTTAGAGCTGAGTCTGAATCAAAGCGTTCCAGTCTTCGGATTGGAAACGAGAGTTTCAGTTATCAAATCTCTGGTCCCGCAAGGGATCGGAACAGATTGATCAAGCTACAAAGAGCACATAATGGATGCCTTGGTGCCAATAGGCGATGAAGGACGTGGCTAACTGCGATAAGCCTCGGAGAGCGGTAAACACGCTTTGACCCGGGGATTTCCGAATGGGATAACCTGACTGAAGTAATGTTCAGTCGAGCTCATGTGAATATATAGCATGAGCATCGCGACACCCGGTGAAGTGAAACATCTCAGTAACCGGAGGAAAAGAAAGCGAAAGCGATTCCGTAAGTAGTGGCGAGCGAAAGCGGAACAGACCAAACCAGCAGTTTACTGTTGGGGTTGTAGGAGCCCGATGTGGTAGTGCAACGATTAGATGAAGCGAATGGAAAATCGCTCCAAAGAGGGTGACAGGCCCGTAATCGAAAATCCGCGCACGCCTAGGGATTTCCTGAGTAATACGATGCACGTGAAACTTCGTATGAATCCACGCCGACCACGGCGTAAGTCTAAATACTAATTGGCGACCGATAGTGAACAAGTACCGCGAGGGAAAGGTGAAAAGAACCGCTGTGAGCGGAGTGAAATAGTACCTGAAATTATGTGCTTACAAGGTGTCAAAGCCGGAGCAATCCGGTGATGGCGTGCCTTTTGCTTAATGAGTCTGCGAGTTAGTGTCAGTGGCGAGCCTAAGGCGTTCTGCGCCGGAGGCGAAGCGAAAGCGAGTCCGAAATGGGCGACCCTAGTCGCTGGCACTAGACCCGAAGCCGAGGTGATCTACCCATGAGCAGGTTGAAGGTTGCTTAACCGCAACTGAAGGACCGAACCCGTGAAGGTTGAAAACTTCTGGGATGACTTGTGGGTAGGAGCGAAAGACTAATCAAACCCGGTGATAGCTGGTTCTCCCCGAAATAGCTTGAGGGCTAGCCTCAGGTGTTCATGTGCGGAGGTAGAGCACTGGATGAACTAGAGCCCATACCAGGGTATCGAATTCAATCAAACTCCGAATGCCGCACAATATAGCCTGGGAGTCAGTGCGTGAGGGATAAGCTTCACGCGCGAGAGGCAAACATGCCAGACCAGCAGCTAAGGTGCCCAAATACCGTTCAGTGGAAAGGATGTGAGGTTGCTTAGACAGTGAGGATGTTGGCTTAGAGGCAGCCATCATTTAAACAGTGCGTAATAGCTGACTCATCGAGCGATCTCGCGCCGATAATGATTGGCGATAAGCGGTATACCGAAGCTCTGGAAGACGAGTGGTTTCGACCATTCGGATTGGTAGGGGAGCGTTCTAGCGACATTGAAGCAGGAGCGGAAGCAACTGTGGAGTTTCTAGAAGTGAGAATGCAGACATGAGTAGCGACAAGACAGGTTAGATTCCTGTCCGCCGTAAACCCAAGGTTTCCTGGGGAAGGTTCGTCCTCCCAGGGTTAGTCGGGACCTAAGCTGAGGCCGAAGGGCGTAAGCGATGGACAGCTGGTTTAATATTCCAGCACCGGCTGTGGTTAAGTGTAGTTGCACACATGGAAAGAGAACAGTCGCCGACTGAAAGTGGCGGTCCCGCAAGGGGACGGTGAGGCCTCGGCCAAGCCGGATTGTTTGACCTCTGTGTCAAGAAAACCAATTACATGTTCCCACGGTTGCCCGTACCGTAAACCGACACAGGTGGGTGAGTAGAGTATACTCAGGCGCGTGAGTGAAACCTCGTTAAGGAACTCGGCAATCTAGCCCCGTAACTTCGGAAGAAGGGGTGCCACCGTAAGGTGGTCGCAGTGAAATGGGTCAACCGACTGTTTAACAAAAACACAGCACTCTGCCAAGTCGTTAAGACGACGTATAGGGTGTGACACGTGACCAATGCGGAAAGATTACGGTAAGTGGTTA
>JBBSUP010000024.1:0-32923 GCA_038234295.1 Chthoniobacterales bacterium
GCGGGCGGGACGCTCTACGGGGTCTGGGTCGGGCTCCATCATTTGCCCGACTGGCGTTCGCATGTGCAACTCCCGTGGGACAAACCCGCGGCGCAAAGCGTCACCTCCGCAGCGACGCCGGCGCTCGATGTGACGACGCAAATCCCGGCGGCGCGGCGCGAGCTTCAGGCGGGACATTACGCCGCCGCGGAAGCGCTCTTCCAAGAGCTCACCACGGCGCGGCCGGAGCTCGCGCCGATCGCCGATCTCTCCCGCGGCCTACAGCTTTGGGAGCAGGGCGAGTTCGCACGGGCCGCGTCGCTTTTGCAGAAATTTGTCGCGCACAAACCGGCTCCGGCGTTCGCCTGGATCAACGATCTACAGCCGCTCGCGCAGGATCGGCTGCACGATTTCCAGCTCTACGAGCAATGGCAGAAAACGCGCGCCGCGACGCGCGCTCCCGAGGAGCTGCTACGGAAACTTCGCGCGACCACAAGCCAGTTGGAAACCAAAGGCGCGCTCGCGTTCGAGCTTGCCGATGAAGACGCCCGCCTCGCCGCACGAGTCGCCGAGCTTGCGCAGAAACACGCCGCGGAAGACGCGGCCCGCGCGGCGGCCGAGCGGCCGCAATGGGAAGCCGCGCTTGCGGCGGCGCGCAAGGCGGAGGCGAGTTACCGGTTCGAGGTCGCGCTCACGGCGCTCGAGAAAGTGGCGCTCACCGCCGATTCTTTGCAGGCGTTGCGTGCCGACGAAGTGCAGCGCGCGCGCTGGCTCGCCGATTGGAAAACGAAGCTGATCAGCGATCTCAACGGCACCGGCTACGGCGGCGCCGTCATCGACATCCACGGCGTGCGCTACGACGGCCCGGTCCGGCGCGCGACGGCGCAGAAGCTCGAGCTGAAAACCCGCTACGGCAGCGTTATGACCGATTGGCTCAACGTCCCGCCATCCATGCTCCTGACGATGTCGCGCGCGTTCATCCGCCCGGCCGTGACCGACGTGGCCGAGCGGGAATGGCTCAGCGCGGTCTTCGCCCAGGCGACCGGCCAAGCGGAAGCCGGGCGCGAGCTGGCGACAAAAGCGGGCGAAGCGAAGCGGGAATTCGCCGAGCTGCTCCCGCGCTTCTTCCCGACCAGGCAGTAGGCAACCAAAATCGACGCAGGTTCCGCAATTGTAGGGCGACCGCTCCGGTTGCCCAGGTTTATGAGATCGGGGCAGGCGAAGCGCCCGCCCTACAATCGCCTCATTCCCGCTGGCGCGGGGCCTGCTTCGCACCAAAGCATGCGCCGAATCATTCTCCTGCTGGCAACCGTCCTCGCGCTCAACGCGATCGCGGCGCCGCAGCCACTCCCCCTCAAAGAGATCTCGCTCATGTTGCGCTCCGGTTACTCCAGCCAAGACGTCCTCCGCGAGATCGCCCAGCGCCGTGTCCTCGAACCGCTCGATCCGACATCGCGCAAGTCGCTCGCGGCATCCGGTGCCAGTCCAGAACTGCTGCAAGCTCTCGACACCGGCGCTTACCGCGTAGATGACGCGACTGCGGAGGCCTCGCGCCGCGCCGCCTTGGAAGCAACGGCGCGCCAGTCCGCCGAGGCCGAAAATATTTTCCGCAACGCCATCAGCGCGCTCCGCGACCAACGCGCCCGCGCCAGCGCGAGCGAGGCCGCGCCCGCTAGCCAACCGCTCCTCAGCGCGCTCCGAGACAAACTCGTGATCTGCCGCGACGGCGTCGTCACCCCGTTCGATCCCGCCGCGGTCGAGAACAAGAAGCTCATCGCTTTTTATTTCTCCGCCCACTGGTGCGCGCCCTGCCGCAAATTCACGCCGACGCTCGTCGATTACTACCAGCGCGTCGCGCCGCAGCACCCGGAGTTTGAGCTCATCTTCGTGAGCTCGGATCGCTCGCGCTTCAACTGGGAGACCTATTTGCGCGATATGAAAATGCCCTGGCCCGCGATCGATTTCGACCAACTCCCGGCGTTCACGAGCCTGAAAAAGCGCGGCGGCGAGAGCATCCCGTCGCTTCTCATCCTCGACGCGACCGGCCACGTCGTCGCGAGCAGCTATGAGGGGGAGAAATATCAGGGCCCGCAATCCGCGCTCGCCACCCTCGACAAGATCTTCGCCGCCAACGCCGCGCCCGTGGCGAGCGTCCCGTGATCGTGAGTGGAAGACGACGGCGGGTCGTGCCGTTGCTTCGGGGCGATCGACGTGTTTTCGTGCGGCCTATGCGCGCCTCGCTTTACTTCGTCGCTCTGCTCGTGCTCGTCGCACAAGCTTCCTTCGCGGGATCGGGCCGAACCGCGCTCCAGAGCACGCCTTTGATCGAAGGACGCGCGATCGATCGGATCCTGTTGCTGGCTCCGCTGGTAGTGAACGATTCCAGGTTTGCGACGTATGTCCGGGATTCCATCGAGGTCCGAATCCCAGCGGGAACTTTCACTCCCGTCTCGGAAGATCGGAAGGGCGTCTTCTTCCAGGCGGCCAACTCTTTCGCTCGCCTCAAATTTCCGGGCCCGGTCAGCGGCGGCTTCTATGTTTCCAAGGCCCGGCAAAATCGAATGACCGCTTACGTGGGGGACGCTCGGGCGGACTCTCGCGAGGAGGTCGACAAGGCGAAGGTATCTCTGACGGCGGATCAGTTCCGCTACCTTCGCTTCGACGCTGCGCCTTCGCTAAAGCGGTAAGTGTCGCCGGAGCGACGCACCGGCTGGGGCGGTTACTGGTCTCTGGGCGCGCGCGCGCGATAGCCCGCAACGAACTCGCGGCGGAAGCGCTCGAAGGTGCCGGCCTCGATTTCGCGGCGCGCGCGAGTCGTTAGGCCAAGGTAGAAATGGAGGTTGTGCAGCGTGATCAGCCGGAGACCGAGAATCTCTTCGGCCTTGAGCAGGTGCCGGATGTAGCCGCGCGAAAACTCGCGGCAGCCCGGGCAGGCGCAGCCTTCTTCGATCGGGCCGTTTTGGAGGGTGAACTCGGCGTTCTTGAGGTTGAGCGTGCCGCCGGCGGTGAAGGCGGTGCCGTTGCGCGCGAGTCGCGTGGGGAGGACGCAGTCGAACATATCGATGCCGCGCGCGATCAGCTCGAGGATCTGCGGCGGCGTGCCGAGCCCCATCGCGTAGCGCGGCTTGTCGTTAGGGAGAAAGGGCTCGCTCCATTCCACCGCCTGCATCATCTCCGGCTCCGGTTCGCCCACGCTCACGCCGCCGATGGCGTAGCCGTCGAAGCCGATCTGCACCGTCGCCTCCGCGCTCGCGCGGCGGAGATCTTCGAAGGTGCCGCCCTGGACGATGCCGAAGAGAAGCTGGTCGCGCGAAAAAGGCTGGTCATCCCGAGCGGAGCGCAGCGGAGTCGAGGGATCCCGTGGGGTATCTGGGAAGATCTCGTGCACGGGCTTCCCAGCAGCTCCACGGGATCCCTCGACTTCGTTCCGCTCCGCTCCACTCCGCTCGGGATGACACGCCTCTTTGCACCGTTTAGCCCAGCGGGCGGTCAGCTCGAGACTGCGGGCGGCGTATGCATGCTCGCAGGGATAGGGCAGGCATTCATCGAGCACCATCGCGATGTCGCTGCCTAACGACGCTTGGATTTCCATCGCAATCTCCGGTGAGATGAAAGTCGGTGTGCCGTCGAGATGGTTCTGAAAATGCGCGCCTTCCTCGGTGATCTTGCGGATCTTCGCGAGGGAGAAAATCTGGTAGCCGCCGCTGTCGGTGAGGATCGGGCCGTCCCAATTCATAAAGTGATGAAGGCCGCCGAAGTGGCGCATCACCTCCATCCCCGGCCTCACGAAAAGGTGATAGGTGTTTCCGAGAATGACCTGCGCCTCAAGCTCGCGCAGCTCGCGCGGGCTGACCGCTTTCACACTCCCCTGCGTTCCGACCGGCATGAAAGCCGGCGTCTCGATCACGCCGTGCGCCGTGGTGAGGCGGGCGCGGCGGGCCTTCGACAACCCAGCTTTGGCGATCAAATCGAACATTTTTGATGACGTTGGAGCGGCGATAGAGATTGGCAAGCAGGGAGGCAGGCGGTCGTTTTGACATCGTGATGCAGAGTTAATATGCTCTGATGCATGAGGACTACCCTAACGATCGAAGATGCGCTTTTGGAAAAAGCCCGGAAGGTATCTCGCCAACGCCGTTGCTCGATGCGGGAAGTGATTGAAGACGCGTTGCGAGCTTCGTTTGCCAGGCAGCAGAAGAAGGCGACCGCGCGGGCGGACCGCCCCTTGAAGACATTTTCCGGCTCGGGGTTGCAGCCCGGCATCGATCTCACCTCCTCCTCCGCGCTGCTCGAAACGATGGAGTCTCGATGATTCTATTGGACGTTAACATCCTCGTCCACGCGCATCGCGCTGACGCTGACCGGCACCAGCAAATCAAAAAGTGGCTGCAATCCGCTCTGCAGGGCCCGAGTGGGGTGGGGGTGTCCGAGCTGGTCCTGAGTGGTTGCCTGCGAATCATCACCCATCCCAAGGTTTTCAAGCAGCCCACGCCGTTGGACCAAGGGCTTGAGTTTATCGAGGACGTCCGTTCCCGTGATCAGGTCCACCTTTTGGGTCCGGGGCCAGGCCACTGGAAGATTTTCACTGAGCTGTGCCGCAATTCCGACGCCCGTGGCAACCGGGTGCCCGACGCCTTCCATGCCGCTCTGGCCATGGAATTGGGCTGCGAATGGGTCACCCTCGATCGCGGCTTCTCCCGCTTCCCCGGCCTCAATTGGCGGCACCCACTGGATTAAGGCGACCGGGTCCCGATCGTTAGCGGGCAAAGGAATAGATCTTATTGGTGATATCAGCGGGATCGCAGCTTAGGACATCGGAGCAGTCCAGTTCTGTCGGCTGAACATTGTCATCCAAGCCAAAGAGGATGCAGCCGCCTTCTGTATTCGCCATGGCCACGATATCCTTTACGAGCTCTGGCCAGTCCCCCTTAGAGGTGGGATCAAACTGACTTTTAAAGTCGACCGCTGAAGATTCGCCGGCGGCTGTCTCAGCGGCGTCTTGGAGTTCGGCAAATGTCACTCCCAGTTAGTGCTTTTTGGAGGTGGTTCGGCGGAGGATAGCCCAGGGGTCCGGCCACGACGCGGTCGGGAACCTGTAGCGGCGGTTTGTGACCGTCGGCCGCGCGTCTTCGGCGTGGCAGGGAGAAGAGGAGCGGTAAGCTGCTCGTAAAGGCGGAAGAGGTGTTCGACGCGTTCGCGGTCGGAGTGGAAAGGCTCGGGCCGGTAGCATTTCTCCACGGCGCGATCGAGCTCGGCGTGAGCCTTGGCGAGGGCAGCGGGCATCGTGAGCGGATCGTAAAGATCCGCCAGCGTGCTCATCCCACGCGGCGGCAGGTGCGGCTCGCGCGCGGCGAGGACGGCCCGCGCCTTTTCCTCCACCCGGGTGCGCTGTTCGGGCGTGGGGTTTGGCCAGGGGAAGTTGTTGTAAACGATTCCGGCGGAGTACCTAAAATCGGACTTAAACCTTCCTCCGATGTTTCGGACCCAAGCCATATGCATTCCCGAGTCGAGCAAGCCAAATGTCCAACGGTCCGCCCCCGCGACGACATAGACTTGGTTTGATGCAATTACCGACGGTTGCAGATAAGCGATTGGTATATATCGGCGCCGTACGGAGGAGAGTGTAGGGAATGCAAGATAGTCGGTCGTCGGCTGCCGTACTTCCGCAAACAGAGTTGGAGTGGCCGCCAATCTGACTGTACTCTCGCGCCCTCGGGACGCTCTCCATTGTTGTACGGCCTCAATCCGTTTCATTACCGCAGTCATACGGCGTATGCGTTCCGGCTCAGCCTCCGCGAGCCAGAGACAGAATCTTTCCTCGCCGTGGATCAACTCTCGTCCGCCGATAAAAGGGCGAACGTACTCCGCGGCTGCAGGGCATTCTCGGAGAAATTCTTCCTTCTGGGACGGCGACAGCGTGTAATTGCCATCGTCTAGGGCAAAGCTTCCGTAATTCACTTCTGGAGCTCCGTTAAGTGGAGCACGGCGACTTTCCAGCATGATGTTTGCAGCCTCAATCAAGTAGGGATTGATGCGGGTCACTTCCACACGGGTGGGTTCATCGCGTGTTCCCTCGTAATCGAAAAGTGTGCAGCGAGGGGTAGCGTGACTAGAGAACCCAATGATGACGACGTGGACATGCGCCTTACCTCGCGCTTCGCTCATCCATTCAAAAGTGCGGTGCGCGAAGTGGATGAAAATATGTCTGCGAAGCAGCAATTCATTCCACAAGACGGCAACCTGTTCGCCCTGAGTAATCGAGTTTGTCGATACGAACGCAACCGGGATGCGCGTGCCCTCGATGTAGCGTGCCGCCTTTAAATACCAAGCTGTAACGTAATCGAGGATGCCCGCGCCTTTCACTCCGTCCCATACCGCTTCCATGTCTGCCTTCTGATCCGCGTTCTGCTCCTTCTTCCCGACAAACGGCGGGTTGCCCATCACGTAGCTGCAACGCCCGCGCGGGAGGACGCTGTTCCAATCCAGACGCAGGGCGTTGCCGTGGACGATGTGTGGTGAAGTCGTTAACGGAAGACGGTCGATCGGCTGGCCGAAGACTTCGCTGGCGGCGGCGTTCATCTGGTGATCCATCAGCCAGAGAGCGACCTCGGCGATGCGCACGGGCCACTCGGAGTATTCGATGCCGTGGAATTGATCGACGTTGACGATGGGGAGGAGTTGCTGGCCGCCGCTACCGGCGGCGAGCTCGCGCACGACTTCGATTTCCATCGCGCGTAGCTCGCGGTAGGCGAGGACGAGGAAGTTCCCGCAGCCGCAGGCGGGGTCGAGGAACTGGAACGAACGAAGCTTTTGATGGAAGCCTTCGAGACCCGCGCGGCGACGGGTGGAGCGGTCGTTTTTCACCCGCTCCCACTCGGCGCGCAGGTCGTCGAGGAAGAGGGAGCGGAGCACTTTCATGATGTCGCGCTCGCTCGTGTAGTGCGCGCCCTGCTGGCGGCGGGCGCGGTCTTCCATAATGCCCTGAAAGAGTGAGCCGAAGACTGCTGGCGAAATGCGCGCCCATTGGAAATCGCAACAGAAGAGGAGCGAGGTGCGCATCGCGCCATTGAAAGACCGGGGTGTGGAGGCGCTCTTCGAAGAGCTTGCCGTTTACATAAGGGAAGGCCGCGATGTCGTCATCGATCCCCGGCTGCCGTCGCTCCGGACCGGTGTCGAGGATCTCGAAGAGGTAGTTGAGCTGCTGGCCGAGGTCGGAGCCATCGGCACGGGTGCGGTTGCGAATGAACGCGGTGAAGGCTTCGGGCCCGAAGATGCCGTTGTCTTCGGCGAAGAGGCAGAAGAGGAGACGGACGAGAAGGCGCTCGAGTTCGTGCCCGGTGAAGCCGCCAGCTTTGAGCGCGTCGTGCAGCTCGCACATGCGGGCATAGGCTTTTTCGTTTGCTTCATCCTCCGGCTTATAGCGCACCCGCGTCTGCCCGAGCATGAAGGCGAAATGCCGGACGTGTTTTGGGAAATCGGCGAGAACGAAATGATGTTTCTCGATCTGGCGGCCGTGGAAAAGCGGAAGGTCGAGCTGGTCCTCCGGTTCGAGATCGTAGAGGACGAAGTGGGCGAAATCGGAAACGAGCACATAGCGCGGGATTTCCTCCCAACGATCTTCCCGGGTGAGGTCTTCGATGTAGGTAAAGGCCTGGGTCTCCGCGAGGTCGAGGTTTTCGCCGTAGCTCTTGTGCTCAACCAGCAGACGACCACGCCAGAGGAGGTCGATCGCGCCTTTGTTGCCTTTCAGGTTGCGGACATTCTCCTCAAAGGAGGCGACGGAAGCGCGACGCAGACCGAAAACGTTGAAGAAGTCGTTCCAGAAAGTCTGTTTCTCGGCGCTCTCGGAGCGATCACCCGCGTGCTCGCGCGAAAAGCGGATGGCGCGGTCGCGGACTTCGTTCCAGGAGAGATGGGGCACGGTGGAACGTATTACCTCACGATGATAGCCGGGGAAAGGTCCGTCACGTTTTGTCGCGCCCGCGCTCTACACCTGCACAGACGAAGGGTAGTCGATATGCCGCGACGGCGATTGCCAGCGCGAGCGATTTGCTCGTTAGGTTCGGCGCGCGAACGAAAGATGCGAATCTCCGAATGCGCACGAGGCACTCGGTTTTGCGATGGCTTCCGTCCGTTGACCTGAAAGCATCAATGATCTAGGGCAATGATCCGTGCGAATCACACTGAGCCTCGATGACGACGTGGCTGCCCTTTTGCAGACGGCGCAAAAGGAACAGAATAAATCTTTCAAGCAGGTGGTGAATGAAGTCCTGCGGGCCGGCTTGGAGCAACAGCGCCGGCCGACGCGTTGCCGCGAGCGCTTTCGCACGGCTTCGTCCAGGTTCGGACGGTGTCTGGTCGGAGACATCGACGAGGTCGCCGAGGTGCTCGCGGTCGCGGAAGGCGAATCTTTTTCGTGATCCTGGTCGACGCGAACCTGTTCGTATACGCGCGTGGGGCGTCGATGCGGCAGCATGCGTCATCGCGAAGTGCTCGCGCCTTTGATCAAATTAGCCGCGGGCCGAGCCAACCTGGTGCCCGACGCGCATCTCGCCGCGCTCGCCCTCGAGCATGGCCTGATCCTTTGCTCGACCGACGGCGACTTTTCGCGCTTTCCCGGTTTGCGCTGGGAGAATCCGCTGCAAGCGCCGGAGATCTGATAGCAACGGCGAGCGCGGCCTGATCGCGGGTGCTCGATGTGGTATATCAGCGGATGTCTGAAGCAGTTGCCAACACCAGCGCGAGCGCGACCGAACTGGTTGTCCGCTTTGGCAACCAAGTCGTGCTCGACCGCGCTTCGGTCACGATTTTGGAAGGCGAGCGCGTCGGGCTGGTCGGGCGCAATGGCTCGGGGAAATCCACGTTTCTCCAGATCGCCGCGGGCGTGTTGGCGCCGGATTCTGGCGAGCTGAATCTGCGGCGCGATCTCGTGGTTGGTTATATGCCGCAGATGTTTGCGCTCGATGAAACGACCACGGTGCACGAGAACATCCTCGCCGGTGCGCAGCGGGTGCTCGACCTGATCGCGGAATACGAAACGGCGTCGCCGGAAAGCACCCGAAGCGGGATTCTGCTCGAACAGATCGAGCACTTCGATGGTTGGAATCTTGAGCATCGGATCAAAAGTTTAATCACGAACCTGCACGCACCCGAGGAAGAGCGGGCCGTCGCCACTCTCTCCGGCGGCGAAAAACGGCGGGTTGCGTTGTGCCGTGCGCTGCTCGCGCGGCCGGACTTTCTCATTCTCGACGAGCCGACAAACCATCTCGATACCGAGTCGATTGAATGGCTCGAAGATTTCCTCGCGCGCTACGACGGGACGGCGTTGTTCGTGACGCACGATCGTTACTTCCTCGACCGCGTCGCGACGCGGGTGGTCGAGCTTTCGCGCGGGAAATTTTACAGCTACGCCGGCAACTATACTGACTACCTCCTCGCCCGCGCCGAGCGCGCGGCGGTCGAGGAAATGCAGGAGCACAAGCGCCAGAAGTTCCTTAAGCGCGAGCTCGCCTGGGTGCGCAAGGCGCCGCGGGCGCGCCGGACGAAATCAGTCGATCGGGTGGAGCGATATTTCGAGATGGCCGCGCAGGAAGCGCCCGAGGCGGAGCTCGACGTCGATCTCATCATCCCGCCCGCGCCGAAGCTGGCGAACCGCATCATCGAGTTGCGCGACGTTTCGGTGGAACTCGGCGGCCGGAAGTTGATCGAGCATCTCACACTCAATCTCCAGCCTAACGAACGCCTCGGGATCGTCGGGCGGAACGGTCTCGGGAAATCGACGCTGCTGAAGATCATGCTCGGCGAGCTCACGCCGACGAGCGGCGAAGTCGAGATCGGCGCGCGCACGGAAGTGAATTACGTCGATCAAAACCGCCTCCTGCTCGATGACGCGAAGACGGTTTGGGAAGAGGTAGGCGAGGGGATGGAATACGTCCGGCTCGGCGAGGAGAACATCACGTTGCGCGGCTACCTGCGGCGCTTTCTTTTCACGGAGGAGCGGATCAATACCAAGATCGACCAGCTCAGCGGCGGCGAGCGGAGCCGGGTCTTGCTCGCGAAGATTCTGAAGCGCGGCGGCAACGTCCTCATCCTCGACGAGCCGACAAACGATCTCGATCTCGGGACCCTGCGGCTGCTCGAGGAAGCGCTCGTCGGGTTCAAGGGCAACGTCATCGTGGTCAGTCACGATCGTTATTTTCTGAACCGGGTCTGTACGGCGATTCTCGCTTTCGAAGGCGAGGGCACGGTGCGTTATGCGGTCGGGAATTACGACTACTACCTTGAGAAGCGCACCACCGCTGCGCAAGCCCCGGCGCCGGTCGAGGCCGCGCCTAAGGAAGCAAAAACGGTTCTGGCCAAACCGCGAAAATTGAAGTGGAAAGAAGAGCGCGAGCTGGAAGGCATGGAAGCCGCGATTCTCGGCGCGGAGCAGGAGGTGGCGCGCCTTGAGACTTTCTTCGCCGCACCGGATTTTTACACGAAACATGCCGACGACTGGCAAAAGCTCGAAAAGGATTTAAGTGCTGCGCGCGCTGCAGTTGCGCGCCTTTATGAGCGCTGGGCAGCACTTGGTGCGCTTGCCGGGGAAAATAATCTTGCGGCTCAATAATTTGTTCCTATATTGCGCGCTCCCCGTATCAGGTGCGTGAGGACAGTGGACACGGCTTGAACGGTTTTTTTGTCGTCTGAAACTTCGATGTTTCGACGACTTTGATGCACAAAAATGCCAACGATTAATCAACTTATTCGCAAGGGACGAAAGAAGGTTTCGGTGAAATCGAAATCACCGGCGCTGAAGAATTGCCCGCAGCGGCGCGGCGTCTGTACGCAAGTCATGACGCGCACGCCGAAGAAGCCGAATTCTGCCTTGCGCAAGGTCGCGAAAGTGCGTCTGACGAACGGCCAGGAAATCATCGCCTACATCCCGGGCGAAGGTCACAATTTGCAGGAACACTCGATCGTCCTCGTGCGCGGCGGCCGGGTGAAAGATTTGCCGGGTGTGCGTTATCATATCGTCCGCGGCACCCTCGATTCCCTCGGAGTGGACGGTCGCCGTCGCAGCCGTTCCAAATACGGCGCGAAACGTCCGAAAGCCGGCGCCGAAGCGGCTGCCGCAGCTGGTAAGAAGAAGAAGAAGTAATTTATGTCTCGTCGTCGCAGAACTTATAAGAAGGAAGAGAAAGTCGACTCGCGCTACGGCAGCGTCGCGGTCGCGCGGCTGATTTCCACCGTGATGAAGCGTGGTAAGAAGTCCCTCGCCGAGCGGATCGTTTACACGGCGATCGATAAGTCGCGCGAAGGCTCCGATGCGGTTGATCCGCTCGAAGTCGTGAACAAGGCGCTCGAGAATGTGCGCCCGCGTCTTGAAGTGAAATCGCGCCGCGTTGGTGGTGCGACTTATCAGGTTCCGATGGAAGTCACTGCTTCCCGCCAGGTTTCGCTCGCGATGCGCTGGATTGTGACCTACGCCGACAACCGGCGTGGTATGCCAATGGCCGACGCCCTCGCGCATGAGTTGAAGGACGCCGCCGCTGGTCAGGGTAACGCGATCAAGAAACGCGACGACACGCACAAAATGGCGCAAGCCAACCGCGCTTTCGCCCATTTCCGTTGGTAACCAGTTTTCGTCATGGCCTCTGCTACTCTAGATAAACCGAAGGCGGGCAGTCCGAACTCGCCGAACCGCAAATTCCCGCTCGAACGAACGCGGAACATCGGCATCGCCGCGCACATCGACGCGGGCAAGACGACGCTGACCGAGCGCATTCTTTTTTACACCGGGATGATCCATAAGATCGGCGAAGTGCACGAAGGCACGACCGTGACCGATTGGATGGAGCAGGAACGCGAGCGTGGGATCACGATTACCTCTGCGGCTACGACCTGCGCGTGGATGCAGAAGAAGGAAGAGGGCGTCTACAAGATGTATGAGGACGTGAAAATGCGCGTCAACATTATCGACACGCCTGGCCACGTCGATTTCACCGCGGAGGTGGAGCGTTCGCTGCGGGTGCTCGATGGCGCGATCGCTGTTTTCGATGCGGTCGCCGGGGTGCAGCCGCAATCCGAGACCGTATGGCGGCAGGCGAACAAGTATCTCGTTCCCCGCATCGCCTTCATTAATAAGATGGACCGTGTCGGCGCGGACTTCGATGCGTCGATCGATAGCATGCATAAGAAGCTCGGCGCGAACGCGTGGCCGATTCTGATCCCGCTCGGCAAGGAAGATTATCTCAAGGGCCAGCTCGACGTCGTGAACCGCAAGGCGGTTTTCTATCTCGACGACGATTCAATGGGCTCGATCTACGAGGTCCGCGAGGTTCCGGAAGAGAACAAAGAGCAGGTGGAGAAAGCTTACGCCACGCTGGTTGAAAAGATCTCCGATATCGATGACGAGATCGCGGAAGCGGTGCTCGAAGAGAAGGAAGTCACTCCGCAAATGTTGAAGGCCGGCATCCGCCGCCAGACGATCGCGAACAAGTTCGTGCCAGTTGTCGGTGGTTCTGCCTTCAAGAACAAAGGCGTCCAGTATTTGGTCGACGCTGTTATCGATTATCTCCCGGGCCCGCTCGACATTCCGCCCGCAGTCGGCATGGAGCCCGACACGCACGAGAAGATGGAAGCGCCGACCGATGACAACGGCAAATTTTGCTCGCTCGCGTTTAAACTTTGGAGCGATCCTTTCGTTGGGAAGCTCGTCTTTTTCCGGGTTTACTCCGGTTCGTTGAGCAAGGGCGACAACGTCTACAATCCGCGCACGAACAAACGCGAGCGCATCTCGCGGCTCATCCAAATTCAAGCCGACAAGCGCGAAGACATCGACACCTGTTACTCGGGTGATATCGCAGCGATCGTCGGGATTAAGAATATCACCACCGGTGATACGCTCTGCGACGAGGATTATCCGATCCTGCTCGAGCCGCCTTCGTTCCCCGATCCGGTTATCTCGATGGCGATCGAGCCGAAGACGAAACAGGACCAGGAGAAAATGGGCGTCGCGCTTCAGCGTCTCTCCGAGGAAGATCCGACCTTCAAAGTCTTCACCCACGAAGACACCGGCCAGACCATCATCGCCGGCATGGGCGAGCTTCACCTCGAGATCATTCGGGATCGCATGCTTCGTGAGTTCAAGGTCGACGCGAACGCGGGCAAACCGCAGATCGCGTATCGCGAAACCATCACTGCGCCCGCGGACGGTGAAGGGAAGCTGATTAAGCAATCCGGCGGACGCGGTCAGTACGGCCATGTCGTGATCAAGGTCCAACCTAACGAGCGCGGCAAAGGGATCACGGTGGAGAATAAGGTCGTCGGCGGGAACATTCCGAAGGAATACATCCCGGCCTGCAAGAAGGGCATCGAAGAAGCGATGATCAACGGCGTCATCGGCGGCTATCAGGTGATCGATGCCAATGTCGACATCGTCGATGGCTCTTACCACGACGTCGACTCGAACGAAATGGCTTTCAAACTCGCTGCGATCTTCGCGGTGAAAGATGCTTTTAAGAAAGCGAAACCGATCCTGCTCGAGCCGATCATGAAGGTCGAGAATGCGACTCCGGAAGAATATCAGGGCGACATTATGGGTGACTTGAATCGTCGCCGCGGCAAAATCGCGAGCATTGAGGTAAAGGGGAACCTCACGATGGTGCAGGCCGAAGTGCCGCTCGCCGAAATGTTCGGTTACGCCACCGCCATTCGCTCACTTTCCAAAGGCCGTTCGAGTTATTCGATGGAGCCGTCACATTTCGAACAAGTGCCGCAACAGCTCGTCGCGGCCGTGCTCGACCAAAAGGAGACTAAGTAACGTGGCCGACGCACAACGCATTCGCATTCGCCTGAAAGCATTCGATCACCGGATGCTCGACCAATCTGCCCTCGACATCGTCGAAACGGCCAAGCGCACCGGCGCCCGGGTCGCGGGACCAATTCCGCTTCCGACTTTGATCGAGAAATTCACGGTCAATCGCTCTCCGCACGTCGACAAAAAGTCGATGGACCAATTTGAAATCCGCACCCATAAGCGCCTGCTCGACATCATCGAGCCGACCGCGAAAACGGTGGACGAGTTGAAGAAGCTCAACCTGCCGGCGGGCGTGGATATCACGATCAAGATTTAGTGCCGCGGCACCGGAACCTTTTGCAAGCCTACGAACATGAGCATCGGACTTTTAGGAAAAAAACTCGGTATGACCAGCATCTACGATGCGAACGGCAAGATGCGCCCGGTCACCGTGATCGCCGCGGGCGATAACACTTTACTGCGGCGCCTCACGAGCGAAAACGACGGCTACTCCGCCATCCAGGTCGGCTTCGACACGCAAAAGGAATCGCGCGTAACGAAGGCGCTCCTCGGCGGCTTCGGGAAAGCGAACTCCGAGCCGAAGAAACTCGTGCGTGAGTTTCGTCTGGAAGAAGACGCGCCGGAAGGCGAGATCGATCTTTCCATCAACCAATTCCAGCCTGGTGATTGGGTCGACGTCGTCGGCAAGTCTAAGGGCAAAGGCTTCCAAGGCGTGATGAAGAAACATAACTTCCATGGCCAAGGCGCTTCGCACGGTTCCAAGACTCATCGACGCAACGGCGCGGTCGGCAATCGTTCCACTCCGGGGCGTATTTTTAAGAACATGGGCATGCCCGGTCATATGGGCGACGAGCGCGTGACTGTGCAGAACCTGCAAGTCCTGCAGGTACGCGAGGAAGATAAAGTGATTTTAATCAGCGGCGCCGTCCCCGGCGCGAATGGCAGCTACGTGGTCGTGCGACCGGCCTTGAAGAAACCCGCCGCCGCTGCAGTTGAGGCCAAGTTATGAGTGCAAAAGTTTTAACCGCTGACGCCGCGAAAGAGGCGAAAATTACCCTGGTTGAAGGCGGCCGCGGAACGCAGGCCGTGCATGACGTCGTCGTCGCGATGCGCGCCGCGCGTCGTTCCGGTTCGGCCAACACGAAGACGAAAGCCGAAGTAAATCTTTCCGGCGCGAAACCTTGGCGCCAAAAGGGCACCGGCCGCGCTCGTGCGGGTTACAAATCCTCGCCGATCTGGCGGGGGGGTGGCGTCGTCTTCGGACCGAAGCCGCGCGATTACACGAAGAAAGTCTCTAAAACGACCCGTCGGCTCGCATTCCAAAAGGCGCTGAGCGAGCGGATCAACGCCGGCGACGTCATGACGGTCGACTCTTTCAGCGTCACGGAACCGAAGACGAAGTCGTTCCTCAGCCTCGTCAAGGGTCACACCGACGCGAAGAAGGTGCTGCTCGTCTCCGATTCGTTCGATGAGAATTTTTACCGGTCCGCGCGCAACGTCCGCCCGATCCTCCTCGCGACCGCGACCGATGTGAACACGGAGCAGTTGCTTGCATTCGACAAGATCATCGTGACCGACGCCGCCCTCGCGACGCTCGCCCAGAGAACGACCGCGCCCGCGAAGGCGGCCTCCCAATCATGAACGAAGCTTACGATTTAATTCAAACGGTGCAGTTGACCGAGAAGGCCTCGCTCCTAAGCGAGAAGCTGAACAAGTACGTGTTCCGCGTGAACCCGCGCGCCAATAAAGTGCAGATCAAAAACGCGATCGAGATGCTCTTTAAGAAGACCGTCATCGCCGTGAATACCTGCAATTACGCGGGCAAGAAAAAGCGCGAACGCCGCGCTGATTTTGGCCGCAAGGCGCACTGGAAGAAAGCTATCGTCACCCTGAAGGCAGGCGACAAGATCGATCTCGTATGAGGAAAGTTCTACAAAACGGTGGCGCCGTAACGCTTGTCATCCCGAGCCGCGAAGATGGCGAGGGATCTCACAAGCTACGGGCGGCGTCCCTTAACCACCGGAGCGAAGCCACGCTTGCGAGATCCCTCGCTGCGCTCGGGAGGACAAACTAGTTATGGCCATCAGAGATTATCGTCCACTCACGCCGACGCAGCGTTTCAAGACGCTGCCGACGTTTGAAGAAATCACCCAGACCAAGTCAAAGCCCCACAAGTCTTTGACCGAAGCGAAAAAGCGCAGCGGCGGACGGAACAACCGCGGCCGTCTTACTTCGCGTCACATCGGCGGCGGGCACAAACAGAAGTATCGCAAGGTTGATTTCAAGCGTCGCAAGCATGGCGTCGCCGCGGAAGTAGTCGGCATCGAGTACGATCCGAATCGCACCGCGCGCATCGCTTTGATCAAATACGCCGATGGCGAGATGAGCTACATCCTCGCGCCGGACGGTCTGAAACCGGGCGCGACGGTCATGTCTGGTCCGGCCGCAGCTCCGGGTCTTGGGAACTCGCTGCCCTTAAGCGCGATTCCGCTCGGCGCGGGCATTCACAATATCGAGCTGGCTCCGGGACGCGGCGGACAGATCGCGCGCAGTGCCGGACAGCAGGCGACTTTAAATAACCGCGAAGCCGGTTATGCGCTGGTCAAATTGCCCTCGGGCGAAATCCGTCGCATCCATGACACCTGCTGCGCGACGATGGGCCAGGTGAGCAACGTCGATCATATGAACGTCGTCAGCGGCAAAGCCGGACGGTCACGCTGGAAGGGCATTCGCCCGACTGTGCGCGGCATGGTTATGAATCCGATCGATCACCCGAACGGCGGTGGTCAGGGCAAATCAAAGGGTGGTGGCGGACGCCAGCATCTCACCAGCCCGTGGGGCCAGCTCGCGAAGGGCTTTAAGACGCGGTCCAAGAAAAAGCCGAGCGATCGCTTCATCATGCAGGATCGTCGCGTGAACCGAAAGAAGAAGAGCTAATTTGTTATGGGCAGATCGTTAAAAAAAGGACCTTTCGTAGAGCCGCATCTTCTCGAGAAGATCGACAAGATGAACAGCGCGGGGATGAAGAAACCGGTCAAGACCTGGTCGCGCCGCTCGATGGTGACGCCCGATTTCGTGGGCCACACCTTCCTCGTTCATAACGGCAAAATTTTTCAGTCCGTCTTCGTCACGGAAAACATGGTCGGGCACAAGCTCGGCGAGTTTTCGCCTACCCGGATCTTTAAGAAGCACGGGTCGCACACCGCGAAGGTGACGAAGTGATGTGAATTTCCGATCTCCATTTGTCGAACAGGTGCGCCTAACGAAGGCGTCACGCGGTTCGCACTTGGTGATCTTGTTAGCAGTAGGGAGCGCGGTCGCGCCATTAAACGCGATCGCGGAAAACAGTTCTTTGTCAGAATCCAATCTAGAAGCAGCGGAAGCGAAAGTGACCGCCGACACGTTGCTGTCGCAGAATGATCTTCTGCGCAAACAGCTCTCGCTCGACCGCGAAACCGTGAAGACCATGACGGACAGTCTGGTCGTCTCGAACGCGGAGGCGGAGTTGTTCCGGCGCAAATACGCCGACCTGCAATTGCGCATGGACGCGCTCGGCGTGGAGTCCGCGAACAAAGATCGCGCCAAGCTCGAGCAGCGCCTCTTGAAGGCGGTGAGTGACCTGCAAATTTTGCAGAAAGAAAAGGTCGCCTACCGCGAGCAGCTCCTGCAGTTAACCGAAACCGTTCTGCGGTATGTCAAGACGACGACGAACGTCGACGCCGAGGCAAGGGGGGATG
Source organism: Chthoniobacterales bacterium (assembly GCA_038234295.1). Classification (GTDB taxonomy): domain Bacteria; phylum Verrucomicrobiota; class Verrucomicrobiia; order Chthoniobacterales; family UBA10450; genus Palsa-1392. Next base: position 17,518 of record JBBSUP010000024.1, read on the forward strand.
TGGAAGCGCAATTACGCGCGACCAGTCGCCTTGTCGGCCGGAAGGACGCAACCTTGCCTAACGAGGCGGATGTTCCCGACCTGATGGACGGAAAAGTCCTCAGTGTGAAAGAGGAATGGTCGCTCGTGGTGGGAAATCTCGGGGCGCAGCAGGGAGTAAAAATCGGCATGCCGTTGCGTGTGATGCGGAGTGGGCGTAACATCGCCACCCTCCGTGTCGTCGACGTCCGCGAGAGAATCAGCGGCGCCGTCGTGCAGGAAATGGATTCGGAGAGAGACAGGATAAAAGTGGGCGATCGCCTCCAGGTGGATGCGCGGCCCGATGTGAGCCAGAATTAAATGCAAGTTACCTCGACATATCGTTACGCGAAGATTTCGGCGTTCAAAGCGCGCGAAGTCACTCGTGCCATTCAAGGGCTGCCGGTTTCGGCAGCGCTCGACCTCGTCGCGTTCAGCCCGAAAAAGGCCGCGCTCATGATCGGCAAAACGCTGAAAAGCGCGATCGCGAATGCGGAGAACAACAACAATCTCCGCGTCGACGGTTTGGTCGTGAAAGAAGCGACCGTGGGCGAAGGCCCGACGATGAAGCGCATGATGACGCGCGCCCGCGGCAGCGGTAGCACCATTCGTAAACGCAGCAGCCACATCCGGATTGTTTTGACGGACGAGATCGAAATCAAACGCCGCGAGAAGAAGCCGACTTCGAAGAAAAAGGGTGCCGCCAAGAAAGTGCCGCGCACGACCGCGGCGAAGACCGCGCCGAAAGAAGCGCCCGCCGCGGAAACCGCCCCGACTCCTGAAGTGAGCGCAGAGAATTCAGAAAGCTAAAATATGGGCCAGAAAGTTAATCCAATTGGTTTCCGTCTCGCGGTGAACCGCGACTGGCGTTCGCGCTGGTATGCGTCGCCGCAAGAGATGCCCGGGTTTTTGCACAGCGACATCAAGATTCGCAACTACGTGAAGAAGAAGCTGCAGTTCGCCGCGGTCGCGAAGATCATTATCGAGCGCGCCTGGAACAGCATTCGCGTCACTATTCACACCGCGCGCCCCGGCATCGTCATCGGACGCAAAGGCGCCGAGATCGAGAAGATGACCGAAGAGATCTCGAAGATGGCGGCGGGCAAGCAGATCAAAATCGACATCCAGGAAATTAAGACCCCTGAGCTCGACGCCCAGCTCGTGGCCGAAAATGTCGCGCTTCAGATCGAGCGCCGTATCGCTTATCGCCGCGCGATGAAAAAAGCCGTCCAGATCGCGATGGATTTCGGAGCGCAGGGGATTCGTCTCCGCAGTTCCGGCCGTCTTAATGGCGCGGAAATTTCCCGCTCGGAATGGTATCGCGAAGGCAAAGTGCCGCTGCACACGTTGCGCACGCCGATCGACTACGGCTTCGCCGAAGCGAACACGGTTTATGGTAAAATCGGGGTGAAGTGCTGGATTTGTAAGAAAGAAGAAGCCCCCGTTGCCACACCGGCCGCTGCGCCCGAGCCGGCTGCCGCCTAACGAGTGTAGGTATCCAAGAAATTAAGAAGGAGAAAAAGACATGCCCTTAATGCCCAAGAGAGTGAAGTATCGCAAGACCCAGCGGGGAAGCCGCAAGGGCATGGCTTCACGCAATCTCCGCATCGATTTCGGTGAATTTGGTCTGCAAACGCTCGAACGCGCTTGGATCACCAACACACAGATCGAAGCCGCCCGTGTCGCCTTAACCCGCAACATGAAACGCAAAGGCAAACTCTGGATCCGAATTTTCCCGGACAAATCGGTCACGGGTCGTCCGCCGGAAACCCGCATGGGTAAGGGTAAAGGCCAGCCGGAATACTGGGTCGCGACCGTGCGCCCGGGGAACATTTTGTTCGAGCTCGACGGTATCCCGGAATCGGTTGCCCGCGAATCGCTTCGGCTCGCCGCCGATAAGCTGCCGGTTCGGACGAAGTTCCTCACCCGTCACCACGTCGCCGCCTAACGCCTAACGACGCCATGAAATTCAAAGAAATTCAGGAAATGAGCTCGGATGAGCTCCTCACGAAGAAGCGCGATTTGCGCCAGGAAAGTCTGCACCTCCGTTTGCAGCAGCAAAGCGGTCAGCTCGAACAGCCGAGCCGGCTTCGTCTGCTCCGTCGCGAAGTCGCGCGGATCGAGACCGTGCTGACCACCCGCAACAACCAGCAGACCGCCGCGAAGAAGTAAATTTATCATGGACGAAGCGACAACTCAGGAAACGCCGAGCACGCGCGGATCCCGGAAAACCCGGGTCGGCGAAGTGGTCTCGAGCGGCATGCACAAAACGATCGTGGTCACGACCGTGACGCGCGTGCCGCACCCGAAATTCGGCAAGATCGTGAAGCAGAAGAAGAAGTTTTACGCGCACGACGAAGAAGGTAAAGCCAAGGCGGGCGACACCGTCCGCATCATGGAGACGCGTCCGTTGAGCAAGCTCAAGCGCTGGCGCCTGGTCGAAGTCGTCCAAAAGTAGTTAGGATTTTTTATGGTTTATCTCCGTTCCAGATTGGATGTGGCCGACAACAGCGGCGCCCGCATGGCGACGATGATCGGCGTCATCGGCAAAGGCGGCGCGAAATGTGCCGGCATCGGCGACGTGATCACGGCGAACGTGAAAGAAGCGAGCCCGACCGGTGCGGTGAAAAAGGGCGATGTTGTCCGCGCCGTCCTCGTGCGCACGAAGCACCCGATCAAGCGCGACGACGGTTCGCTCCTGCGCTTCGATAACAACGCAATTGTGATCATCGACAAGGATCTCAACCCGCGCGGCACCCGTATTTTCGGCCCCGTCGCCCGCGAACTCCGCGAGCGCAATTTCATGAAGATCGTTTCCTTGGCGCCCGAAGTGTTATGAATCGGATCAAGCACCATGTGAAAAAAGGCGACCAGGTCGAAGTGATCGCGGGCAACTTTCGCGGTTCCTCCGGCAAGGTGCTGGAAGTGATGTCGAAGAAGAACCGTGTGCTCGTTGAGGGCGTGCGGTTAATCAAAAAACACATGCGCAAATCGCAGGACAACCCGCAGGGTTCGATCGCGGAGCGCGAAGGCCCGATTCACATCTCGAATGTGAAGGTGGTCGAGAAGTCGGAGAAAAAGGCGCCGAAGAAAAAGGCTACGAAGGAGAAGGCAACCAAAGAGAAGAAGAAATAGTCATCCCGAGCGAAGCCGGAGGCGTAGTCGAGGGATCCCGTGGAGTCGCTGGAAAGCTCTCGAACGAAAACGGCGAAAGCTTAAGGAAAGCCCGACGGGATCCTTCGACTCCGCTGCGCTTCGCACAGGATGACAGTCAACTTTTAGAAACATGCAAAACGAATTTTACCGCGACTACAAGGAGCGCGTGATCCCGGCTTTGCGGGAGCAACAAGGCTACAAAAATCTTCACCAGATTCCGAAGCTTGAGAAGGTTGTGATCAACACTTCAGTCGGCTCGCAATCGGACGTGAAACAGGCGCTCGAAGACGCCAAGAATGAGCTCGCGCTCATCTCCGGGCAGAAACCGGCCGAGACCCGCGCGAAGAAGAGCATCTCGAATTTCAAACTGCGCAAAGAGCAGGCGATCGGCGCGAAGGTCACTCTTCGTGGCGAGCGCATGTATGAGTTCATGGAGCGCCTGATCAAGACCGCGCTTCCGCGCATTCGCGACTTTCGCGGGGTTTCCCCGAAGGGTTTCGATGGAAACGGCAACTACACCATGGGTGTTTCCGATCAATCGATTTTCCCGGAGGTGGAGCTCGACAAAATCAAGCGCAACATCGGTTTTGATGTTACGATTGTGACCACCGCGCGCACCAATGAAGAGGCCAAATCGCTCCTGAGCGAAATGGGAATGCCCTTTAGCGACCGGGTCAAGAAACCCGTCACGACCGCCGCAGCCTAACGAACATGAGTACCGTCACTGACCCTATCGCCGATCTCCTGACTCGCGTCCGCAACGCGAACAGCGTCCAGAAGCTGGAGATGTTTGTCCCCTTCTCGAAGATCAAGAACGAAGTCGTTCGGATTCTGAAAGAGGAAGGCTACATCACCGATTTTTCTCTCGATACGACCGCGGCCCATCCGCGGATCAAAATCACCAATAAAATTGCGAATCGTTCCAGCGCGATCACCGGCTTGAAACGCGTCAGCCGCCCCGGTCTCCGCCGCTACGTGGCCGCCGATGAAATCCCGCGCGTGCTCGGCGGGATGGGCACCGCCATTTTATCCACCTCGCGCGGAGTGATGTCCGGCCGCGAGGCGAAGAAACAAAAAGTAGGAGGCGAGTTACTGGCTTTCGTCTGGTAGCTCACGAGTTATGTCACGAATTGGAAATAAGGCCGTCGGCATTCCCGACAAAGTCAAAGTGGACATCGACAACGACGGCAAGGTCGCGGTCGAAGGTCCGAAGGGGAAACTCGACTGGACTTTGCCGAAAGGCATCAAGGCGAGCATCGCGGACAATCAGGTGTCTTTTGTCCGTAACGCTGAGACCCGGAGCTTGAAGGCGCTGCACGGTCTTTCGCGCGCGTTGGTCAACAACATGGTCGTCGGCGTAAGCGAAGGCTTCACTCGTAACCTTGAGATCGAAGGCGTCGGTTTTAAAGCGGCTGTTCAGGGTGAGAACTTAAACCTCAGTCTCGGTTTCTCTCATCCTGTGCTCTTCTCGATCCCGAAAGACATTAAGATCGTGGTCACCGATAACACGAAAATTTCCATCCAAGGCGTCGATAAGAAAACCGTCGGCCAAGTTGCCGCGGATATTCGCGCGTACTACCCGCCGGAGCCTTATAAAGGCAAAGGCGTTCGTTACGCGGGCGAGAAGGTTCGCCGTAAGGAAGGCAAGACGGTCCAATAGTCATGGCTACGATCAATCGTAAAATCATTCGCGGGCGCATCCACAACCGCATCCGGCGGAAAGTCTCCGGCACGGCCGAACGTCCGCGTCTCGCCGTTTATTTTTCGGGCAAGCATGTCTATGCCCAGGTCATCGATGATGACGCGGGACGGACCTTGGTTTCCGCGACGACCACCGAAAAGGAACTTAACGGGAAGGGCGCCGCGAACCGTGCGACCGCGGAAAAAGTTGGCAAGCTGATCGCCGAGCGTTTGCTCGCGCAGAATATCGATAAGGCAGTTTTTGATCGTGGTGGCTTTCTCTACCACGGCAAAGTGAAAGCGCTGGCCGACGCGGCGCGCGAAGGCGGATTAAAACTTTAATATGGCATACGCAGGCAACCAAGGCAGACGAAGCGACTCGCGCACCACGGACCGGACGCCTCCGGCAAGAGGAGACACGACCGAGAAGGTCGTCTTCATCAATCGTTGCGCGAAGGTCGTAAAAGGCGGACGCCGTTTCAGCTTTAGCGCGCTCATCGTCGCGGGTGATCACGACGGCAAAGTCGGTTGTGGATTCGGCAAGGCGAACGAAGTCGCGGAAGCGATTCGTAAAGCTTCCGAGGCTGCGCGCAAGTCGATGGAAAAAATGTCGCTGCGCGGTAACACCATTCCGCACGAAGTGATCGGCGAATTCGGTGGCGGTCGCGTCATGCTCCGCCCGGCTTCTCCGGGAACCGGCGTCATCGCCGGGGGCGGCGTGCGGGCGGTCGTGGAGGCCGTGGGCATTCGCGATGTCCTCGCGAAGTCGTTAGGCTCGAATAATCACGCGAACGTGGTCAAGGCTACGATCGAAGCGTTGCGCGCGCTGCGCGGTCGCGAAGAGATCATGAAGACCCGTGGGATTAAAGTGACCAACCATAACAATGGTGGGGAGGCCGCGCAGTCATGATGCGGTTAAACAATTTACGTCCGCGTCCCGGTGCGAAGCATCGCACGAAGCGACTCGGCATCGGTGAGAGTTCCGGCCACGGCAAGACCAGCGGCAAGGGCCACAAAGGTCAGAAAGCGCGTTCCGGCGGCAGCATTCGTCTCGGATTCGAAGGCGGCCAGATGCCGCTCATTCGGCGTTTGCCGAAGCGTGGTTTTAACAACGCGCGTTTCCATAAGACTTGGGCGGTCGTCAATCTTGACGATCTCAATCAGTTTGAAGCTGGCACCTCGATCAATGAGCAGATGCTCCGCGAATCGAAACTCGTTCGCGGGAAAGTTGCGGGTCTGAAGATTCTCGCGCGCGGCGAATTGGACCGTAGTCTCACGATCGAGGCCGATAAGGTGAGTGACTCCGCCCGGGCGAAAATCGAGAAAGCCGGTGGAACAGTGAACTTGAAGGAGCCGCGCGCTGCTTTCGGCGAACGTCATCCGGCGCCGGCTGCAGAGAGCGAAACTTCGACAAAGCCGGCCGCGAAGAAGACGGCGGCGAAGAAGAAGAAAAAGTCGGCAAAGTAGCCGGAGCTTCCAAGGCGGATTAGCGGATGGTTTCGGCTTTCATAAACTCAGTCAAAATCCCGGAACTACGCCGGCGGATTTTGTTTACCCTCGCGGTCATCGTGGTGGTGCGCCTCGGCGCTGCGATCACGACACCGGGCGTCAATCCGGCGGTGCTGCAGGATTGGTTCCGCACCTCCTCGCAAAGCGCAGGCGGCGGCGTTGCGGCGCTCTTTAATCTTTTCAGCGGCGGTGCGCTCGAGAACTGCGCCGTCTTCTCGTTAGGTATCATGCCGTACATCAGCGCGTCGATTATGCTGCAACTGCTCACGGCGGTCATCCCGTCGCTCAGCCGCATGTCACGCGAGGACGGCGGCCGGCAGAAGATCATGCAATACACGCGCTACGCGACCGTGGTGCTCTGTGTGTTCCAGGCTTACCTGCTCGCGGTTTCGTTCCAACATCCGGAGTCGTATCACACGATGCTCCCCGGCATTACCGAGACGACGGCTCGGCTCGGCATCCCGCTGGTCGATAATCTCGGGATCTCGTTCCGCATCATCACCGTGCTCACGTTGACCTCAGGCACGCTCTTCCTGATGTGGCTGGGCGATCAAATTACCGATCGCGGCATCGGCAACGGCATCTCGCTCATCATCACGATCGGCATTGTCGCGCGTCTGCCTGCAGCGCTGGCGCAGGCTTGGAAAACTTTCGTGCCCTCCGCGGCGAACGGAGGGAGTCAGGTTAATCCGGCGATCCTCGTTCTAATGGTCGCGTTTCTCTTCATCGTCATCGCGGCGGTCATCGCGGTCACCCAGGGTGTGCGCAAGATTACCGTGCAGTACGCGAAGCGCGTCGTGGGCCGGAAGATGTACGGCGGCCAGACGCAATACATGCCGTTGAAGGTGAACTACGCCGGCGTGATGCCGATCATTTTCGCCTGGGCGCTGCTGCTTTTCCCGACTACGATCGTCGGTCTCGCTTTCAAAAATAGCCGCACCGCGAAGATGATCGCGGATAACCTCTCGAGCGGCTGGATGCATTACGTCGTGCTCGCGGCGATGATCTTCTTCTTCAGTTATTTCTGGGTGGCGACACAATTTCAGCCTTCGCAAATCGCGGATGACCTGAAGAAATACGGCGGTTATATTCCGGGCGTGCGCCCTGGCAAACCGACCGCCGACTTCCTCGATTTCACGATGACGCGGCTTACTTTTGCGGGCGCGATTTTCCTCACTGCGATCGCGATTCTGCCCAGTCTGCTCAGCCAGGGGCTACACGTGCCGGTGATTACGGCGCAATTTTTCGGCGGCACCAGTCTGCTCATCATCGTCGGGGTGATGCTCGACACGATGCGCCAGGTGGAGACGCACCTGATTCAGCGCCATTACGATGGCTTCCTGCGCAAGGGTCGGATCCGCGGACGTGCGTTCGATCGCGGCGGGGCGCGTGGCGAAGCGGCGGAGCAGGGGACGCTGATGTGGCTTTATGTCGGGATCGCCGTGTTGGTGATCGGCGGAGTGGCAATTTTCCTCTACGGCGCCCGGTGAAAAGTCGCATCGTCCTTCTCGGCGCGCCCGGTTCCGGCAAAGGAACTCAGGCGGAGATGATCACGCGGCACTTTGCTATTTCAGTAACGTCGCCGGGCACGATCCTGCGCCGCGAGCGTGATCTCGAAACGCCGCTCGGTTTGGAAGCGAACGAGATCGCGAAACATGGCGGCCTCGTGCCGGACGACATCATCGTAAAGTTGATCGGCGATTGGCTCGATCTCCACGGCCAGGAAGGTTTCGTCTTCGACGGCTTCCCGCGCACGGTCACGCAGGCCGAACGGCTCAACGAAATTCTACAGAAAAACCAAACCTCGCTCGACCTCGCGCTCTGGCTCGAAGTCTCGGAAAAGACGGTGCGCGACCGCATTGCGAGCCGGCTGCAATGCCGCCGTTGCGGCTTCACGACTAGTCTTGGCAGCGCGAGTTTTGCGCAGCGACCGGTGTGTCCCTATTGCGACGGGCCGCTCATTCGCCGCGAGGACGACGATGCTTCCGTGCTCCAAACACGTCTCGCCGAGTATCGCTCGAAAACCGAGCCGCTCCTTTCCTTCTACGAAAAGAACGACGCGCTTCACCGCATCGATGGCAATCGCGAGCGGGACGCAGTCTTCGCGGAGATTAGTGCGCTGATCGAAGAACGCGGGCAATGATTCCGATCAAGTCGGCGCGGGAGATCGACAAGATGCGGCTCGCTTGCCGGACCGCGAGCGACATTCTCGAGCGGGTCAGCGAGCTTATTCGCCCGGGTATTTCGACGAAAGAAATCGACCAGGCGGCGGCTGATCTCATGCAGGAAGCCGGGGTGAAGAGTGCTTTCCTTGGCTACCGCCTCGGCCATCGCGTTTTCCCGGGCAACATCTGCATTTCGCTAAACGACGAGATCGTTCATGGCATTGGCAACCAGCGCCGGATTCAATACGGCGACATCGTGAAGCTCGACATCGGCGTCATTCAAGATGGCTGGGTCGGCGATACCGCATCCACCATTCCCGTCGGCATGATCGACGAGCGCGTGGAGAAGTTACTCAGCGTCACCGAGACGGCGTTGCAGATGGCGATCAGTCACGCCCACGCCGACGCGCGGCTCGGCGATATTTGCGCTTCGATCGAGGAAGAAGCGCGCCGGCACAATTTTTCCGTCGTGCGCGAGTTCGTCGGGCACGGCGTCGGCCGCAAACTCCACGAGGAGCCGCAGGTGCCGAACTACGGCAAGCGCGGGAGTGGCCCGCGCCTGAAAGCCGGGATGACGCTGGCGATCGAACCGATGGTGAACCTCGGCGGTTCCGCGGTGCGGCTGATGGAGGATGGCTGGACAGTTTGCACCGCCGACGGACTGCCCTCGGCACATTTTGAGCATACGGTTTTGATCACGAAGGAAAAGCCGGAGATCCTGACATGGCGCGCAAAGACGCAATTGAGGTAGAAGGCGAAGTGGTCGAGCTGCTGCCGAATTCGATGTTCCGGGTGGAACTGCCCAACGGGCATCGCGTCCTCGCGCATACCTCGGGAAAAATGCGCATGCACTTCATTCGCATCTTGCCCGGCGACAAAGTTATGCTAGAAGTTTCCCCCTACGATTTGTCGAAGGGGCGAATAACATTTCGTCATCGGTAGCGCGGAGAATAGAGCTCCGCGTTTTTCGTCTCGTGAATTATGAAAGTGCGACCATCAGTTAAAAGACTTTGTGAAGGATGCAGAATCGTGAAGCGCAAGAATGTTGTGCGCGTGATCTGCAGCAAAAACCCCCGCCACAAACAGCGCCAGGGTTAAATCGGAGATTCGTTATGCCCAGACTTTTAGGAGTAGAAATTCCCGCCGACAAACGCATCGAAGCGTCGTTGACTTACATCTACGGCGTCGGTCCGAGCACCGCCCGGCGTGTGCTCGAGCAGACCAATATCGATCCGAACCTGCGCGCGAAAGACCTCACCCCGCAGCAGATCAACGAAATCATCCAGACGATTACGAATAACAAACTGCCGATCGAAGGCGATCTTCGTCGCGAAGTGCAGAGCAACTTGAAGCGGCTCCAGGCGATCAATTGCTATCGCGGCATTCGCCACCGCCGCGGATTACCCGTGCGCGGTCAGCGCACCTCGACCAACGCCCGCACCCGGAAAGGTCCGCGCAAGACCGTCGGCGTCATCCGGAACAAGGATGCGAAGGCTGGGAAAGTTTAACCTAACGAACAGAGACAATGGCTGAAGATTCCGAAAACCAGACCCCCGAAGAGACGCCGGCTCCGGCCGAGTCGGCGCCTAACGAAACCACCGCGGAGGCAATTCCTGCCGTGACCTCCGAGCCCGCGGCCGCCGCGCCGAGCGCTGAAGCACCTGCCGCTGCCACGCTCGACGTCCCTCCCGTTTCGACCGGTGAATCACCGACCGTTGGGACCGGTGAAACGCCTGCCGCTCCGACCGGCGAAGCTGCTGCCGCCACCCCCGCGAAGAAAGAAGCCAAGCCGAAAGCTTCCAAGAAATCGAAAAAAGCCGACGCTCCGGCTGCAGAGGCGCCGAAGGAAAATCTCTCGCTGGATCCGAACGACGTCGAGCGCCCGAAGATCATCAAGGCGAAGGGCAGCAAGAATATCCACTCCGGTTTTGCCCACGTGCTCTCCACTTTTAACAACACGATCGTCACCATCACCGACCTTCAGGGGAACGTGATCGGCTGGTCGAGCGCGGGCAAAGTAGGCTTCAAAGGCTCGCGCAAAAGCACCGCTTACGCCGCCCAGATGGTGGCGCAGGATGCATCGCGCCAGGCGATGGGACACGGTCTCAAGGAAGTTGAAGTTCTCGTCCGTGGGCCGGGCGCTGGCCGTGAATCCGCCGTCCGCGCGCTCCAGGCGATCGGCCTCGATCTTACCATCATCCGCGACGTGACGCCGGTGCCGCACAACGGTTGCCGCCCGCCGAAACCGCGCCGCGTCTGATCACTCATGACTTGCACCTGCACTTTAACTTACACTTGCACCGCTTCCCGGAGTGCAAGTGTAAGTTAAAGTGCAGGCGCAAGTCGCTTCACCGAAACTAAACGAACTTTTTCCATGGCCAGATACACCGGACCCAAAACCAAAATCGCGCGTCGTTACGGCGTGCCTCTTTTCGGACCCTCGAAATCTCTCGAACGCAAAAACTACCCGCCGGGCATGCACGGCCCGAAGGGTTCGCGTCGCAAACAGTCCGATTACGCGATCGCGCTCGGTGAAAAGCAGAAGCTCCGTTTCCAATACGGTCTGATGGAAAAACAGTTCCGCCGGATTTTCGAATCCGCGCTTCAGAAGCGTGGTGTCACCGGTGAGATCCTCCTCCAGCTTCTCGAGACCCGTCTCGACAACGTTGTTTTCCGTCTCGGCCTCGCGAATACGCGGAGCGCTGCGCGGCAATTGGTCTCACACGGCCACGTCGAAGTGAATGGCCGCAAGGTGAACATCTCTTCGTTCAACGTGAAAGCCGGCGATGAGATCACCGTGCGCAACCAGCCGAAGTCGCGTCAACTCGCGCTGCGCAATATGGAGCTCACCCAGATCGCGCCGGTGCCGGATTGGCTCACGGTGGACCGCGATGCGCTCACCGGCAAAGTGGCGCACATCCCGTCCCGCGAAGAGATGCAGCCGATGGTCAACGAGCAGTTAATCGTCGAGCTCTACTCTCGTTAGGCGCGACCTGCTCTACGCTTTCTGCTGTAGACGCTTTCGCTCTGCGAAGCGCGAGTGCGGTTTCGGCCGCAGAGAAACAGCTGCACCCGACACCCGCGCCTCCCAGAGGGAGGCGTCTACAGCGCTTCCAGGAAGGCGAGGGCTTTGTCGTAGCTACAGCGGGCAAGGAAATGCATCAGCTGCGGATCGATCGGCGTAGGTAACGTTTCCTGGAGCGTGGTAATTCTCTCTGAGATTGCCTGGAGCCGCGCCAGGTGTGGCTCCGAATCGCGCCGGCTCTCTTCGTCGGCGATCAGCGCGCGGCGCTGGCGCAGCGCCTCGATCAAATCTTCAGTGGGTGAAGGCATCAAATTTTCGTTCTGGTAAGCGAACTAAAGCTTGAATGGGGCCGCAATTTTTCGCAAGCCTTCGAAATGGCTGAGGCAGGAATAAAACGGGTGCTGGTGGTGGACGACGATGCCGCGATTCTGCGGATCATTCGCGATGCTTTGCAAAGTTTCCTGCAATGGGAGGTCGACACTTCGCCGAAGCCTGAATACGGCTTCGAGCTCGCCTTAAAGAAGCAATACGACCTGATGATTTTCGATTTCTCGATGCCGATGATCGACGGCACGCTGCTCTTCGATCTCATCTCGAAAGTTTACGAGAACACGCAGCCGGCGCGCACGGTCCCGCCGCTTCTGCTCGTCTCCGGCCAGGGCGCGGATGAACGTGCGCAGGAGCTCCTGAAAGAAGCGCGCGTCCGCGGCTTCCTGGCGAAGCCGTTTACGATTAATCGCCTGCTCGAGAAAGTGAAAGTCTGCTTTCCCGAGCTGGAAACGGTCGCCTAACGACCGTGCGCGCCGTTCAACCCTGACCGGCTGCTTCCGCCAAAAGCTGACGTCGCGCTTCGAGCCAATCGCTCGAAGAATCACCCGTGCCGCCATGTTGCGCGCGCTGTTCCGCGATGAAGTAAGCCCGCAGACGGATGTCCTCATCAGAGATGGCCTCCGCGGGAGAAGCTTTTTTGCGGGAGGAAGCTTTGCGTGGTTTTGCGGCGGCTGCGGTCTTTTTAGCGGCCGGGCCGGCGGCGGGTTTGCGGGTCTTTTTGGAGGCAGTTTTCGGTGCGGCGGCGGTCGGGGAACTTTCGGCAACGCCCGGCTGGCGAGCGCTCTGCCCGTCGTTCACTGCGCCCGCGTTTTCGCCTTCGCCCATTACTGCTTCCTTGGATTTTTTTGAACTGTTCGCCATTTACTTTTGCTTTTTGCTGGGCCAAGCCTTTACCGCAAGAGCACGCGTTCGCAAGCGGAAACGGCACGAAAGCGGCTACCTCAGAATTCCACCTAACGATGAGGCACTTTCTATTTCGCTGGGCGATCACGACGATCGCGGTGATGGTCGCCGCAGGAGTGATCGGCGGCATCCGCTACGACAGCATCGGCTCGCTCGTGGGCGCGGCTTTGCTCCTGGGAATCCTGAACGCCTTCCTGCGACCGATCCTGCTCCTGCTCATGGCCCCGTTAATCGTGCTCACGCTCGGGCTTTTTATCTTCGTCGTGAATGGGCTAATGCTCCTCCTCGTGAAAGATCTCGTGCACGGCTTTCACGTCGATAGTTTCGGCAGCGCTTTTTGGGGCGCGATTTTGATCAGTCTCGTGAGTTGGGTCTTGAGCGCATTTTTCCGGGGGAGCGACGGGCAGGTTCATCCGATTTCGCATCACCCGGCTCATTTGCGCCGGGTCAAAGGCCGCGTCGTCGGCAGCAGCAACCCCGGCGAACCATGACCTACTGCCTCGGAATGCTCTGCCGCAAAGGCGCGGTTTTTCTCTCCGACTCCCGGACGAGCGCGGGAATGGATAACGTCGGCGTCCGCACGAAAATGCGCGTCTTCGAGAAGCCAGGCGAGCGCGTCATCTGCATCATGAGCTCGGGGAATTTATCCCTCACCCAGGCAACGCTCGCATTGATCGACGATGACCTGCACCTGAACGAAAGCCATCCGGCGCGCAAACATCTGTTCAATCGCGAGACCATGTATGAGACCGTGCGCTACGTCGGTTCGAAGGTGCGCGAGGTCGAGAAACGCGATCGTGCGGCGCTCGAAGGTGATGGTTTTAATTTCAACATCCACCTCATCGTCGGCGGGCAGATCGCGGGGTTCGCGCCGGAAGTGCACCTGATTTATCCGCAGGGGAACAGCATCCGCGCGGGCGAGGATTGTCCGTTTCTCCAGATTGGGGAGTCGAAATATGGGAAGCCGATTCTCGACCGCGGCTTCAGCTACGAGAGCACGCTGATGGACGCGATGAAATTTGGGATCATCTCGATGGACGCGACGATGAAGAGCAACGTCGCGGTCGGGCCGCCGATCGACATCCTTTGTTACAAGACCGACACGCTCCAGGTCAAGATGCGGACGCGTCTCGAGCAGGACGATCCGTATCTTCAGGAGATCAGCCGCAAGTGGCAGGACGGAGTCGTGCGACTCGTTAGGCAAATGCCGGTGGCGGATTTCAACAAGCCGATCCTGGGCTTTGCGGATGCCGCCTAACGCGGCCATGCAGGTAAAAATCTGCGGCCTAACGAATGCCGCCGACACCGCGGCGGCGATCGCGGCCGGAGCTGACGCGCTCGGATTTAACTTTTACCCCGGGAGCAAACGCTATCTCGATCGCAGCGCGGCGGCGGGTTGGCTTCGCGAGGTGCCGGCGACGGCCCGGCGAGTCGCGGTGCTGGTGGATCCCTTGATGTCTGAGGCACTTGCCATTGCCAAGCTGCCCTTCATCGACGGCTTGCAATTGCACGGCAGCGAGACGCCGGAATTCTGCGCTGTACTCGCGGCGGCGGGAGTGCGATTCGGCAAAGCGATCCCGGTAAACGCAAGCGGCGCGCTCGTTGATGTCGCTAATTTCGCCACGCGCATACTGGTGCTCGACGCGCAAAACGAGCGCGGCTTCGGCGGTACCGGCAGTTCGTTTCCCTGGCCGATCGCGCGCGCTCTGGTGGAGCGCGAACGCGCGTTGCGGTTTATCCTCGCGGGCGGCCTCACGCCCGAGAACGTGGCGCAGGCGATCGCCGAAGTGCGGCCGTACGGCGTCGATGTCACGAGCGGAATCGAGGCCGCGCCCGGGCGCAAGGACCACGGGAAAATGCGCGCCTTTCTCGCCGCCGCGCGCGCCGCCTAACGAGGTCGCGAAGCGGGTTTTCTCCAGTGTCGGAGAAAGTTTTCGGCCCGTCGCCGGGGCTGGTCTGGTTCCTGCTTTTAGGGGTTCCAGCAGTCCTTAACAACCCTTGCTTATGTCCGCTTCCACAAAACTATTCTTCGCTGGGTGCACGGCCGTCGTCATCCTGGCTTCGGCCGCGATCGGGCAGGAGGCGCGCGCCCTCCCGCAATCTCGAGCGCAAGCCGACACCGGCGGCGCCGTGCTCGTCGCGGAAACCACCCCAAGCTCCGATCTCGCGCCGATGACGTTAGTCCAGTCGACGCAGACCACCGCCAATCCGACTATCACAGATTCTACGACGGCGCCCGGCACAGCACCGGTTGGCGCGAAAGTCGGCGCTCCAGTTGGCGTGCCCGCAGGCGCTCCCGCCGGCGCGCAAATCGCGCCGACGCCGGTCAACGGCGCGGCGGAGGCTCGTCCGACCCCGGCCAATGCCACCTCGCTCGTGCCGACAAATTCCGTCACGGAGAACGGCGGCGTCGGCGTGCGTGAATTCCAAGGCGACGATGTCGGCCAGGTTCTGCGTCTGCTCGCGCGCCAGGCGAAAATCAACGTCGTCGTGAGCGAAGCCGTTGCCGGCACCGTCACGATGCGGCTCGAAGATGTCACCGCCCTCCAGGCGATCGCGATCATCGTGAAAGCGAAGAGCCTTTTCATGGATCAGATCGACAACGTTTACTACATCAAGAC
>JBBSUP010000025.1:0-32063 GCA_038234295.1 Chthoniobacterales bacterium
CTTCCAGATTCGTGAGGCTGACGTTCCCGCGCTGCCGCGGCAAACAGTCTTCGATCCTGCGATATTGCTCTTCGGTGATTTCCATCACCACCCTCTATCGGCAATCCGAATAAACGTCAATTAGTGTTAACACGCCCTAGCCCGGCCGTTTTCGAAAAGGCGGGAGTTCGCGGTATGGTGCGCGCACCATGCCGGCCCTCGAGATCGCGCCCGCGCTTCGCACGCATGAACTGACGCATCGCTACGGCGAACGCGTCGCGCTCGATCGCGTTTCGCTCACGGTCGCGCCGCGCGCGATCTTCGGGTTGCTCGGGCCGAACGGCGGCGGGAAGACGACCCTCTTCCGGATTCTTTCCACCCTCGTTAGGCCGACGAGTGGCTCTGCTGAAATCCTCGGGCTCGATCTGCTCCACGAGGCCGGCGCGCTCCGGCGGAGGATCGGCGTCGTCTTCCAGGCGCCGAGCCTCGATAAGAAACTGAAGGTCCGCGAAAACCTCGCGCACCAGGGTCGGCTCTACGGAATCGCCGGCGCTACGCTCCGCGAGCGAATCGATCATTTACTGCTCGAGTTTAATCTCCGCGACCGCGCGAACGACCTCGTCGAAACGCTCTCCGGCGGGTTGCAGCGCCGGGTCGAGATCGCGAAAAGCTTGCTCCATCGTCCCGAGCTTTTATTGCTCGACGAGCCGTCGACCGGACTCGATCCGGGCGCGCGGATCGATCTTTGGCAGACGCTCTATCGGCTCCGCGACCAGCAGGGCGTGACGGTGTTACTCACGACGCACCTGATGGAAGAAGCGGAACGCTGCGACCGCGTCGCGATCATCGACCGGGGGAAAATTGTCGCCTGCAACACGCCCGACGCACTGCGCGCGGAGATCGGCGGCGAGGTGATCAGCGCGCGAACGAAAGATGCGACGTCGTTAGGCGAACGGATTGCGGCGTCGTTAGGCGTGGAAGTGAGCGTGCTGAACGACGAAGTGCGGATCGAGCATCCGGAAGGCGCCGCCTTCATCACGAAGCTAGTGGGGGCCTTTCCGGGCGAGATTGATTCGGTCACGCTGGCGAAGCCGACGCTCGAAGATGTCTTCATCGCGCGCACCGGGCGGCGGCTCGATGAAGGAATGAATTAAGCGCGTCGTCATCCCGAGCGGAGCGCAGCGCAGTCGAGGGATCCCGCCGAGCTTCCTCAAAGGATCCGCGCGGATCGAATCACTCTGCGCGACAGCTTCACGGCAGCGCCACGGGATCCCTCGACTGCGTTCCGCTTCGCTGCACTCCGCTCGGGATGACAGAGTTTTGCGCTCCTGCGTGATTTAATCGTCTCGCCTCGCGCACCACGCGCCTAACAATGCCACTGCCGCCGCAGCTAGTCCGCCGGCGATCCAGTTGCGATGCATGTCGGTCCAAAGTTGCGGGCTGTGTGGATGGGCGCGGGCATCGAACCGCCCGTGCGCGCCGGGGTCGCCGCCAACCGGCTCGTAAAGGTTATTCGGTTTCGAGTGGTCGGCCTTTTCATCGGTCTGCTGGCCTTTCACACCGGTCCTGCCGAGGTAGAGATCGCCCAGACGCGGGAAGAGTTTGTTCCCGATGATCGCGATCACGGTGGGCAGGCCGACGTAAATTTCGCGCCGCTGGTTTTTCGACGCGAAGACGATCGCGCGCGCCGCGACTTCCGGCTGATAAATCGGCGGCACCGGTTGCGACTTGTTCGGCAACTTATTCTTGCACCAATCAAATTGCGGCGTGTTCAACGCCGGCATCTGCACCATCACCGGGACGATCTTGCTCTTTTGGTGAATCAATTCCGCGCTCAAAGAATCCATGAAACCCTGGATGGCGTGCTTGCTCGCGCAATAAGCCGCCTGCAGCGGAATCCCGCGATAAGCAAGGGCACTGCCGACCTGCACGATGTGCCCGCGGTTGCGCGGCAGCATACGCTTGAGCGCGGCGAGCGTGCCGTGGACGTAGCCGAGGTAGCACACTTCGGTCACGCGTTTGAACTCCGCCGGCGTGGTGTCTTTGATGAACGCGAAGACACTCGTCATGGCCACGTTCACCCAGACGTCGATCGGGCCGAGCTCGCGCTCGACGCGTTCTGCTGCGGCTTCGACGGCGTCGGCATCCGCCACGTCGCACTGCAGGATGATGGCTTTGCCCCCGCGCTCCTCCACGTCGCGCTTCGCGCCTTCCAGCGCCTCCTGCCCGCGAGCGAGGAGACCGATATGCGCGCCTTCGGTTTCAGCAAACATGAGGGCGGTCGCGCGCCCGACGCCCGCGGCCGCGCCGGTGATGACAATGACTCTTGGTTTGTTTGTGCTCATAAAGTTATCTCGTTAGGCGAAATGCCGACCGCAAAAGTTGTCATCCCGAGTCGCGCAGACGCCGAGGGATCTCGCAAGCGTCCAGTTGGCCCCAATATGACATCGACAACGAGCGGACGCTTGGGAGATCCCTCGCTGCGCTGCGCCGGCTCGGGATGATAAAGGTGGTGGGGTGAAGGCAGATCATCGTCGTTAGGCTAAACGGGGCACGCCTTTCCCATGCGTGCCGGGAGGCGACAGCTCCCGGCGCACCGGCGGATCGGTCAGGTCGCGTTGGTCGGAATGGAAGACGCTCGTGCCCTGTGAAATCAGGTAGTCCGCCGTCCGCGCGGCGAGGGCTTGAATCGTCAGGCCGGGATTGGCCGAGCCCTGGGTCGGCAGAATGCTGCCGTCGCAGACGAAGAGATTCGCGATGTCATGGGTGCGGCCGAACTTATCGACCACGCTCGTCCCCGGATCGCTTCCCATTCGCGCTGCGCCGACCAGGTGGGCGAAGCGCGCTTCCTGAGCAATCTCGTTCGCCCCCGCAGCGCGCATTATTTCCTCGGTCTTGTTCTTCGCGAACTCGATTAGCTTCTTGTCGTTGTCGTAGAGGTCGAAATGAATGTGCGGGATGGGGATACCGAATTGATCGCGTTCGTCCGAAAGGGTGACGCGGTTGTCGGCCCAGGGCAGGATTTCGCCGAGCACGCCTAACGACGCCCAGTGGTTATAATCCATCATCGCCCGGCGCATGCCCCAGCCCCACTCGCCGCGCGCTGCCATCATCTGTTTGGCGAAGGAAATCGGGAGTGGCCCGACGGTCTGGATGGCAAACCCGCGGGCAAAATCGCGCGTTGGATCGGTCTCGTAAAACTCCTCGGTCAGCGCGTGGGCGGGCGGCGCTTTGTATTGCCTAACGAGTTCGTCGAAACGCCCGAGAACGACGTTACCGGCCTGCGCCATGAGGTAACGGCCGACCGTGCCACTGGAATTCGCGAGCCCGGAATTCAGCAACAACCGCGGCGTCTCGATCGCGTAGCCACTGATGATGACCGCTTTCGCTTTTTGGAAATGTTCGTTCCTTTCGCGGTCGAAATAACTCACACCGGTGACGCGGTTGTTTTTCCCAAGGTGGACCCGATGCGCCATCGAACGGTCGCGCACTTCGGCGCCGTTGTGGAGCGCGTCGGGCACGTGGGTGATGAGCGTGCTCGCTTTCGCGCCGACCTTGCAGCCTTGGATGCAAAAGCCGCGATAAATGCAGTGCGGCCGGTCGTTGCGCGAGCCACTTAGAATCGCCACCGGTCCGCCGATGCTGACCCCGATGCCTAACGACGTGCAGCCTTTGATCAACGCGTTGCCGACGCCGCCCATCGGATGCGGTCCGTAGGCGTAGCCGTGCGGATGGCCCCACGGATACCAAGCCGGGCCCGCGACCGGCATCTCGAGCTCGAGCAATTCGTAATAGGGCTTCAGGTCCCAGTAGGACATCGGCCAATCGACCCCGACGCCATCGCGGGTGTAGATCTCGAAATCGCTCGGATGAAAACGCGGGGTAAACGCGGCCCAATGAACCGAGCCGCCGCCGACGCCCTTGCCGCTGTTGTTCGCGCCGAAGGTGAGCGGGTGCGAGCCGCTGGTGATCCGCATGTCTTCCCAATAAAGCTGGTGCGAACCTTTCTCGTCGCTCACCCAATCGCGCTCGGTGTCCCAGAACGGCCCGGCCTCCAAACCCGCGACGCGAAAGCCCGCGCGCGCGAGCCGTTGCAATATAACCCCGCCCGCCGCGCCCACGCCGACGACGAGATAATCGATCTCGTCGTTTGGCGAGTAGCGCTGCATCGAGGAAACGTCGAGCCGCTGCATCGACCCGAGGTGATGCTCGTGGTCGTGCGGCTCCTCGAAGCGTCCGCCGAGAGGCTCGTTCAATGCGTTCCTCCCTGGCCTGCAGGCGGGTGTTCCTGATGCGCGGCGATATCTTCCTCTTTCGGATCGGAAACCCAGACGTCGGGCCGGACCGACCATTCGTAGCGGCGCTCAGCCACTTCCCATGGCTCCGCTTCGCCGCGCTCGAGCCGCATGTAGCCGCGCGGATAAGCCGGGCCACCGAAACCAATTTCGTCCCAGGCCCACGGGTGCGCGTAATACATTTCCGCGCAATCCTGGAGCACGAGCGCGAAGTAGCGTTGAATCGGCATGCGCTCCCAGATTTCCTCCGCGCCCGGGAGCGGCTTGGCGTCGTGGATCGATTTCAGGAGATCGTCCTGTTCACGCCAGGTGAGTGCGAGGAAGTTGCGGTCGAAATTTCGCTGAGCCATTTGCTCGATCGCCTGCATCCCGAGGCGGTAGGCGTCGCCATCGGGCGGCATCGATTCGAAGCGGTAGCCGGGCGTTTTTCCGAGGAAAAGCCGTTCGTCGATGAAGGACAAAATCGGAATCCGATGCGCGAGATCGCGATCGTCCTGCGGGAGAAGATGGTCGCAAACGATGCCCATGAATCGCGCTTCCTCGTCGTTGAAAAAACGAATGGGCGGGGTCTCCTCAACGCGTTGCCTAACGACTTCGCGAGTCGCCGCATCCCAGAAATCCTGCTGCCCGAGTGTGCTGAAGCCGGGGTAGTAGCCCGGGTGCGCCGTTGCCGGGAGCGGCCGCATCGTCGCGGGATCGATCGGGAGGCGTTCGCGGCTGGAGTTGTCGTTAGGCGCCATTTGTGAATCCGGGTAGCGCCCACGTTCCGTGGGCTGGTCGCGGTGTTCCACCGCGACGAACTTTCCTGAAGACGGAACCGTCAGGGAAATCGCGCGCGGTTCGCAAAGTTCGCGACGGTGGAACACCGTCGCCAGCCCACGAGACGTAGGCGCTACCCACCTCGTGCCTCATCGTTCCCTCCGCATCAGACTCGCGAGCAATCCGATCGAGCCGCAGGCCGCGAAGAGGAGCGGCGCGAAAATCGGCGGGCCGTACATGATGTTATACAGCGGCCTCTTCAGCCCGCCCGGCCGCCGCACCACCCCGCGCGCGTGATAGAAAAAGCCCACCCCGCCATCGGCGATTGCGAGGACCGACATCGCCGGGAGCCAGGTCCGCGCAATCTTTGGGCTCACGATCGCCCCCGCCGCCGCGCCAATCAGGAGTGGCGCGATGATCACCGGCGTCCATTGCGCGAGATAGCGGAAGTTATTTTTGTAATGCGAATAGAGCGCCTCCGCACCGCTGCAAAACGTCCCGACGATCGTCGCGACCGCGAGGTGTTTCTGGAAGCGACCTTCCCGCAAGCCCATCGTCCAGGGGTGTTGCTGCGCGAGATCTTCCGAGGTGAGCGAGAGCAGGCGCGCCGCTGGCGAACGCAGGATCAGCGGCTCCGCTTCCTCCGGCCGCAGAAATGAAGCGACCAATCCGAGATAAGCGCTCACCCCAAAAAGCAGCGGCGCGAAAATCGGCGGCCCCATCACGATGTTGGTGATCGGCAGCCGCCAGCCGCCCGGTTTCCGTGCGATCCCGCGGACGTGAAAGATGAACCCGACGAGTCCATCAAGCAGGGTGATCGCCGAGGTCCAGCGCAGGACGGTGCGGGCCGCGCGGGTGCTGAGCGCGCCCCAGATTCCGGCGATCGTCATCGCACCACCGAGCACGACCGGCGTGTACATAACGCGCTGACCGTAGCTGCCGCGATAATGTTCGTAGGCGACCTCCGCGCCCGCGAGCACGCTCGAGGCGCCGGCGAGGAAGGAGAGGCTGCGTTGGAAACGGCCCTCGCGGAGATGCGCCTCGGCGATGCGCGCCGGGCGCGCGAGCGGCTCGGGGAGAAACTTGTTCAAGAGCCGGTCGGGCCAGTTGCCGGTCTCGCGCGGCGAGGCGAGGCGACGGATGCTTTCCGTTAGGGCGTTCATGATCACGGGAAAGCTGCCAGCGGGCCGCCGGGTTGCGCCCACGTCTCGTGGGCTGGTCGCGGTGTTCCACCGCGACGAACTTTGCGAACGACGCGGGCGGCAGAAGAATGGCGACTCGCCCGGAAAGTTCGCGACGGTGGAACGTGGGCGCTACCCGGCAGCTGTATCTGCGTCATACGGCGAATCGCTCCGCGTCCTTTCTCTTGAACGTGAGGCCGTTGCCGGGGCGGTCGAGATCGGGCGCGAGCGCCCCATTGTTAGGCTCAGGCGCGCCGTCGAAGAAAATGCGCTCGATCCGCGCGTGATCGTGAAAATATTCCGCGTGGCGAAACGGCCGCGCCGCGCAGCCGACCGGAAGGTGCAGCGCGGGGGCGCAATGCGACGAGAGCGGCAGGTGATGCGCTTCTGCGAGCACCGCCGCCTGGAAAAACCCGGTGTAGCCGCCGCAGCGTGTGGCGTCCGCTTGCAGCACGTCAACCGCGCCGGAGCTGAGCATGCGCTGGAAATAAGTGACATCGTAACCGTATTCGCCCGCGGCGATATCCATCCCGGGCGGCCCGTCGTCGCGCAGGAGGCGCAAGCCCTCGAGATCATCCGAGCTGACCGGTTCCTCGAACCAGCTCACATCCAGCTCGGAGAAAAGATAGCCAAAGGCGAGCGCCTGCTTCCGCGAGTAAGCGCCATTCGCGTCGACAAAAAGCTCGGCCGCATCGCCGATCGCTTCACGCGCGAGAGCGACGCGTTCGGGATCGGCCTGGGGATCACGGCCGACCTTCATCTTCACCCGCGGGATCCCTTCTTCCACCCAGCCGCCGAGCTGTTCCTGCAACTTCTCGTCGCTGTAGGAAGTGAAGCCGCCGCTGCCGTAGATCGGCATTGCGTCGCGCACCTGGCCAAAGAGCCTAACGAGTGGGACGTCGAGCAGCTTCGCCTGCAAATCCCAGAGCGAGGTGTCGATCGCGGAGATCGCCATCGAGCAGATTCCGGGGCGGCCGAGATTGCGAATCGATTCGACCAGCGCGACGAAGCATTCGTTAGGCGAGAAGGCGCTGCGACCGACGACAACGTCGCGCAGTTTGGACTCGATCAACTTCGCGGTCGCGGCGTCGGCGTAGCTGTAGCCTAACGAACGCTGCCCGCCCGCTTCCGCTTCGACGATGACGATGGTGGTGCTGTCCCACGCGATCGTGCCGTCGGATTCCGGCTGGTCGGTCGGAATGGTGTAAGCCGAGACCTCGAGCTTCTCGATCGGTGTGGAATTAGTCATTGGGTAGCGCATGCATCTCGCGTCAAAAGACCCTGTCATTCTGAGCGAAGCGGAGCGGAGTCGAAGAATCCCGTGGAGTGAGCTTTAAGCTTTCGCCACGGGATCCCTCGGCTTCGCCCCGCCTCCGCGGGGCTCCGCTCGGGATGACCGGTGGCGCGACCTCGGGCCATCCGGGCGCGTGGTGGTGACAGGCCGTCCTCAATCCTGGTGCGGGATGAAACTTTCGATCGCGTCCTTGAAGGCGCCGCGGATCATGCCGGGCGCGTCGGGGTCGCCTTTCAGGATCGATTTCATGAAATTCTCCGCTTCTTTAAAGGTGATGTGCGGCGGCAAAGTCGGCACCTCGGGATCGGTCAGCGCCTCGTAAACGACCGGGCGATCCGCCGCGAGCGCGCGGTCCCAGGCGGGCCCGACTTCCTCGGGCGTGGAGACGCGAATGCCGGTGAGCCCGAGCATTTCCGCGTAGCGCGCGAACGGAAAATCAGGCACGTCCTGCGAGGCCTCGTATTTCGGGTCGCCGGTCATGATCCGCTGCTCCCAGGTCACCTGGTTCAGGTCGTGATTGGCCAGCACCATGATGATGAGCCGGGGGTCGCTCCATTCCTCCCAATAATCGGCGATCGTAATCAGACAGTTGATGCCGTTCATGAGCATCGCGCCGTCGCCGACGAGCGCGATCACCGGGCGATCGGGCCACGCAAATTTAGCGGCCACAGAATAGGGGACGCCCGGCCCCATCGTCGCGAGATTCCCCGAGAGCGAAGCCATCATGCCGCGGCGCACCTTCAGGTCGCGCGCGAACCAGTTCGCGGACGAGCCGGAGTCGGAAGCGAGGATGCAGTTGTCGGGCAACCGCGGCGAGAGCTCCCAGAAAACGCGCTCGGGGTTGATCGGGTTCGCGCTGTTCATCGCGCGCGCCTCGAGCACTTCCCACCAATCCTTGATGTTGCTCTCGATCGTCTCGCGCCAGTCGCGATCGGTCTTGCGATCGATCAGCGGAATGAGCTCGCGCAAGGTGAGCGCGCTGTCGCCGATCAGGTTCACTTCCATCGGGTAACGGATGCTGACCATCTTGGGGTCGATCTCGATCTGGACGCCGCGAGCCTGGCCTTCTTCCGGGAGAAATTCTGAATAAGGAAAGCTCGAGCCGATCATGAGGAGCGTGTCGCAGTCGGTCATCATGTCCCAGCTCGGCTTGCTGCCTAACAATCCGATCGGGCCGGTGCAGTAGGAGAGATCGTCGGGCAGGACGGCCTTGCCTAACAATGCCTTGGCCACGCCCGCGCCGAGGAGCTCGGCGATTTCCATGACTTCATTCGTGGCCTGGAGCGCGCCCGCGCCGACGAGGATGGCGACTTTCTTGCCGCTATTTAAGATCTCGGCCGCGGCGCGCAGATCCTTGTCCTGCGGCACGACGCGCGGCTGCGAATAGCCGAGCCCAGAGTGGACCGTGCCATGGGCGCGCGGCGGTTTCTCGACCGCTTCGACTTCCTGGAGGTCGTTCGGGAAAATGAGGCAGGTGACGGTGCGCTCGGCCACGGCGATGCGGATCGCGCGATCGACGAGATGCCGCACCTGCGCGGGCACCGTCGCCATGTGCACGTATTCGTGCGCCACATCCTTGAAGAGCGAGATGAGATCGACCTCCTGCTGATAGCTGCCGCCGAGCGCGGCGCGCGCCTGTTGGCCGACGATCGCGAGCACCGACTGGTGATCCATTTTCGCGTCGTAGAGACCGTTCAGGAGATGGATCGCGCCGGGGCCGGAAGTAGCGAGGCAGATGCCGAGCTCGCCGGTAAACTTGGCGTGCGCGCAAGCCATGAACGCGGCCAGTTCTTCATGCCGCGTCTGGACATAATCGATCTTGTCCCCGGCGCGCTGAATCGCGCCGATGATCCCGTTAATGCCGTCGCCGGGGAAACCGAAGATGCGTTTGTAACCCCATTCGGTAATGCGGTTGATTAAGTGATCGCTGACTAAGTCTGCCATAGGTCCTTTATTCCTTAGTTATCGCTAGCGTTGTCATCCTGAGCGGAGCGCAGTGGAGTCGAAGGATCCCGTGGAGTTTCGTGGCAGCGTGCGCACGAGCAGCAGGGCTTTACAGAAACCCGGCGGGATCCCTCGACTCCGCTTGCGCTCCGCTCGGGATGACATAATCGCGGCCGCCTTCAATCATCCCTCCGACGAAAAGGCAATCGTGCTGATGAGCGCGTTCTCGGCTTGGCGCGAATCGAGGCGGGTGTGTTGGACCACGATCGGCACGTCGGAAACGATTGTGCTCGCATAATTGGTGGCCTTCGGAATCGGCTCCGGATCCGTTAAATCGTTAAAGCGCTGATGCAGCGTTCGTTGTGGGGGAACGGTGAGCCGGTAGGGGCCAACCGGATCGCGGTCGCTGTAGTAAATCGTGATCTCAACGTGCGCCTCGACGTCGTTCGGATTGAGAATGCACGCCGTCTCGTGGCTCAGCATTTCCGGCTCCGGCCCGTTGCTCCAAGAGGGGATCCAACCCTCCGCGATCGCCCATTTTTTTCTTCCGATTGCTTCCATAAATGTCGTTGCGCCTGCCAAGGAATAACGGCGCGCGGAGCCTTTTCGGACTCCAAAACTTTCGCACGCCGCGGCGGAGCGATCTCCTTAATCGACCAGCCGCAGGGGGATTTGGTTCAAAATTGGCGCTGCGCCGGCGCGTGAGATCACCCGCAGGTTGATGACGCTCCAGACGTCGCGGCCGCGGGATTCGATGCACGCCTTGCCTAACGAGTAGAGGCGTCCGACCCTGCGCGATGCCGGACCTGCGCGAATACTCGGATTCCGTCGCCTTGCTCGTTTCGAGCTGCGACGCGTTTTTCGATGCCTGGAAACCGTTCGCGCAGTTCTTCGAGAAGTTTTGGAGCGATTGCCCGCTCCCTTGCTTTCTCCTCTCGAACGAACTCGCCGTGCGTTCGCGCCGCTGGCAGTCGCTCGCGGTCGGCCCTGACCGCGGGTGGTCGAGCAACCTGCTCGTCGCGCTCGAGCGCATTCCGCAGCGCTACGTTCTCTACTTCCAGGAAGATTACTTCCTCACCGATCACGTAAGGAGCGAACAGCTGGCGGCAGATTTTGCGGCGGTCTGCACGCGCGACACCGATTCACTTTGCTTCCGCGCCCGGAGCGAACCCGACCCAGGAACGGAGCCGCTGAACGATCGCTTTGGCCTCGCGCCGCTCGCTTCCGATGGGCGCTCGCGCTGCCAGGTGACGCTGTGGAAAAAGAGCGCGCTTCAATCAATCCTGCGTGCTGGCGAAACCGCGTGGGATTTCGAGGCGCGCGGGAGCGCGCGCACGCAGGAGATGCAGATTCTCACTTATCTCCGGCGCGAAAATACGCCGGTGCCTTATCTCATGTCCGCGATCTCACGCGGCTTTTGGATGCCGGAAGCAGTTGCGCTTTGTCGCGCAAACTCAGTCAGGATCGACCCGTTTTTTCGGCCGGTCTTTTCAGAAACTTCGTGGCGCCGGCGCTGGCGGCGCGCCGTGGGTCGCCGGCTGCTCGCGCGCGCTTTGCGTGCGCAACTGGGCCGGCCGATCGAGTTATAAGTCATGGCTTTCGTGAAGTGGAACCTCAGCAGCCGCGCGGGCCAGCTTTCCGGCGGTGATGCCCTTGTCGTTTCGATTCCGAAGAGCGGGCGCACCTGGATGCGGACGTTTCTCTGCGCCTATTATTGCGAGAAGGCGGGGCAGCCGTTCACGCTTCATCCCGAGGTTTTTCCCGGCGTGCCGCGACTGATTTATTCCCACGACCTCTTCGAGCAGCGGACCAAAGCGGATCGCTGGGACAGGGTCCGCGGGAAATACCTCATCCCGGCGGGCGAACGGCGGCGCCGGCCGATTATTCTCCTCGCGCGCGATCCGCGCGACGCCTTCGTCTCGCTCTACGTGCAGCTGACGCGGAGGACGAAAGAGACGTCTAACGAACTCAAAACCAAGTCCGCCGCCGAGCTGCTGCGCGACCCGGCTTTTGGGATCGTCTCGATGGTGGCGATCATGAACAGCTGGCTCGCGGAATGGTCGGGGCGCGATGACTTCCTGCTCGTGCGCTACGAGACGCTGCGGGAAGATCCGCGCGCCGGTTTTCAGCCGGTCCTGCATTTGTTAGGCGAGGAGAGCGGCAACGAAAAAGCGTTCGCGCACGCGCTCGAGTTTTCCGCTTTTGGGAACATGAAAAAGCTGGAAAGCGGCGGAGCCTTCGCCTCGAAAATTCTCCGCGCCGGCGACACGAGCGACCCGGAGTCGTTCAAAGTCCGGCGCGGGAAGGTGGGCGGATTCGCCGATTATCTTTCGGCGGACGACCAGGAATACGCCGCCGCTGCGCTCGCGGGGCTCGACCCGCGTTTCGGCTATTCGCGGTAACGCGTCGCCGCCCCGTTGAAGACGCGTCTCTCTGGGACGCGCGGGTATCGGCGCCGAGAATATATCGGCGGCCACACCCGCGCTTCGCAGAGCGAAGCGTCTACAACGGGCAGCGCGCCGCTATTTCGTGACGAAGAAAAACGCCATCCCAAGCACGACGTAAACCGCGAGCAGGAGCACGCCTTCAAACCACGTCGTCTCGCCATCTTCCGCGATCGCGTTCACCGCGAACGAAACCCCCGCGATCGCGATCAGCTCGAGCGGATTATCGAAGACGAGATTCATCGGGTGCCCCATGAAATGCGAAACGATCACGAGCAAGGGCGCGACCAGCAGCGCCACCTGAATGGTCGAGCCGACTGTAATGCTGATGACCAGCCCCATCCGATTGCGCCGCGCGAAGTAGACCGCGGCGACGTATTCCGCCGCGTTCCCGACCACCGCGAGCACGAAGACGCCGAGGAAGAAAGTGGAGATGCCGAGCTGCGTCGAGGTGGCCCCAAGCGCGCCCGAGATCAGCTCCGCTTCCCAGGCCGTGAAGGCGGTCCCGGCGAGGAGCACGCCGATCGATTGCCAGATCGGCCAGGCCTGCGTCTCGCTCTCCGCTTCCGGTTCCGAGAAAGCAAAAACATCGCGATGCGAGATGAGCGTGTAGACCAGGTTCAGGATGTAGACCGCGATGAGCACGCCCGCGACGCCGAGACTGAGTTTATCGTCGAGTCGATCCACATCGGCCTGCGCGAAAAGCCCGCGCTCGGTGTAATCGAAGAGCGCCGGCACGAGCAGCGCGATCGTGACGAGAATCAGGAGGCTCGAGAGCAGGCCGCCGCGCTCGCGCTTAAAGCATTGCCGCTCGCGGCCCCAGCTCCCGGCGATGATCGCGAGCCCGAGCCCGAGCAGACTGTTGCCGATGATCGAGCCGGTGATCTGGCCTTTCACCACCCCGGTCTCGCCGGTGCTAAGCACGAAAAGCGCAAGGATGAATTCCGCGGTGTTGCCGAAGGTGACGTTGAGCAAACCGCCGATCGCGGACCCGGCGCGATGCGCGAGTTGCTCGGTCGCGCGCCGGATCCATTCCGCGAGCGGCACGATCGCGAGGACGGCGCAGGCGAAAGTCCAGAGCGGCCCGACGTGCAGAAAATAGTGGAGGCCGAGCGCGAGCGGCACGAGCAGCAGCAGCCAGGTAAAAATCATGAGGCACCTATGATTCGCAGCGCGCGCGCGCCACGGACCCTGAAATCCGGCGAATCTGCCTAACGAATCAGCGTCTTTTTTGCGGGTGATTCACCTGCGTCCACTGGCCGTTTTTGTAAAGGCCGATCCAGGCGTCGCCCGTTTGGCGATAGCCCCCGTAGCGCGCGTCGGCCGAGTGCGGGATCAGGATCGCCATCTTTCCGTCTTTGATGCCGAAGACCACGAGATGGAAGTCAAGCGTGTCCTCGGCGATGCGGCTTTCCGTCGTCTCGCCGCCGCTCGTTCGATATTCGCCGGCGATCGCAGTGATCAACTTATCATAGGCGCCGTCCGCTTCCTCGTGGATGATGGTCGTCTCCGCCGGCTTGCTGCTGTAGATGCGGGTGTGGCCGACCACGTAGGACTCGACGGGCGAGACTTCGAGCGAACGATCGAGATTCTTCGGCAGCATCCGCCGCGCTTCCTGGAGCGGGAAACCGCGGAGGTCTTTCATGCGACGGACCTGAGCCGGAGCCGAAGCCAACGGCGGTGGGGCGGCGAAGGTGACGGAGCCGACAACAACGAGGAGGAAGAGGAGAACTTTGGGTTTCATGACGTGCGCGAGACTGACACAAATTCTCCGGATTACGCAAGAAGCGCGCGTGCCGGCTCGATTCGACGGCTGGCCGCGCGGCGGTGAAGTTGAGCGGTGGAGGCAGTCCCGGCGTTGACCAACGAAGAGCTTTTCGCGCGGCTCCATCCGCGGCTGGCGCATTGGTTCCGCGCGACTTACGGGAAATTTACCGACGCGCAGTTGCGCTGCGTCCCGGTGATCCTCGCGCGGGAGACGATCCTGCTCACCTCGCCGACCGGGAGCGGCAAAACGCTCGCCGGTTTTCTCGGGATTTTCGATGCGCTCCTGCGCGAGCTGGACGACGGGCCGCTGTCGTTAGGCGTGCGCTGCCTTTACATCTCGCCGCTGCGCGCACTCACTTACGACATCGGGAAAAACCTGCGCGCGCCGATCGCCGGGATGGGCTTGGAGAAGGATTTGCTCGTGCACGTGCGCACCGGCGACACGAGCGCGAGCGAACGCGCGAAGTTCAAGCGGAAGCCGACGCCTTTCCTCGTGACCACGCCGGAGAGTCTCGCGGTGATGCTCGCGCAGGAAAGTTACGCGCTTGGCCTCACGAGTTGCCGGTTCGTGATCGTGGATGAGCTGCATTCCTTCGCCGGGAACAAACGCGGCGTCGATCTCGCGCTCTCGCTCGAACGTCTGGAAGAGCTTTGTAGACGCCTCCCTCTGGGAGGCGCGGGAGTTGATCCGATCGCAGATCGACCGGAAGAAAAAGCAACGGCGTCCCCCTCGCGTTTCGCAGAGCGAAACGTCTACAACGGCCCGCTCTGTCGCGTGGGGCTTTCGGCGACGGCGGCGCCGCTCGAGCTGCTCGGCGGGTTCCTCGCCGGTGATGATCGGCCTTGTCGCATCGCGGAAGCGAAGATCGAGAAGGAATCGATCGTGGAAGTTTTCTCGCCGATTCGCCGCAAACCCTATCCACCCGCGGGCTACACTGGCGTGCGCCTTTACGAGGAACTCGCGGAGCTGATTCGTTCGAAGCAGTCGGTGCTCGTCTTCACGAACGTCCGCTCCGCGGCGGAACAGATCGGGCTGCGCTTGAAGGAGCTCTTGCCGGAGCTGGCGAATCAGATCGAGACGCATCACGCTTCGCTCGACCGGAGTGTACGGCTCGAGGTGGAAGACCGGCTCAAGGATGGCGAGCTGCGCGCAGTGGTCTGCTCGACCAGCCTCGAGATGGGCATCGATATCGGCGCGGTCGATCTCGTGGTTATGATCGCGACGCCGAAAGGGGTGTCGCGCGCGATCCAGCGGATCGGGCGGTCGGGCCATTCGCTGAACAAGAGCAGCCACGGCGTGCTCGTGGCGACGAACATTAACGACCTCGTGGAAGCGACCGCGACTGCTTTACTCGTTAGGCAACGCGCGCTCGATCCGATCAAGATTCTGGCGCAGCCTAACGACGTTCTCGCGCAGCATATCGTGGGGATGGCGGCGCTGCGGCCGATCACGGCGGACGACGCCTTTGCGATCGTGCGGCGCGCTTTCCCTTTTCGGGAGCTGGAACGGGAGGAATTCGGTCACGTGCTCGAATATCTCGCCGGTGGCGGCGCCTCGTTGCAACGGCAATACGCCGGATTGTTCGGCAAGATCACGATCGGTCCTGACGGCCTTATTTCCCTCGCGCATCCGCGGGTCGCGCGGGAATTTTTGCTGAACGTCGGCACGATTGTCTCGGAGGGTTATGTGAGCGTGCTCCTCGGGCGACGTCGGCTCGGTTCAGTCGAGGAGAGCTTCATCAAGCAGTTGAATCCGGGCGATCTTTTTGTGCTCGGCAGCCGCGTCGTTAGGCTGATCGAGACCGGTGTGCAGGAAGCGTACGTCGAGCGTGCCGACGGACATTTGCCGACGATTCCGCGCTGGAACGCCGCGAAAATGCCGCTCACTTCCGGCCTCGCGAAGGCGGTGAAGACGTTGCGCACAGAGCTCGATCGCCGGCTGCGCGAGAGCACCGATAACGCTGCCATAGAATGGCTGGTGGAGACTTACCAAATCTCGCTCGCGAATGCGCGGCCGATCGTGGAATTCTTCCGCGCACAACTCGCGATCTCGGAGATTCCGGCAGGACGGAAGTTTCTCCTCGAGCTCTATCGGGAAGGCGAGCATTCGCACTACTTCTTTCACGCGCTCATCGGCCGGAGCGCGAACGACGCGCTCTCGCGCATCATCGCCTGGCGCGTGCAGGGGCGGATCGGCGGGAACGCGCTCGTGACGATCGATGACTACGGTTTTCTGCTCACACTCCGGCGTTTTCAGGAGTTACCGCTGGCGCAATGGCAGACGCTGTTTCGCCGCGGCGAAGCAGAGGAAGACTTACACGCCGCGCTTCGGGGGTCGGAGTTGGTGAAGTGGCAATTCCGCGGGGTCGCGCAGACCGGCCTGATGGTGCCGCGCAATCTGCCGGGTCGCGAACGCAAGCCGCGGCAATTGAGCTGGAGCAGCGAAGTCCTTTTCCGCGTGCTCGAGCAGCACGAGCCGGATCATCCGCTACTCGAAGAGGCGTATCGCCAGGCGACACACACTTTTCTCGATGCGGACACGGCGTATGAGTTTCTCGCCGAGGTGCCGACCTTCGATTGGAAACTGCGCGAGCTGCCCGTGATCTCGCCGTTTTCGTTCCCGATCTACGCGAGCAAGATCAAGGAGAACATGATGATGGAAGATCCCGCGACCGCGATCGAGCGGATATATTTCGAGATGTACTCACGGGTCGAGCAGGTGACCGGAAATGCGGCTTACCGGCCGGAAGAAGGCGAGGCCACGCCAGAGCACCGCAGCGGATAACCTTTAATCTTACACTTGCACCTACACTTACACTCTCCCCTGATATCGAGGTGTAAGTGTAAGTGTAAGTGTAGGATAAAAGGAGGGAAAATAAAGAGGGCGGCCCTTGCGGACCGCCCTCCCTTTCCACCGAGCAAGCTTCTCCCTAGCTTTTGCTCTGCGAAACTACTTCGTTCAGCTTGAAGATCGGTAGGAACATCGCGATCACGATGCCACCTACGATGACCCCAAGGAACACAATCAAAAGGGGCTCGATCAGCGAGGTCATCGCGTCGAGCATGGCTTCGACTTCTTCGTCCCAGAAGTCGGCCATTTTCTCCAGCATGGTGTCGATCCGACCGGTCGATTCACCGGCGGCCACCATCCGGAGTAACATGGGCGGGAAAATAGTCTTCTTCGAGAGCGCCACGGAGAGGTTGTCGCCTTTCTCTACGTCGGAGCTCACGCCTCTGAGGCTGTCTTCCACCACGTAGTTGCCGGCGGAGCCGCCGACGATGTCGAGCACTTCAAGGATCGGCACACCCGAGCGGATGAGCTGGGCGAAAGTGCGGGCAAACCGCGACATGCAGATCTTGTGAATGAGCGGACCGAAGATCGGGAGCTTCAGCTTCCATTTGTCGCTCAGCCGGCTGCCTTTCTCCGAGCGCAGGAAAGCGCGCAGACCGAAGATGGTGCCGCCGATCCCGAGGATCATGAAGTACCATTTCGCCCGGATGAAATCGCTGAGGTCGATGAGGAATTGCGTCGGGGCCGGCAGTTTCGCGCCGAAATCCTTGAAGATCTCGCCGAAGACCGGCACGACCCGCACGATCAGGAAGGTCGTGATGAGGAAAGCGATGCAAATAACGATGACCGGGTAGGTCATGGCCGATTTGACCTTCTTGCGCAGGCGCGCGCTCGCTTCGAGGAACCCGGCCAGACGGTCGAGAATCTCCGAGAGCAAACCGCCGTGCTCGCCCGCCCGCACCATGCTCACGTAGAGCCGGCTGAAGACGAGCGGATGTTTCGCGATCGACTCG
Source organism: Chthoniobacterales bacterium (assembly GCA_038234295.1). Lineage (GTDB taxonomy): Bacteria > Verrucomicrobiota > Verrucomicrobiia > Chthoniobacterales > UBA10450 > Palsa-1392. The sequence goes on from JBBSUP010000025.1 coordinate 17,468, forward strand.
TTGAAAGTTTCGCCGCCCTGGACGCGCGAAGTCACGTCGCTGACGACGTGGCGCAGGTTCTTCTGGCGTTTCGGGTCGCACTGCTCGTAGAGCGCAGTCAGCGCCTGGACGAGAGAGATGCCCGCTTCGATCATGGTCGCGAGCTGGCGGGTGAAGAGAACTAGGTCGGTTTCCTTGACGGTCCAGTTCTTCTTCTTTTTGCGGGTGGCGGATGCTTTTTGGGTGAGCGAGAGGACCATAAGTCCCCGGCTCATGAGGCTGGTGACAGCGTTATCCTCGTTGATGGCGTCCTGGATACCGCTTACGATATTGCCGGAACCATCACGAGCTTGATAGGAGAAGGTCATCATATGGTTTTTATTGAAACTATAATCAGTATAGCAGCTCGGGTGCCACGCTTCCCCCTTCTTTCTCTCCCGCTTCATGGTTGCGGCGTCTGAGCTGGAGTGGATCAGCGGCGCGCTCGCCTGCTGGCGGGCCTTCGATCCCGAGGTCAAGGCGGAGCTCTCCTCCACGGGGGTTCGGCTCGGAAACAAAATTTACCTGGTGGATCCGATCCCGTTAGCGGAACCGCCGCGGGCGGAGCTGATCGTTGAAGCAGCTGTTGCGGAGATCCTTATCACAAACACCAATCACGCCCGGGCGGCGGGCTTGTTCGCCGCCGAGACTGGCGCGCCGATTCGGGCGTCGGCCGGGACGGTGAATGCGCTCTCTGGCTTGGAGATCGTCGAGGTCGCGGCTGGCGAGCGTTTTGCAGAGCGGCTCGAGATCATCGCGCTGGACGGCGCGGCGGAGGGCGAGATCGCGCTTCATCTCGACGACGGGGACGGGGGCGCGATCATTCTCGGGGACGCGCTGATCCATTTCGGCTCCGACGGCTTTGCGCTTCTGCCCGAGAAATACTGCGCCGACCAGTCGAAGCTGCGCCGGTCTTTGCAGCAGTTGCTGGACTTTCGGTTCGAGCGATTGCTCTTCGCGCATGGCCAACCGCTCGTGACGGACGCGTGGGCGCGGCTGGAGGAAATCCTGCGCGGATGAACGCGATTTCTTCGCGGCCGGCCGCCGCGGAATCCGGCGTCACCCGGTTTCTCCGGCTCATCCGTTTCTCGCACACGATTTTCGCGCTACCCTTCGCGCTCGGGTCGTTGCTGGTCGCAACCCGCGGCCGGCCTTCACTCCGTCTGCTCGCACTCGTGCTCGTTTGCATGGTCTGCGCGCGGACGGCCGCGATGCTGTTTAATCGGATCGTGGATTGGTCGATCGACCAGCGAAATCCGCGGACGGCGTCGCGGCACCGCCTGATCTCGCGCGGGGCGGCGACGCTGCTGCTGGTCGTGAGCTCGCTCGCGTTCGTCATCGCGGCGGGGGCGATTAACCGGGCCACGCTCATGCTTGCGCCGCTCGCGCTCGCGATCGTTTTTTTCTATTCGCTCACGAAACGCTTCACGCCGCTGAGCCATTTCTTCCTCGGCTTTGCGCTGGCGGTCGCGCCCGCCGGCGCCTGGATTGCGGCGACCGGGCGACTCGATTTCGCGCCGCTACTCCTCGGCGCGGGCGTGATCGGTTGGGTCGCCGGGTTCGACCTGATTTATGCGACGCAGGATTTGGAATTCGATCGCGGCGAAGCGCTGCAGTCGCTCGTCGTGCGGCTTGGGATCCCGGGCGCTTTGCGGCTCGCGCAATGGCTGCACCTGGCGATGTTCGCAGCGCTCGTCGCCTTTGGTTTCGCGGCGTCGTTAGGCGCGATTTATTTCTGCGGGATGCCGCTGGTCGCGGGCGCGCTTTTTTACGAACACCGGAGCGCGGCCCGCCTCGATCTGGCCGGAATCAATCGCGCGTTTTTCCAGAGCAACGCCTTCGTCAGCGCGGTCTTTCTGGCGAGCGTGCTCCTCGCCCTGTAGACGCTTCGCTCTGCGAAGCGCGGGGATCAGCCGCACCTCATCACCAACCTGCGGCCGACCCACTCTCGCGCTTCGCAGAGCGAAGCGTCTACAATTATGGCTCGAGCTGCGCGATCCGCGCGGCATGCCGGCCGCCTTCGAAATCGGTCGAAAGCCAGATGCGCACGATCTGGAGCGCCATCTCTTCGGTGATCATGCGTTCGCCTAACGAGAGGCAGTTGGCGTCGTTATGCTGGCGCGAAAGGCGCGCCGTGTCTTCGTTCCAACAAAGCGCGCAGCGGATGCCGCGGATTTTATTCGCGGAAATCGCCTCACCGTTCCCGGAACCGCCGAGGACGATGCCGCGATCGCATTCACCGCGGGCCACAGCTTGTGCGGCCGGGCGGATGAATTTCGGGTAATCGACCGGCTCGGTGCTGTCGGTCCCGAAGTCGACGACCTCGTGGCCTAACGTCGGGAGCAACTCCTTGATTTTCTCCTTATAAAGGAAGCCAGCGTGATCGGAGCCGAGCGCAATTTTCATGCGGCTGTCATAATGGAGAAGGCCGGACGCTGTCGAGCGTTGTAGAGCTTCGCTCTGCGAATCACAATTGATCGATGGTGAGCGATCGGCGCCGATGCCCGCGCTTCGCGGAGCGAAGCGTCTACAGTCCGGAGAGCTGTTCCCAGAGTTTGCGCTGCTCGTCGGTGACGGTTTTCGGGATCGCGATTTGGGCGGCGACGTAGAGATCGCCGCGGTCGCCGCTTGCGGCCGGCAGTCCGCGCTCGCGCAGACGAAAACGCTGGCCGCTTTGCGTGCCGGCCGGGATTTTCAGGCGCCGATTTCCTTCGAGGGTCGGCACTTCGAGCTCCGTGCCGAGGACCGCCTGCCATGGTTCAAACGTCGCCTCGTAGATGAGGTCGTTGCCTTCCACGGTGAAATCGGGATGACGCGCGAGTCGCACGCGGAGAAAAAGATCGCCGCTCTTGCCGCCGCCCGCCCCAGCTTCACCCTGGCCCGCGAGCCGGATGCGCTGGCCTTCGTGCACGCCGCGCGGGATTTTCACTTGGTAAGTCTCGGTCTTTTGCGAACTGCCACGACGCAGCGAGACCTGCCGCTTTGAACCTTGGAGCGCTTCCTCGAGCGTGACCATGATATCGGCTTCAACGTCGTGTCCGCGTTCCGCTGTTGCCTGACGTCGACCAAAACCGCCGCCGCCAAAGGCTGACTCGCCGCGACCGCCGCCGAAAACTTGTTCGAAAAAGTCACTAAAACCAGTGCCGCCGAATTCGAACTCGACGCCCTGACCGTTGCCGCCGCCGGGGAATCCGCGGAACCCGCCGCCACCGGCCCCGGGGCTCCATCCGGGAGGCGGCTGACCCCCGCCGGGCTGGTTCCAGTCCGCGCCGAGCTGGTCGTACTTCGCGCGTTTCGCCGGGTCGCTCAGGACTTCGTAGGCTTCGTTGATCCCCTTGAACTTCTCCTCGGCCGCCGCTTTTTCCTTCGGCTTGGCGACGTCGGGATGGTGCTTGCGCGCGAGCTTGCGGAACGCGCTCTTGATCTCGTCCGCGCTCGCGGTTTTCGCGATGCCCAGCGTTTCGTAGTAATCCCGGAATTGGACCGCCATAAGGTGAGGTGAAATCTCCGCGCACTCTTGGAATGCGCAACCGTCGCTGATTAACCGCAGAGGCGCAGAGGACGCAGAGGGGGAGAGGATAATTTCGGGCGCGCCGAAGCGCACTGTCATCCCGAGGTGGCGGAGCGCACCGAGGGATCTCACAGGCGTCGTGCGGGCTCGTTAGGCAAGGGCGCGTCGGACAACGCTTGCGAGATCCCTCACCGCGCTGCGCCGGTTCGGGATGACAACCTTTGCAGGTCGTCGTTTCCCTCTCCCTCTTCCTCTCCCTCTCTGCGTCCTCTGCGCCTCTGCGCCTAATCCCGCAACGCTTCCGCCGCGCCTAACGATCCGCGAAGATCGCCGACGGGATCACGTCGCTCGGGTCGAAGCTGAAGCCTTCGGCGCCGGCGCCGTGGATCGATTTCAAAAGCGTCGCGACGGATTGCGCGGTGCTGACGGAGTAAAAGCGGACCAGACCGACGGTGGTGCGCGCACCGAAAACCGTGATCATGATTGTGTCGTCATCGACCGAGTTCATGAAAATGTGCGAGCCGTTGCCCTGGTGGTAGAGCGCGTTGAACTCCACTTCGCCGATGCGCCGCGCGAGTTCGCGCGTGGCCGCGAACGATCCGGCCGCGAGCGCCGCGATGATGGTCACGTCCATGACCGAGTGATCGCCAAACTGCGAGATGACGTTGCCCCCGCGATCGATCACGACCGTGAGATCGGCTTCCGCCTTTTTCACAAAGTCCGCGAGGATGCCGTCGAGGCTGGCGACGTTTTCGATCGTGAGAACCGGGATGGTGTTCATAACAAAGAAGCGAACTTAGGAAGCAAAACCGGACACAACCGGCGGCGGGATGGCAGCGGGCGCGCTCGGGGCAGGTGCGGCCTCGCCTTGCTTGCTGAATTTGTGCAGCAGCATCTGCGAGACGGCATTGAGCGAGGCGAAAACATTCTGGCCTGTGCTCGAGACGACCTCGAAGCTCTGCACGCGCTTCTTGCGATTGTTGAGCAGGAATTCGAGGTAGTTAATCGGCGCGGTGTTCGTGAGGTCGCGCTTGTTGTACTGGAGGACGTAGGGGATCTCGTCGATCGAGAGATTTTGCTGCGCGAGATTTTCCTCAAGGTTGCGGAAGCTCTCGACGTTTTCCTCCATCTGTTCCCACTGGGAATCGGCGACGAAAATGACTCCATCGACGCTGCGCAGAACGAGCTGGCGGGTGGCGTTGTAGATGACCTGCCCGGGGACGGTGTAGAGCTGGAACTTCGTCACGAACCCTTTGATAACGACGGCGTTCAGCGGCAGGAAATCGAAGAACAAGGTCCGGTCTGCCGCAGTCGCGAGCGAGACGAGATCCCCGCGGTTCGCGGGGCTGATACGCTCGTGGATGTAGGCGAGGTTGGAGGTCTTGCCGCAAAGGGCGGGACCGTAGTAGACAATCTTGAACTGAATCTCGCGGCTGGCGTAATTGATAATCGACATGCTGGTGGTTCGTTAGGCTTGAGGTGCGGCGTATTCGCGGGCGAGCTCGAGGGTGGCGCTCTCGAGACGGCCGCGGGTCGCGGGCGTGATCTCACTCGTGGAGTGGAGGACGGCGAGGCAGATATTTTCGTGCGCGAAAAAGCTGACCGGCGCTTTTTCGCAGAACAGAGTGAGGTGACGGAGCGCGCCGAGGTTGGCGCCGCTCATTTGTTGGTTAATGCGCTTGAGCACCTCGGGCGCCATCGCGCAGAGCGCGTCGGCTTCGTATTCCTCCGGGAGATTTCCGGCGAGGCTGAGGCCGTCGGCGAAAACAATCGCGCACGCTTTCACGCCCTCGAGCGCGGTGAGTTCGGCGACGATCGATTTCGCGGCGGAGGTGGGCGGTTCTGCTTCTTTTGAAACGGACGGCGCGGGCGCGGGCTCGACCGGCGCAAGCGCGATCGGCGCGAGTTTCGGCAGTGCCTTTTCCACCGGCGCAGTGACGGCGAGCGGTGCAGCAGTTGTCGTGGTCTTGGCGATCGGGCCGGCCCCCGTCTTCAAGCGCGCGGCGTCTTCGACGGCTTTCTGGCTAAACGGCGTCTCGAAGAGCTGCGCGACTTCGGGGTCCTCCTGGTCCTGGCGCAGTTGCAGCGTTTCGTTAGGCAGATTCTGGAGGATTTCCGGCAACGGCAACGCCACCGGCCCCGAGCCTTCCTCGACGCGGTAAAGAGAGCGAAATTCTTCCGGCATTGCTGCGAGGAATTGCGCGGGCGAAATTGCTGCCCGGCCTAACGAGAGCTGCGGCTCGAGAATGGAAAACGGCAGTTCGATCTTCGCTTCCTCGGGCACACTCTCGATCGAGCCCGTGAGCTGAAACGGCGGGATGCTCTCGAGGACGCGTCGGAGCGAGAGGCGCACGCGCGGACTCCCTTCGGCGAAAGCGATCGGGGCGGCAGCGGCGCGGAGCGCGACCGCCGGCGGCGGGCAGAGGTCGCTCGCGGGCGGCGTGATCTTGAACGGGATGCGCGTCGGCGCCGGTTTGACCGGGGCCAGCGGCGAAGGCAGAGGTGTGGGAACGGGCGACCCACTTGAGGCTGGAACTCTCTCAGTGATGGGCACGCCCGCTCCGTTCGGGAAAATTTTCGACGTCATCGGGAGTGACGGTTTGGCTGCTGGCACTGGTTCGTTAGGCGTCGGTGGCGCGGCGGCTGTCGTTTCCGGTGGAAGGGTGAGGCGAATCGGCGCGCGCGGTGCGGCAGCGGGCGCTGCCGCGGCCGGTGTTGCGGGCAGCGGCAGCGAAGCCGGCGCGGGCGGAGACGGCAACTTCGCCGGTGCGGGCGCAGGCGCGGCAGCCTGCGGCGGCGGCGTCCTCACGACCAAGCGCGGCGGCAACGGCGTCCCGAATTTCTGGGAATCCTCGTGCGTCACCTTCAGGAACGGCGTTTCCACTTCGGGCACGGCTTCGACGGCGACCTGATCGTCGCGCACCTGAAAATTGGAAAATTGCTCCAGCACTTTGTGAAACGGCAGCGGAATCTCGCGCTGGTCCTCGGCCATGATTTCGCTCGTGAAAATCGCGGGCGCCTGTTGGTAGATCGAACGGAGCGAGACGGCCGGGCGGCCATTCGCCATCCCGCGCTCCAGCTCGGAGGCGTTGAAGACCACGCGCTGAAAAGGATCGACCTCGCCGCTGCCGAGCAGATCGGTCGGAATCTGCGGCAGTAACTCCATGAGTTGCAGGGCGACGGTGCGTTCGCCGGATGGCGTCGCCACCGGTGCGGCTTCCGTCGCGAAATCGCGGTCTAACGATACCGGCCGCGAAGAGCTCAGGCCCATCGGCGCATGCGTCGGCTCCAGCACGCGCGCCGCATTCGGCATGAAGGTTTTCGCGTAACGCTCGGACGCCGGTTTCTCCACGATTGGCCGTGGCTCCACCGGCCCGACGGTCGCGGGCGCTTTCGCTTTCTCTCTCTTAAAAAATCGGAGCAGGTTCATTTTTTAGTGGTCCTCAGCGGTGACCCGCCAGACTTCTTCCAAGGTGGTGATGCCTTCGAGCGCCTTGTCGATTCCGACCATGCGCAAGGTTTTCATCCCTTCGGCGATCGCCTGATTTTTGATCACCGCGGCCGAGGCGCGCTTGATGATGAGCCGGCGAATCGATTCGCTCACGGCGAGCGCTTCGATGATGGCGGCGCGGCCGGAATAGCCGCGGTTTTTGCAGCGATCGCAGCCGATACCGTGATAGAAGATCTGGCCTTCTGTCGGCTGCATGTTCAGCCGCTCAAACATTTCGGGTTCGGGGACAAATTCTTCGCGGCAGTTGATGCAGACGCGGCGGATGAGTCGCTGCGCACAACACATGATGACCGAGCTGGAAATCAGGAAGGGCTCGATCCCCATGTCGTCGAGACGCGCGATCGCGCCGGCGGCGTCGTTCGTGTGCAAAGTCGAGAGCACCTGGTGACCGGTGAGCGCCGCTTTCACCGCGATGTCGGCGGTTTCGTTGTCACGAATTTCACCGACCATGACGATGTCCGGATCCTGACGAAGAATCGACCGGAGCGCGCTCGCGAAATCGAGACCGATGTCGGGCCGCGCCGCGACCTGATTCACACCCATGAGCTCGTATTCGATCGGGTCTTCGACCGTGACGATGTTGTAGTTCGGGCTGTTCAGCTCCTGGAGAACGGAATAAAGCGTCGTCGTTTTACCGGAACCGGTCGGGCCGGTGACGAGGATCATGCCGTGCGGCGCGTCGATCGCCTTGCGGAAACGCGCGACCGTTTCCTCATCCATGCCCATCGAGTCGATGCTCCCGGCGAGCGCGGTTTTATCGAGGATACGAATGACGACTTTCTCTCCGTGCTGCGTCGGCAGGATGGAGACGCGCAAGTCGATCTCCTTGCCCATGACCTTGATCCGGAAACGGCCGTCCTGCGGCACGCGGCGCTCGGCGATGTTGAGGCCGGCGAGAATCTTGATGCGCGAAGTGATCGCAAGCTGGAGGCCCTTCGGCGGCGACTCCGCTGCGACGAGCTCACCGTCGATGCGGTAGCGAAGTTTCACCGTGCGCTGAAACGGCTCGATGTGAATGTCGGAAGCTTTTTCCTTGATCGCCTGGGCGAGGATCAGGTTCACGATCTTGATCACCGGCGCGTCTTCGGTGTCGCTCGCGAGACGGTCGAGATCGATTTCTTCGCGTTTCTGCTGCTGGACTTCGACGTCGCTGGCCACTTCTTCGGAGACCTGCTTGAGCACGTCGCTCATGTTCTGACCGGCGGCGTGGACGCCACTGAGTGCGTCGTTCACCGCTTTCTCGGTCGCGATCATGGGCACGATCTCGAGCTGCACCCGGCGCTTCAGGTCGTCGACCGCGAGCACGTTCGTCGGGTCGGCCATGGCGACGAAAAGTTTGTCCTGCAGGCGCGCCACCGGCACGAGCTTGTGCGCTTTCGCCATGTCGCGCGGGACAAGATTCATGATCTCCTCCGGCACCCGCACTTTCGCCAGATTGATCGGAGGCGTGTTCAGGCAACGCCCCATCGAGAAGGCCATGTCCTGGTCGCTGACGAATTGCTTGTCGGTTAAAATTTTGAGGAGCCGGCCACCCTGCGTCTTCTGAATTTGGGTCGCCTCCTCGAGCTGGTTCGGGAGGAGAAGCCCGTCCTCGATCAGGACATCGGCGATGCGTTCTCCGAAAGATTTGCTGCGCGACATGATTCGTGAGGCGCCTAGACGCGTCCCTCCAGGCGGTAGATATCCTGTAGCGTCTTCGCGACCGCGGAGGGCCGGGCGAGATACCAGGCGACAGTGTAATCGAGCGATTGCTGGACGGCTTCCCGGGCGACCGTGTCGAAAGGGTTGGAGACCGCGATCATGATCGTGCGGCTGACGAGATCGAAGGGAACAAAGAGCCGGCCGACGGTCAGCTCATCGGGCAACATGCGCACGACTTGGCGATCGATGTCGTAATATTCCAGCGGGACGTAGGCGAATTTCGTGCGGTCGATCAGGGCCGAGAGCACTTTTTCGCAGCGCTTCTCGTCGCCGTTGGCCAAGCGCAAGAGGAGCGACTCCGGGAGCGTGTTCGGCTGGAGGTTTTTGTTGGCCCCACTCACCGAGGCGAGCGCCGCGGTCACGTCTTCCTCGGGGAACATTTGCTGCACGATGAGAAATTTCGCGAGCTGCCCGTTTCCCATCTCGCCGTTGTCTTCGGGAAGTCCCTTACGCGGTTGGCCGGTGTTGCGACCGCCGATTTCCGCGAGGCCGCCGGGGTCGGTGCCATTCGAATTGAGCGGTGAAAGGATGAGTCCGTCGACGGCGCCGGTGCGACTCTTATTTAGAAGACCGTCGATCTCGCCGAGCATCGCGAGGGTGTCGGGCGCGTTTGGTTCCTCCGCGAGAATCGCTTCGCATTCCCGCTGCGCGAGTGTGTAGGAAGCGACGTTAAAATACGCTTCCGCAAGTTTGCGCGAAATACGCAGCGCCTCGGCTTTGTTCCCGAGCTTTTGGTGCCCTTCTTTGAGGATCAGCAGTGACTGATAATCATCCGGTTGAGTTTGAGTGATGACCTCAAACATCTCAATCGTCTGGAGAATCTGGCTACGCTCCTCTTCTGTCAGTGTGTGTTCCAGCACGAAGGGCTTAAAAGCTAGAAGCGTGCCTCTACGTGCCAAACTCGTTCTGCCGGGCTTGTTCAGTGCAAAATTCTCTTCGTCCCGGGGCGGCAGTTTCCTAGCTTGCCTGCGCCGCAACACTGGTCCTTGTGGGGCGCAATACGGGGGAAGGCTTTAGAGGGCGTCTCATAACTCTAGTCATCCAGCGGAGCCCCGCGGAGGCGGGGCGGAGTCGAGGGATCCCGTGGCGAAACCTTAAAGCTCCCTTCACGGGATTCCTCGACTGCTCCCGCGGCTGCGGGATCCGCTCGGAATGACTGAGTTATTACCCGGCCCGCTTTTTCCCGGAGCGACCGGGCGCGATCCTCCACAAGAAAAGATCCTCATCCAATTCCGAACCTTGCCGGCCGAAAGGAGAAAGCTCGAGAGCACCGCGCCCGAGGCGTGCTCCCGCGCTTCACAGAGCGAAGCGTCTACAATCGGTCGCGCCGCGCGCCGTTCGCTTTATCGCGAGGGCTCGTAATCGCCGGGCTGGGAGTCGCTTTGCGGTGGCTGTTGTTGTGCCGGGGCGTCGGAATGCCGCTGCTGCTGCTGCTGTTCGCCGCCACTGACACCACCGCGATCGCCGCCGCCTTCGCGCGGTCCGTGATCTTCGCGACGCGGGCCACGGCCACCCCGGCCGCCACCGCCGCGGCGATCTCCGCCGCGTCCGCCGCCGTCACGGCGTGGGCCGCGATCTTCGCGGCGCTCGTAGCGGCCGCCACCCTCTTCACCACCGGCGTTCTCCGCACCGCTGGTAGCGCCCATGGTTTCGATTTCACCGCGATCTTTGAGCGCAGATTTGCGGCTCAATTTCACCCGGCCTTTGTCGTCGATGCCGATGCATTTCACCCACATCATCTCGCCGATCTTGGCGACGTCTTCGGTGCGGTTGACGCGGAAATCCGCGAGCTCCGAGATGTGGACGAGCCCGTCTTTCCCCGGGAAGACTTCGACGAAGGCGCCGAATTCTTTGATGGAAACGACGCGGCCGTGATAGAGCTCGCCGATCTCCATCTCCTTGGTCATGCCGCCGATGATTTCTTTCGCGCGCGCCATCGATTCGCCGCTCGCGGCGTAGATGTGCACGGAGCCGTCGTCTTCGATGTTAATTTCCGCGCCGGTCTCGGCGACGATGCCCTTGATTGTCTTGCCGCCCGGTCCGATGAGCGCGCCGATTTTCTCGGGGTTAATCTTGAGGGTCTCGATGCGCGGCGCGTATTTGCTCAGCGACTCGCGCGGTTTGTCGAGCGCTTCGGCCATGAAGCCGAGGATTTTGATGCGCGCGTCCTTTGCACGGGTGATGGCTTCGCCGAGGATTTTGTGGCTCACGCCCGGAAGTTTCAGATCGAGTTGGAAACCGGTGACGCCATCTTTAGTGCCACAAAGTTTGAAGTCCATATCGCCGAAGTGATCTTCGGAACCAATGATGTCGGTAAGGAGATTGTAGCGCTTCAGATTGCCGCTCTCGTCGTTCTCAGTGACGAGTCCGACGGAAATACCGGCGACCGGCGTCTTGATCGGAACCCCCGCGTCCATGAGCGCGAGCATGCCGGAGCAAACACTCGCCATCGAGGTGGAGCCGTTCGATTCCATCACTTCGCTGACCACGCGGATGGCGTAGCGGAAGTCTTCCTGGTGCGGGATGACGGGCTCGACGGAACGCTCAGCCAAGGCGCCGTGGCCGATCTCGCGGCGGCTCGCGCCACCGAAGCGACCGGTCTCGCCGACACTGAACGGCGGGAAATTATAATGGAGCAGGAAACGCTTCGAGGTTTCGCCGCCACCGTAGGCGTCGATGTTTTGCGCTTCTTCGATCGGGGCGAGCGTGGCCAGCGCCATCGCCTGGGTTTCGCCGCGCTGGAAAATCGCAGAACCGTGAGCGCGCGGCAGCACGCCGACTTCACAGGTGATCTTGCGGAGGTCGTCGTAGCCGCGGCCGTCGACGCGCTTTTGCTTGTCGAGGATGTTGCTGCGGAACGACTTCTTCTGGATGTAATCGAACGCCTGGTTGATCGCGAACTTGTCCGCATCCGCGAATTTCTCCAGGACCGCGGCTTTTACTTCATCGCGTAATCCGCCGACCGCTTTGCTGCGGGCGACTTTGCCATCGGTGTAAAGAGCAGCTTCGATGCGGTCGCCGGCGACGCGATCGGCGATCTCGAGGATCTCCGGTTTCACTTCCATCAAAGGCATCTCGCGTTTCGGTTTGCCGACCTGCGCGGCGAGTTCTTTCTGCGCGCGGATCATTTCCTTCGCGTGGCCATGGGCGAACTCGAGCGACTTCACAAAATCTTCTTCAGGCAGCTCGTCGGCTGCGCCTTCAATCATGATGACGTCGTTCTCCGTGCCGACGTAAACGAGGTCGAGATCGCTCTGCTCGCGCTCTTCGTGCGTCGGGTTGGCGATGAATTCGCCATTCACGCGACCGACGCGCACCGCGCCGATCGGGCCGGCGAAAGGAATGTCGGAAACGGTGAGCGCGGCGGAGGCGCCGTTGATCGCGAGAATATCGGGATCATTCACGCCATCGGCGCTGAGCAGGATCGAGATGATCTGCGTGTCGTAAAGATAACCGGCCGGGAAGAGCGGACGCAGCGGCCGATCGGTCATCCGCGAAGTGAGCGTTTCTTTTTCGCTCGGGCGCCCTTCGCGTTTGAAATAACCGCCCGGGAATTTGCCGACCGCTGCGGCTTTCTCGCGGTAATCGACGGTGAGCGGGAACCAGTCCTGCCCTTCCTTCGTGGAGGTGGCTGAGACAGCGCTGGTGAGGACGATGGTTTCGCCGCAACTAACGATGACGGAGCCGTCGGCGAGCTTGGCGATCTTGCCGGTTTCGATGGTGATCTGCGTGGACCCGATTTGGGCCGTGACCTTGTTATGCATATGGATTTCTAGCGATGCGAAATCCAAGCCGGTCACCCTGATTGTAGGTTTTAAACCCGAGCCACGTCGGGACTAAAACCTAAACTCAAGGTAAACGATCGGCTTGGATCGCGGGTTGGTTTGGTTTAGGCGCTATGGCTCGAGCGGGACGCGAGAAACGCGAGCCGGCGCCTGAGATCGAAACGAGGTGCGGGTTATTTCCGCAGGTTGAGTTTCCCGATCACGCTCTTGTAACGGTCGTTCTTTGACCGGCTGAGGTAATCGAGAAGGCTCCGGCGCGTGGCGACCATTTTGAGGAGGCCGCGGCGCGAGGAGTGATCCTTGGCGTGACTCTTGAGGTGTTCCGTGAGCTGCGCGATCCGGCGGGTGAGGAGCGCCACCTGGACGTCCGCGCTGCCGGTATCTTTATCGTGGAGCTGGAACTCCGTCATGTCTTTCGTGTCACTGCTTTCTGCCATAACGAGCGGCCAGTGTAGATGAACTTCTCGCTTTGGCAAGTGCCGGGCGATCAGCGGGCGCGGGCCACCTGCGCGCAGCAGGCCATCCTGAGCGGAGCGTAGCGAAGCCGAGGGATCCCGATGATTTTCTGGGAAGCTACGCCGTCAGAATCCGGAGCGTCGCTTCAAGGCAACCCCACGGGATCCCTCGACTGCGCCCCGCGTCCGGGGGGCTTCGCTCGGGATGACGGCGCGCGCGGAAAGCAACTTGCGCCAAGGCGGTCCCGGGAGTTAGGTCTCGTCCCGTTTCGGTGCCTCGTGGTGTAATGGTAGCACGAGAGATTCTGGATCTCTTTGTCAAGGTTCGAGTCCTTGCGAGGCAGCCAGCGCGGGGGTTGCACTGGTGTCCTCCGCTCGAGTTGCGCCGCCACGGGTGCGGTACGATGAGCCGGTCATCCTCGCTCGTCGTAGATGAACGAGCGCCGCTCACGCACTCTGTCATCCCGAGCAAAGCGAGGGATCTCGCAAGCGTTGTGGGACGCCGTTTCTGCGGGGCACGTCGGGCGAACGCCTGTGAGATCCCTCACCGTGCTGCGCCGGTTCGGGATGACAATCGCTTTGCGCCATCTATGATCCCGAGCGCGACGGAGCAGCCGCTTCCCGCGCGCGTTTTTCCCGGAAGAAAGTCTGCAGCAGCTGGGCGCACTCTTCCCGTAATACCCCGGGAGTAACATCGCATTGGTGATTCAATGACGGATTTTGCAGCAGATTCAGCAACCCGCCCGCCGCTCCCCCACGCGCATCAGCACAGCCGAAAATGACTCGGCGTACGCGCACATGCACGAGCGCGCCCGCGCACATCGGGCAAGGCTCTTTGGTCACGTAGAGATCGCAATCGGTGAGCCGCCAGTCACCGACAGCTGCTTCCGCCTGAGTGAGCGCGAGCATTTCCGCGTGCGCGGTCGCGTCCTTCAGCAGCTCCACCTGGTTAAAGGCGCGCCCGATGATTCTCCCCTCGCGCACGACGACGGCGCCGATCGGCACCTCCTCGGCTTGATAGGCGCGCACGGCCTGGCGCAGGGCTTCGCTCATGAAATAAGCGTCGCTTTGCAGATCGATGATCGGTTCCATTTCTAACGGCCTTCTTTGAAAACGGCCGATGTTTCGCTAATGAACGAGAAGATGGAGACGAAAAAAGAGAAATTTCACCTCCTCCGTTCGTGGGGCCCGCTCTTCGCGCAAAGCTTCCACGACTGGCTCGAGGATCGTGCCCTCCGCTTCAGCGCGGCGCTCGCTTACTACTCTATTTTCGCGATGGCGCCGCTGGTCATTATCGCGATCTCGGTGGCCGGGCTCATTTTCGGCCAGGAAGCGGCGCGCGGGCAGGTTTATCAACAGATCGAGTGGCTCCTCGGGCCGAAAGGCGCGGAGCAAATCCAATCGCTTATCCAGGCTTCGAGCGATCCGCACAAGAGTTGGCTCGCGACCGCGATCGGCGTGCTCGCGCTCCTGGTCGGCGCCTCGGGAGTTTTTGGTCAGCTCAAGGACGCTCTGAATTCCATCTGGGGCGTGCGCCTGAAACCGGGCGACGGCATCATGGGTTCGCTCCGCGAATATCTACTCTCGTTCTCGATGGTCGTGGGCGTCGGTTTTC
>JBBSUP010000026.1:0-32049 GCA_038234295.1 Chthoniobacterales bacterium
CAGATGGGGAAAGTGGAGCCGACGATTTCGTCGGAGGCGTTTCAGAAGTTGATCGATTACCAGTGGCCGGGAAATGTGCGCGAGCTCCAGAATTCGATCGAATACGCGGTCGTGCTCGCGCGGCAGAATCAGATCACGGTGAAGGAGCTGCCAGCGGAGGTGCAGTTGCCGGTGGCGCTGCAACTGCGCGATCGTGGCTTGCCGCAAGCCGCGCGCGGCAGCGCCAGTAGCGGCGGGAGCGCGCATAATCTCAACGACATGGAGCGCAACGCGATCCTCGATGCGCTCGCCGCGACCCACGGAAACAAGAAGAAAGCCGCGGAGCTTTTGGGGATTCAACGGCCGACGCTTTATAACAAGATGAAGCGTTACGAGATTCAGTTGTAGGCCCGCCTGCGACGTGCGCTCGCGCGCTGGAGCGCGACCCTCTGTGGTCGCGAGGATGGTGGGATTTCTGATTTGGAGACGCACCTCTCTGAAACTCGCGACGACGGAGGGTCGCGCTCCAACGCGAGCGATGGACCGGGGGAAACTTCGACTGGTTTTCCGGCGATGGTGGCCGTAGTAAGGAAGAAGGTTCTGCGCTTTTCTCCCAATGCCTTACACGACCGAATTGACCGACGATTACATGGGAATCGTGCATATCGGCACCGGTGTGGTGTGCGGCGAGGAATTGCTCGAGGCGTGCCGCAGCACCACCGCGCTGCTCCAGAACACCGAGAATTTTCACTACGAGTTCATCGATTTCACCGACGCGGAGGAGCTTCGGATAACGCCGGATGATCTCGCGGAAATCGTCGCGCAGGGTCGTTTCGCGGCACTCTTCCGGCCCGACGCGGTGATCGTGGCCCCTGATGACGCCATTTCCGAGAAGATTCAGGATTGGGATCGCCGGGTGCAAGACATCGGCTGGAAGACCCATATCTCGCGGTCGCGCCCGGACGCTTTGGCCTGGTTGCGCGAGAATTATCCGACTCCCCAGGCGCGCGCCGCGGATGAATCCGAGGCGGGCGTGCAGGATCAGAGTGCGTCGTAGGCCGCGGCGTTTCCAAGCAATCCAACTCTCGTTAGGCAAACGTGGCTTATCTCAACGAAAATTATCTCAAACTTCGGGCCGGTTATCTCTTTCCCGAGATCGCGCGGCGGGTCCGTGAGTTCTGCGAAGCGAATCCCGACGCTGCTGAAGAAGTTATCCGCTGCGGCATCGGTGACGTAACTGAGCCACTCCCACCGGCGGCGGTGAAGGCGATGAAAGCGGCGGTCGATGAGCTCTCCGTGCGCGAGACTTTCCGCGGATACGGCCACGAGCAGGGCGGCGAATTCCTGCGCAGCAAAATCGCGCAGATCGACTATCGCGATCGCGGAATGGAGATCGCCGACGATGAAATTTTCGTTTCCGACGGTTCGAAAAGCGATTGCGGTTTCATCCTCGACATCCTTGGCGATCAGAACCGGATCGCCATTACCGACCCGGTTTACCCGGTCTATGTCGATACGAATGTGATGGCCGGCCACACCGGACCGCCTAACGAGTCCGGCCGCTATGAGGGCATCATCTACCTGCCCTGCCGTGCGGAAAATGACTTCGTCGCCGAGCCGCCGCGCGAGCACGCCGACGTCGTTTACCTCTGCTTTCCGAATAATCCGACCGGTGCCGTGGCGACGCGCGCGCAACTTGAAAGCTGGGTCGCATACGCGCACGAATACAAGGCGATCCTGCTCTACGACGCGGCTTACGAGGGCTACATCAGCGACCCGGCGATTCCGCGCTCGATCTTTGAGATTCCGGGCGCGCGGGAGTGCGCGGTGGAATTCCGCAGCTTCTCTAAAACCGGCGGATTCACCGGAGTGCGTTGCGGTTTTACCGTGATGTCGAAGCAGTTGCTCGCGCAGACGCTCGACGGCCGCGAGATGCCTTTGCATGAACTCTGGCACCGGCGCTGGAGCACGAAGGCGAACAGCGTGAGCTACCCCGTCCAGCGCGGCGCCGAGGCGCTTTACGGCGAGGAAGGCCGCGCGCAGGTGCGTGGGTTGATCGAGCATTACAGGGGGAACGCACGCATTCTCAGCGACGGGGCGAGCGCGGCGGGGATGCAGGTCTACGGCGGGAAAAACGCGCCCTATATCTGGGTGCGGACGCCGGGCGGCCTCACGAGCTGGCAGATGTTCGATCGGATGCTTGAGGAACTAAAAGTCGTGGTCACGCCCGGGAGCGGCTTCGGCTCGGAGGGCGAAGGCTACTTCCGCATCTCGGCCTTCAACAGCCGCGAGAACGCCGAGGAAGTGGCGCGACGGCTGCGAAGCGCTCGGTTCTGATCCGGACAATGCGGGGAATTTAACCGCAGAGGACGCAGAGGTCGCAGAGGGAGGAAGGAAGCAAAGCGGGCTCTCGCGCCGGTTGTCATCCCGAGGTGGCGGAGCGCACCGGGGGATCTCACAGGCGGATCGCGAGGTCGTGAGGCAAAAGCGCGCCGGGAGACGCTTGCGAGATCTTTCGCCGCGCTCCGCGGGCTCGGGATGACAACGCGAGCCAACAGTTCGCTCAATTCTTCTTCCTCTGCGCCCTCTGCGCTCTCTGCGGTTAAATTCACTCCCCCCAGAACAGCGATGCGCCCTTGCACCGCGCGGCCCGGGCCGCCAATTTGTTCCCTTGCAACGCGAAGAAATCACGGAGCTCTCGCGCAACCTGCCGCAGCTCTACCGCTTCTGTTTCCTCATGCTCGGCGAGGCGGCAAAGGCACTCGAGGCTTTTCAGAACACGCTCCGCGAGGCCGCGCTCCTCGCCGCGCGCCGGCAATTGCCCGACGACCGGCTCTGGTGCTTCCACGAGGCGCGGCATCAATGCATCACGCTCGCCGAGGGCGAGGTGCAGCCGGAAACCGCAACCGTGCCGGAGGAAACGATCAGTGCCGATGCCGCCGCGCTCGTCGATCGGCTCGAGCCAGCGCAGCTCGCCGCGTGGATCGCCGCGGCGCCGGAGCCGCAGCGGAGCGCACTCGCGTTTTTCTACCTGAACGAATTTTCGCATCGCGAGATGCAGAACCTGCTCGACTTGAAAATGGAAGAGCTGGCCAGCCTGATCTCGCATGGCCGCGCGCAGTTTCAGGCCTGGTTAAACACGGTGGCCGCCGATCTCCCGACGCCATGAAACGCTGGCTCTCGCGCAAGAAGCGCGCGCTCCTCGAGTGCGCGCCGATCTCCGACGCTCCGCCGAACGACCGCGCGATGCGTTCCGCCCTGGAAAGTGCGCGCACGATTCCCGAGGCCGCGGCCAGCCTCACGACGCAGCAGCAATTCGACCAGGCGCTGGCCCGGCTCGCGAGTCAGATCGAGATCCCGAAGGCGGCGGAGGAGTGGTTCGTGAACGTCGCGCTGATCAAGGGCGTGAAGCGGAGCTGGAAAAAGACCGCGCGCCACCCGGCGATCCTCGCCACCGCGCTCGCGGTGCTGGTGATGGCGGGCCTCACGATCTATTTCGTGCGGGAGCGGCTGAACGAGTTTCCCGGCTCAACGGTCGCGAAAAATATGCTCGTGGTCGCGAGCAGCCTGCGGCAAACGGAACTGGAGCCGTTGCACACGGACGCGATCAACATCGGCGACTACTTTTTCATGAAGTTCCAGCTCGAACACTTCGATGTGCCGATGGCGTTTGCCGATCTTCGCGCGACCGGGGCGCGCGTCTTTGATGACGCTGACGGGCATCGGGTCGCGCAGGTCGCGCTGGCCGAAAGCGGACTACAATTTTTCCTCTATAACGCCGAAGCCTCGACCGTTTCTCGGGAGCCGAAAAAAGGGCGCGCGCGAACGCGCTGGCGGTTTGTGGAGAACGAGGGCTGGATCGGCGCCGTGGAAGAACGCGACGGTGTTTGCTTCATGATCGCGATGCGCGGGAGCAAGGAAGATCTGGAGCCGTATCTGGTGGCTCGGCAGAAGTAGCGGGAACGGAACGGGGGGGCCCGCACGCTTCTTCACTTTAAGCTTACACCTACACTTACACCTATACCGCCTCTCCGTGCCCAGAAGGGAGGTGTAAGTGCAAGTGTAGGTGCAGGATCAAAGTGATGGCAGAAGCCGCGCTGCTGACAACGCACCCATCTGGCGCTGTGCAATGCGCCTCTTCACTTTTAGCTTACACCTACACTTACACTTACATCGCTTCTCCGTGCCCAGAAGGGAGGTGTAAGTGCAAGTGTAGGTGCGAGATCAAAGTGACGGCAGAAGCCTCGCGCGTCAGGCGGCCGCGGATCTTCGCTTTGCTCCGAGATGCCGTGCAGGATCGTCATCCCGAGCGGAGCCACGCGGCCGCGGGGCGGAGTCGAGGGATCCCGCGGAATAGCCGTGAAGCTACGAAGCGGACTTCTCCCGATTTACGAGCGAGCGCATTTTCGTACGAAGGCTTCACGGAAACTCGACGGGATCCCTCGGCTCCGCTGCGCTCCGCTCGGGCTGACGGCTCTGGCCCGGCTCTCAGGAGCCGGGGCGGGCGAAACGCCGTCCTCCAGATTCAGCGCAAGCCGGAAGCTCGCGCCACCGGCGTTGACAGAAGCAGGAGGGCGACCAAGCTTACCCGCTCGCGCCGCCAGGGTAGCTCAGTGGTAGAGCAGGGGACTCATAAGCCCTTGGTCGGGAGTTCAACTCTCCCCTCTGGCACTCCCCTGCCCCATCCCCGTCCTGCTCCTGCTCCTGCTCCTCTAAAGGGGGAAAGATTAAGAGCAGGAGCAGGATTAGAGTCGCGGGTTTGACAATGAATGAACGTTCATTCACCTTGCCTGCGCGATGCCCGCCAAAACTCTCCCCGCCCCCGCTCCGCCGCTGCTCGACCGCCGGGAGCAGATCCTCGAGGCCGCGCTCATTTCCTTCGGGAAATGCGGGTTTCACCAGACGAGCATGCACGACATCTCGGATGCGGCCGGGATCAGCGTCGGACTGATCTACCGCTATTTCCGGAGCAAGGAAGCGGTCATCGCCGCGCTCGCGGCGGAGCACAAGAAGGCGATCGCCGTTCTCCTCGAGCGCGCGGGTGAAGCGCCAAATCTTCTCGCGGCGATGGAACTTTTCTTCACTTCCCTCTGCGACAAACATCCCCCGAAAATCCTCGCCGCCTTCGTGCTCGATCTCTTCGCGGAAGCCAGCCGTAACCCGCGGGTGGCGAAGCTCGTGCGCGATGTCGCCCGGGCCAAAGCCGACGGCGTCGCCGCCCTCATCGCCAAATCCGCCGAGCTGAAACAGGCCCCGCCGGGCCTCGCTCCTCGGCAGATTGCGGAGATGATCTTCGCGGTGAATGATGGCTCGATGATGCGCAGCGTCCTGCAACCGGGAAAGCTCTCCTCCGCGCAGCATCGCGCGCGGCAACTCGAGACTGCGCGCGCGCTTTGGCGTCTCCTTTTTCAACCCAACACTTCCCATGCAAACGGCCACCACCGCTAGACCTCCGATCCGCAACGACCGCGGCACGTCTTCGCCCGCGGGGCGCCGCAGCCAGAAAGGCCCGATCTTTTGGGTCATCCTCGGTCTCGTCCTCCTCTTCGTCGGTTTCGCCGGGATCAAAGCCCTGCAGATCTTCACCATGATCAAGGCCGGCAAGGCCGCAGCACCGCCGCCGACCACGGTCACGAGCGCTCTCGTGCAGGAAGGAAACTGGCAGTCGACCGTCACCGCGGTCGGCTCGGTCTCGCCGGTGCAAGGCGCGACGATTAGCGCGGAGCTGGCCGGGCGGGTGAGCGAGATCGATTTCGATTCGGGCGCGAAAGTCAAAGCCGGCGATCCGTTGTTGAAGCTGGATGTCGCGGCCGAAGAAGCGCAGCTCCGTTCCGCGAAGGCCAATGCGGAGTTGGCGAAAGCGGAGCTCGACCGAGCGCAGAATCTCTCGAAAGGCAGCGTCATCTCGAAGTCGGAGTTCGACACCGCGCGATCGAAATACGACGCCATGAAAGCGGCGGTCGATAACATGCAGGCGGTGATCGACAAGAAGCTGATCCGCGCGCCGTTCGATGGCGTGGCCGGCATTCGCTACGTCAATCCCGGCCAGATGGTCGCAGTCGGCGACCAGCTCGTGTCCTTGCAGACGCTCGATAAGGTGTTCGTCGATTTCTCGCTCCCGCAAAACGACCTCGCAAAGATTCACCCCGGACTCGAGGTAAAGGTCACGTCGGACGCGGTCCCGGGCCGCGTCTTCAAAGGCACCCTGAGCGCGATCAACCCGTCGGTCGACGCGGCCACGCGCAGCGTGCAGGTGCAGGCGAGTCTTGAGAACAAGGATCACGCGCTTCGCGCCGGCATGTTCGCGAAGGTAGAGGTGCTGCTCCCGGAGAAAATTCAGACGCTCTACATTCCGGCGACCGCGGTCTCCTACGCGCCGTTCGGCGACTCGGTCTACGTGATCGAGAAGAAACAGGATCCGGAAACGAAAAAGGCCTCGCTGGTTCTGCGCCAACAATTCATCCGGCTCGGCGAAGCGCGCGGCGATTTCGTCGGCGTGGCGGAAGGCATGAAGAAAGGTCAGGAAATTGTCGGCGCCGGCGCCTTCAAGTTGCGCAACGGCATGGACGTCACGGTCGACAACAAGCTCGCGCCGAAACCGAAGCTCGACCCGAAGCCCGACAATACCTAACGAGCAGATGTCTCCGAGCTCCGTTACTTCTGTCATCCCGAGCGCAGCCGAGGGATCCCGTCGAGCTTCTGGGAAGTTCTGCGTCAGCATCTTCCCGCGCCGAAGCTTCCAGGAAACCCCACGGGATCCTTCGACTCCGCTGCGCTCCGCTCAGGATGACCGAGCTGGGGGTGAGCTGCATTCCCCGAGTATGAACCGATGAAGTTTACCGACCTCTTCATCCGCCGCCCCGTCCTCGCGGTCGTCGTGAGCCTGGTGATCATCATCGCCGGGTTGCAGGC
The DNA here is from genome assembly GCA_038234295.1 of Chthoniobacterales bacterium. GTDB lineage: Bacteria > Verrucomicrobiota > Verrucomicrobiia > Chthoniobacterales > UBA10450 > Palsa-1392. Next base: position 6,892 of record JBBSUP010000026.1, read on the forward strand.
GATTAAGTCGCTCAACATCCGGCAATACCCGCGCAGCGACATCGCTTCGGTCAGCGTCAGCACCGTTTACGTCGGCGCGAGCGCGGAACTCGTGCGCGGATTCATCACCACCCCGCTGGAGCGCGCGATCGCCGCGGCGGACGGGATCGATTATCTCGAATCGCAAAGCTCGCAGAGCGTCTCCACGATCACGGCGCACCTGAAGCTGAACTACGACTCGAACAAGGCGCTCTCCGAGATCAGCTCGAAGGTCAACCAGGTCCGCAACGATCTCCCGCCGGAAGCCGAAGTCCCGGTCATCAACATCCAGCCGGCGGACTCGCAGTTTGCGTCCGCCTATCTCAGCTTCACCTCGAACATTCTCAAGGCGAACGAGATCACCGATTACCTCACCCGCATCGTCCAGCCGCGCCTGACCGCGATCGCCGGCGTGCAACGCGCGGAGATTCTCGGCGGCCGCACTTTTGCGATGCGCATCTGGCTGAAACCGGACCGCATGGCCGCGCTCAACGTCAGCCCTGCGCAGGTCCGCCAGGCGCTCGCGGCGAATAACTTCCTCAGCGCTCTCGGAAGCACGAAGGGCGCGCTCGTGCAGGTGAATCTGACCGCGAACACCGACCTCCATTCGGTGAAAGACTTTCAAAATCTCGTCGTCCGCGAAGAGAACGGGGTACTCGTTAGGTTGGGCGAAATCGCCGACGTCGTCCTCGGTGCCGAGGATTACAACACCGAGGTCCGCTTCTCCGGCGAACGCGCGGTTTTCATGGGGATGTTCGTCCTGCCGAACGCGAACTCGATCGACGTGATCAAGCGCGTCCGCACGGAGCTCGACGACATCCAGAAAGGGCTCCCGACCGGTCTCCAGGGCCGCATCGCCTACGACGGCACCGAGTACATCAACACCGCGATCAACGACGTCTTCCATACGCTCTTGGAGACGCTGCTCATCGTCGTCATTGTCATCTTCCTTTTCCTCGGCTCCTGGCGCTCGGTCATCATCCCGATCGTCGCGATCCCGATCTCGCTGATTGGCGCGATTTTCCTCATGCAGATTTTGGGGTTCACAATCAACCTGCTCACCCTGCTCGCGATCGTGCTCTCGGTCGGCCTTGTCGTTGATGACGCTATTGTGGTGGTGGAAAACGTGGAGCGCCATCTGCGCGAAGGGCTCAGCCCGCTCGACGCGTCATTGTTAGGCGCGCGCGAATTGGTCGGGCCGATCATCGCGATGACGATCACGCTCGCGGCGGTTTATGTGCCGATTGGTTTGCAGGGCGGCCTCACGGGCACGCTTTTCCGCGAGTTCGCGTTTACGCTCGCCGGCGCGGTCACGATTTCCGGTGTCGTTGCGCTTACCTTGTCGCCGGTGATGTCCGCCACCTTCCTCCGCGCGGGCGAAGAAGAGGAGGGTTTCTCCGGCAAGGTCAACCGAACTTTTGATCGCATCCGCGACTGGTACGGCCGCCAGCTCGATCGCACCCTGCGCGTCCGCCCGGCGGTTTACATCGCCTGGATCGGGCTCTCGATTATCGCCGCGATCTTCCTGAAAATGTCGCTCTCCGCGAAGGAGCTCGCGCCGACCGAAGATCAGGGCGTGATCTTCGGCATCGTCGATGCGCCGGCAAATTCCACGATGGAATTGACCCAGTCCTACGCCGATGCCGCGGGCAAAATCTTCCTCGGTTTCCCGCAAACCCGTTTCACTTTTCAGCTCACGTTTCCCTCGAGCGGCTTCGGCGGCATGGTCCTGAAACCCTGGGATCAGCGCAAGGAAACGGCCTTCGAGCTCCTCCCGCAGGTGCAGGCAAAATTGAGCACCATCCCGGGCATCCAGATGTTCCCGGTGATGCCGCCCGCGCTCCCCGGCGGCGGGCAATTCCCGGTCGAGTTCGTGATTCTCTCCACCGCTGAGCCGGAGCAGATGCTCGCCCTCGCGAAGCAGTTGCAGGAAGCGGCAATGAAGAGCGGTAGCTTTTATTTCCCACCGATCATCGACACGAAGATCGATCAGCCGCAGGCCGAGGTCGTGATCGATCACGACAAAGCCGCCGCGCTCGGGCTTAACCTCGCGCAGGTCGGCTCCGACATTTCGGCGATGATCGGCGGTAACTTCGTCAACCGCTTCAACATCTCCGGGCGCGCCTACAAAGTCATCCCGCAGATCGAGCGAGTCGATCGGTTGAACCCGGACCAGCTGAAGGACATCTACGTCACCGGCCCTGACAACAAACTGATCCAGCTGAGCACGATCGCTCACATTGAGACGAAAGTGGTTCCGCGTTCGCTCAACCGCATGCAGCAGCTCAACGCGGTGAAAATCAGCGGCGTCGCCGGCGTCCCGACCGACCAGGCGCTACAGCTTCTCGAGAACGAGGCGGCGAAGATTCTGCCGAAAGGTTACTCGATCGATTACACCGGCGAATCGCGCCAGCTTCGGACCGAGGGCGACAAGTTCCTGCCCGCCTTTGGGCTCGCTTTCGTGCTCATCTTTCTCGTCCTCGCCGCGCAGTTCAACAGCTTCCGCGATCCGCTCATCATCCTCTTCGGATCGGTGCCGCTGGCGATGTTTGGGGCACTTATTTTTACCTTTCTCAAAATGCCGAACCCTAACGTCCCGTTCTTCACCAACGGCTGGACGACGACGATGAATATTTACAGTCAGGTCGGGCTGGTCACGCTCGTCGGTTTGATCTCGAAAAACGCGATCCTCATCGTCGAGTTCGCGAACAAGCTGCAACTGGAAGGCCGGACCAAAATCGAAGCCGTCTCCGAAGCCGCGCGCACCCGTCTGCGTCCGATTCTCATGACCACGATCGCAACCGTCGCGGGGCATTTCCCGCTCGTGCTCGTCACCGGCGCCGGCGCGAAAGCGCGTAACTCGATCGGCCTCGTGCTCGTCGGCGGGATGAGCATCGGGACGCTCTTCACGCTCTTGATCGTGCCGTCGCTCTACGTGCTCATCGCGCGCACGCACAAGGAAAAGGCGACCCCCGAACCGACGCTCCCCGGCGAAACGAAACGTCCGCGCGACCGTGAGCTCGTCGGGGAATTCGCGTAACTGCGGAGCGGCGCGGAATTGGCCACCGAACCGTCGGCATCCACGCCGCTCGCCTCCTCTCTTCCAAATCCTGTCCATCCTGTAAACCCTGTCCAAACATGGCGCCCGATGCGCGAGACTGATCTCGATGCCGTCGCTGCGATCGCCACGATCGGTTTCCCCGATCACTTCGAAGGCCGTCCCTGTTTCGCCAACCGCCTCGCGCTCTACCCGAGCGGCTGTTTTGTCCTCGCCGCGGCGGATCCCTCGGTCATCCCGAGCGAAGCCGAGGGATCCCGTCGCGCCTCTGAGAAGCTTAACTCCCCGGACGACGCTTCTGGGAAGCCCGACGGGATCCCTCGACTCCTCCCGCATCCGCGGGATCCGCTCGGGATGACAGCAGGTTACCTCATCGCCTACCCCTGGCGCGCCGACTCCGCCCCCGCGCTCGACACCTTGCTCGAGACCCTCCCCGCAGACCCGGCGGTGATCTATCTGCACGATCTCGCTCTCCATCCCGATGCTCGCGGCGCCGGCCATGCCGCTACGATCGTAGAAGCACTTGCCGAAGATGCGCGCGCCGGCGGCTGGCCCGCCCTCGCCTTGGTCGCGGTGAACAACGCCGCGCCCTTCTGGCAGCGTCACGGCTTCAAAATCCGCGACACCCCCCCGCTCCGCGCCAAGCTCGCCAGCTACGGCCCCGACGCCTGCTACATGGTCCGGGCCCTGCGGCCAGCAACTATTGGTTAAGAGTTATTGATTATCACTCAACCGCAGTCCGGCCGCGCGGGCGCAGTTATCCGGGTTGTAGGCGTTTCCCTCTGGGAAACGCGGGAGTCGGTTACGAGTCCTTGGTTGTCTCTCCATCATCCGACAACGGATAACCAACCGCGGCGCAACCCCGCCAAATAACCGGCGGCAAAGCCGCCCTAACCCGACCGCCGACCGCCGCTGCCCCGATTCATCGTTAGGGGGAGGATGCGGCTTGGAACCTGTGCCACGCCCCCTTCATTCAGGAACAAACTGAATAACTAACCAAACCAACCGACCAAGGATTAAGATGAAGAAGATTATTACACTACTCATAAGCTGTTCGTTCGCGCTGGCCATCAGCGCTCTCGCCCAGCAGGAAGACGCCTCGCCGTCCCCGAATAAAAAACAAGAGCGCCAGGAGCGCCGCGAAAAACGCGCCGCCCGCCAGGACAACGCCCAGGCTCCTGCCGCGCAGGCCGAGGAATCCGCCGCCCGGCCTCACGCCGGCCGCAGGGCCAAGGAACGCGCCGCCGCGATGGAAAACAACAGCGCGCAGACGCCCGCCACCGACGCGACCGACGCGACCGCGACGACCCCGAACGAGCCCGACGCAAAAGTGAACGCCCAGACCCGCCGCGAGCGCCGGGCCGCGCGTCAATCCGCCGCGGACACCGAGTCCGCTAAACCCGACAGCAAGGCCAACGCCGCCCAAGCCCGGAAAGAACGCCAAGCTGCGCGGCAATCCGCCGCCGCCACTGAGTCCACCACTCCGGCTCCCGCGAAGGCGGACACCAAGACCAGTGCGAAGGCTCAAACCGCCAACACAACGGCGCCGCCCAACGCCCAAACGAGCAAGGTCAGTAAAAGCGGCAAGCCAAAACGGCCGGCCAACATCCAGAAGATCCGGGCTGCGCATGCCTCCTTCAACGCCCAGCCGAAGCCACAGCAAATCAAGAGCGTGACCTACAACCAGAACTACACCATCGAGAATAGCCAGAACTGGCAGGGCGAAAGATATAGCGTCTTCCGCTCCTACCGCCCGCAGCGGCACGATCTCGGCTACTACCGCTCGCACTACCCGCGCGTCGAGCTCATCGCCGGCGGTTACTATTACTTCAACTCTGGTTACTGGTACCCCGCGTTTACCACTCAGTCGACTAACCAATACTACGCCTACAACGGCCCGATCTACACTGGCCGCCAGGCTTTGCCGCCCGATCGCGTGATCGCCGACGTCCAGGCCTCGCTCCAAGACTTGGGTTACTACAAAGGCGAAGTCGACGGCCTCCTCGGGCCGCTGACCCGCGAAGCCCTCACCGGCTACCAATCCGATAACGACCTCTACACGACCGCCGCGATTGACGAGCCGACGCTCGACTCGCTCGGGATGGGCAGTTAAGAGTCACTTCATTTCGAAACCAGAGAGCCGCCGGGGTCATTCCCGGCGGCTTTCTCCTTCCTAAGCTATGCCTCGCGTCCTTCTCGACCTCGTCACCGTGGCCGAGACTTCTGCTGGGGCGTTTGCTTCTGGTGGATGCACCGCATCTCCACCCGGCAAAACGCGGTCCTCGATCAGCTCAATCAACAGGCGAACCGGATCAAGAAAGTCTCCGAGGAAGGGCACGCCATCCTCAGCGAAGTGAAGCCAAACGTTGAAGCGATCCAAAAAGGCGTCGACGAAGTCTCGGAGAAAGTAGCCCGTGCCGGCCAGTAATTGGTTACTGGTTATTTGTTATTCGAGAGAAGTGTTCTTTCCCATTAACTAAGAACAGATAACTGATCAAGCGCCGCCGCCGCCGCCGCCAACCATCAAGCTTTAACCAACGCCGTTCCGCATCTCCGGCAAAACCGCGCCGACTCATCCGACTCCGTCGTCCCGCATTGCGGGCAGGCGCGCGCGTTCCGGGCCCGGGCCGCCTGTTGTAGCTCGAGCGAGAAAATTCCGGTCGGCACCGCGATGATTCCGTAGCCCATCACCATGATGCAGCTGGCGAGGAACTTCCCCATGTTCGTCTGCGGCGTGATATCGCCATAGCCCACCGTCGTCAGAGTCACGATCGCCCAGTAGACACTGTGCGGAATGCTATCGAACCCGTTCGCCTCGCCTTCCACCAGATACATCAGCGTGCCCATCACCGTCGCCAGCGCGACCACCGCGAAGACGAACACCGACACCTTGCGCCGGCTGGACCGCAGCGCGTCCAGTAGCGTCTCCGTTTCCTCGAGGAAATGCGCCAGCTTCAACACCCGGAAGACCCGCAGGAGGCGCAGGATGCGGATCGCCATCACATAGTTCGCCGCCGTGAAGAGACTGATGAAACTCGGCAGCACTGCGACCAGATCCACCACGCCGAAGAAACTCCGCGCATAGACCAGGGGCCGGCGCACACAGAGCAGGCGAGCCGTGTATTCCACCGTGAAAAGCCCGGTGAACATCCATTCCAGGTCGCGCAAGAGCACCGCGTGCTCCATCCGGATCGCCTTCACACTCTCTAGCACCACTACCAGCACGCTCAGACAAATGGCGACGAGCAGGACGACGTCGAACCCCTTCCCCGCCGGCGTATCGCTCTCGAAGATCACCTCATAAAGCCAGCGCTTCCAGGCCGGCGCCGCTGGCTCCGGCCGGTTATCCTCGGCAGGCGTTAGACTTTCCGGGGCGAGATCCATTGCAAAAGAGAGTCTGCCCACCGGTTCCGTCCCGGCCAGTCAAATCTCTTCTTCCCTACTCGTCCATGTCGCACGGTTCCCACCGGCTCCATTCTACTTCTGCTTCGCGGCCTTTCGCCGCGCCCCGCTCCAAATCAGCTTTCGTTGTCAGCCTTTCCTGATTCATCCTTCTCTTCCGCGAGCGGCAAAAACTCCTCCCGCATAATCTTGCCATCCTTCACCGTGTAGACGCCGGCCTCCGACATCTGGATGCGATCGGGCTTTCCTTTTTCGCTGAAATCCATGTCGTAAACTACGACAAAGCGATCATGCGCCACAAACGGACCCGTCGCCTTGAACTCGTGGACCTCCATGTTCGCAACCCACCAATCCGCCTTGATCCGGACCGCATCAATCCCGCGAATCTCCGGCGACCTGCCATCCCGGCCCTGCGCTTCCACGCTCACCACGTCATCGCCGTAAAGCGTATCGATCGCCTCATGCCAGGCCTGCTTGCGCACCAGCTCCACCACCTTCTCGCCGACTTCTTTTGTATCCATGATTAACGGCTGCGGCCAATTTTCCCCGCCGTCAAATCCGGAGGCCAGCTTGGCCCGTTATCCGGAGGTCGGAGGTCGGAGGTCGGAGGTCGGAGGTCGGAGATTCGTAATCGCTAATCATCACTCCGCAATCACTTGCCCGGCGCTCAGCCGCGCATCGCATCCCAGGCCGTCACGCATAACATGGTGAACGCAGCGCAGGGAAGCGTGATGATCCAGATCAATGCCGCACCGGCCGCCCGTAGAGTCTCTGCCGAAGCGGCTTTCAGCCATTTCACGGAGAACATCGGATACCGCGCGGTCTTTAAGCTAGTCATCATATCCATACAGAGGTGACCGGCCCATCCCCGCTTCGGTTACCGAATTCGCGGCTGCCATCTAACGACCGTACTCCGGCGGGACGCGCAACGGTCAGTTGACCGTTTCTACTTTCTATTTCGCAGCGCCTTCCGTTCATCCACGGCGACGATTTCAAAGTCATTATCGCCTGTCTTCCGCAGAGTGAGCGTTTTCAGCACCTTGCCCGAGGCGTGCTTCGAGCCGCGCCGCAACTCATAGCGCAGCGGGAAAGTCACCTTCAATCCGCCACGCGCCTTTTGTTCGATCTCCAGTTCTCCCGCGAGCCAAAAGCGACGCTCCGGCCAGCGCGCATCGTAGCGCAATAAATCGCGCCGGATGCGCGCGTGCTCGAGATTCCGCTCGCCAAAGTAATCCACCCGCTCGCCGAAAAACTCGAGCTCCGCCCCCACCCGCGGATCGAGCCCGGCCAGGACAAAGGCGCCGACATAATCCCGCAACCGTTCCGCGCTCGCCGCGGCCTCGGACGGCAGCCGCCTGCTCGGTGGGTTCGATTCCGCCTCCCGACCCGAACCGGGAGAAACGTCATCCACTGGGAGGCCTTTCTTCGCCCCCGCGGCGGGCACCCGCCCCGGCCGGGAGCGCGCCGGAGCGCGGGGGGATGGCGCTGCCTTGGCGTCGAGTGCCTTCAGAAACTGCATATCGCCGTTGCGCAGTTGACGCCAGGTACCCGAGGTAGGCGACGGCTCGGGCGCGTTTGCTTTTACCTTCGCCAGACCGAGTGCCTGGATCGTCGCGGCATCGAGCTTGCCGGAGATCGCGAGCCCATGGCGGATCTGGTAGCGGGCCACCGCCGCGGCCGTATCGCCGTCGTAGACGCCGTTGGCCTCGCCAAAATAGAAGCCGCCCTCCTTCAACCGGGTCTGCGCCGCCTGCACACTTTCATCGGCTCGCGCGGCCCCAAGACCGCAGAGTCCGATCGCCATGAGGACCAAGAGAAACCGCTTCATCACGAGGAATCGAATTTCACCCGGGTTCTGCGTCCGGCGCTTTTCCCCTCCCCGTTTCAAGCGCCAAACTCAGGCGCGAAGTCAGTCACCCCGACAGCCACTAGCCGCTGGCCTTCAAAAAAACCCCGATGACTTCGCTGCTCAGCCCGCCTAACCGTGGCAGCCGCGCAGGAGAAACGTGAGCAGAATCGTGCCTAGAATAGAAATGACGATCGAACCAAGGCACCCGGTCCGGGAGGAAAAAAATCCAAACATGTGAGGTGCGCGTGGAGGGACGGGCGCCGTCCCGTCCGCGTTTTAGACGCGCCTTGGCGCCGGGCGAGTATTCCCGCGTTGGCCGCCGAGATACCGGTTAATGAGCTTACCGGCGACGGTGATTGCGACGAGGCGAAAGATCCAGCGAAACATGTTGTCTTGAGATCGGCCAGCGATCGGCTGCGGGATGTATAATTGTTCGAAAGTCGGCGAGAACGCAACTTCCTCTTTCCTCGCCCCGCCGGCATCCGCTGAGACAGCGGACCCTAATGCAGATCCGCTGGAGAGCGGGAATCGCTCTTGCCCCCCTCGTCGCGTGCGCTGTCCCAGCGCTATCCGGCTTTGTAGCGTGCGCTGTCTCAGCGCATCTCGGAGGGGATTCCGCTGGGGACAGGGGACCCTACAAAACCCGCCCAATCCCGGTATCCCCTGTAACACAGGCTTCCAGTCTGTGGGGCCCACGCGGGCGTCTCGCGAGTTGTTTCCCAAATGCTCCGCCGGAAGTCAGGCTTCCAGCCTGACTCGGCCAACAGGCATCTTGCCTGTCGCCTCAGCAAGCACAGGGAGCAGGCTGGAAGCCCGCTCACCGAGACAGGCTGAAAGCCTATCCTCCGGCGCTCAGTCGAAGTCGCTTATAGTCCCGGCATCCCCGCATCCGTGGAGGTCAACGTACCCTTCTCCGCCCGATGCAGGTTCCGCTATTGAGCGTAGAAGCGTTTCCGCGCTTCAAAAAAAGGCCGGCGCCCCCAAAGGAGCGCCGGCCTATCATTTTCTTAAGTTCTCGGCCGTGGCGCTAGTGCATCTCCATCATCTTGCCGTCTTTCATCATCATCATCTTGCCGTCCATCATGACCATCTCGCCGTCCTTCATCATCATGGTCTTGCCATCCTTCATCTTCACCTTGCCGTCTTTCATCACCATGGTGCCGTCGGACATCGTCATGGATTTTTCCATTTCCATGGTCTTGCCGTCCTTCATCACCATCATCTTGCCGTCTTTCATCATCACGCCGTCGTGCATCATTTCGCCTTCCTTCATTTCACCGGCCATCAGAGTGGCGGCGGAGAAGGCAGCGATTACGGTACAGGCGATGGCGCGGGTCAGTGTTTTCATTTTCATATTTTTAGTTTTGTTACCTAACAAAACCATAAGCCCGCCCAGTGTGAGCGAACCGGAGCCCTCGATCGGGAGTGGCGGCTGGAACATACCAGCACTTCTGGTTACGAAGTTAAGACGCACCCGGCCGGACTTTATTCCCGATAATTTCAAAAAATCGGGATGAGCCGGCCCTGCCGTTTTTACTTTGCCGCAGCGAATTCAGACGTGTATTTCCCGTAGCCCTCCTTCGCCAGATCCGCTGCTGGGATAAACCTCAAGGCAGCCGAATCGAGACAATAACGAATCCCGGTCGGAGGCGGGCCGTCATGGAATTTGTCGCCCAGATGAGAGTTTGCCTGCTTCGAGCGCACATCGACGGACCCATTCTTCGGCACCTCCACCACATTCTCGCGCACGAAAGGCTTGGTAAAGCTGGGCCAGCCCGTCCCCGAATCAAACTTATCCTTCGAACTGAAGAGCGGCTCGCCCGAGACGATATCCACGTAGATCCCCGGCTTCTTGTTATTCCAATAAGCGTTCTGAAACGGCGGCTCCGTTCCATTATTCTGCGTCACCTCATACTGGAGCGGAGTGAGTCGCGCCTTGAGCACTTCGTTCGAGGGAACTTTCTCCCCATCCGCCCGGGCCCCCGGCACGGCCCATCCGCTCGCCAGAATCAGTAACCCAACCGCCAACCGGCCAATCATCAAAGATTTCATACTCTCGTAGGAGGGCGTGACGCCTGATTTATTCCCTGAAATTTCGCGTGCGCCGGAAGTCAGGCTTCCAGCCTGACTCGGCCGACAGGCATCTTGCCTGTCGTCTCCCCAACCCCAGAAGGCGGCTGGATGCCCGCTCGCCGAGACAGGCTGGAAGCCTATCCTCCATCCTTCCCCGCTCCCCAGCTACCGCCATTCTTCCGGACAGCAGACTTCCTTTTTCGTTCCGCTCCCCGCATTCCGAGTTAATCTGGCCGAAGTGGATGTCACAACCGTCTTGCGCCTGGCCAACGAACGAGGCTTACCCAACCTCCTCATCGGTGGGAATGCGGCGATCATGCTTGGCTACATCCGCGCCACGGTTGACCTCGACCTTCTGGTTCCCGACTCATCCCGCACCGGCTGGCTCGATCTCATGCGGGAACTCGGCTACCGTTTTTTCCACGGGGAGGAAGCCTTTGCCCAATTCGAACCCGCTGAGCCCACCGGGATGCCGGTTGACTTCATGTTCGTCGAGCAAGCTACGTGGGATAAACTGAGCGCCGGCGCGCAGGAGATGAGCCTCGCCGGTGAACGCGTCTTTCTTCCTCGCCCGGAATATCTCGTCGCGCTCAAATTGCACTCCGCCGCCAGCCCCCACCGACGCAATCCCGAAGTCGATTGGGAAGACATTCGTCAGATTGTTCGCATCTGCAGCTTGGACCCCGAGGAGGAATCTTTCCGGGCGCTGATTTTGCGTTACGGTGGGGAAGATGCGCTCACCAGGATCAGACAGTTCCAGTAAAGGGCCACTTGCCCGCGACCTTGGCCTGCCGGTCTTCCCCGCGCCGATGCAGGAGCATTGGCCATCGAAAATCACCTGGCTAGAGGCCATGCGTCAGATCGCGCCTGCGCGCCAGCATTACATGGAGAAGTTCGACTCGCCGGAGAAGCGTTTGCGCACCAAGAACCCCGCCATCTTCAGATTGTCCTGACCTCGCCGCTCCCTGCCCCGCCACGACGTAGCTTCAGACGGAGGCGGGCCCGGGGCCACGCCGTCGCCTCCACTAACCAATAACCAGTAACCGATAACCGCCCTTAGCGTTCAGCTATCAGTCGTCGTCCGCCGGAGGTGCGAGCAGATTAGATCGATCTCACGTCGGGTGAGCCCCGGCTGATCCTGCTGCGAGAAGTAACGGGGCAGATCGTTCGCCGTGATGACGCGGACGTCCGTGTCGCGCCAGACATTCTTCACCTTCCAGTCGCCGACAAAGACAACCAGCGGTTTCACCCACACCTCGATCCCCGCGTCGCGTCGGATCAGTTGATTGACCTCGCGCGCATTCCCGCGCGCCTGCTTGAGACAATCGCCTTCTTCCGCGCGCCCGCCGACAAAGATGCCCTGACCGTTCTTGAATTCGATCAGGCCCGACCCGCTCCGAAACTTCGTTTCGACCACAAACACGCCCGGCGGACCGACTACCACGTGATCGATATTAAACCCGTCTCTCACGAGATCGTGAAAACAACGAAAGCCTGCTGCCCGCAGATCCTCGAGCTGTTCAGCGACCACGCGCTCGCCGCGTTCACCGCGGACGAGCGCCCGCGCACTGGGAATCAACCGCAGATAGCCGATTAGACAGAAGCCGGTCGCGGCGATGGCGACGCTCAACCAGAATCGCATCGATGACGGGTTGGTAGATTGAATCCATGCCCCGGCCACTAGCGACCAAACCATGGCTGGCCCGAATACGATCGCCACGAGTCGATCGTCGACCAGATCCTGCCACTGCTCAGCCAGCGACTGGCCCGGGCGCCGCGGGATCGGGATGACCGGCGATTTCCTTTTGGAGAACATCCCCCTCTCTGCTGCTAATTCCGTGCCAGCCGGCACATGGAGGAACGAGCTCAACCTGCGCGACGGGGGGCTCTCTCGATAACCAAGAACCATCAACGAACAACCGCGCCTCGGCTGCGAGGCGCTTTTTCCCTAGACATTTCAAATCATCCCGATAAAAAAGCTCGGTGCCGACCCCTCAGGAATCGCTCAATTTGAATATCGACGGAGAACTTGAGCTCACATCGAAGGCTCAAGGCGGCAGAGCAGAGCAATCCCCAAGAACGGGTGGCGGGGAGCTCTTCATCGTCGATAACAGCGACGACCTCTGGAAGGGGTTAAAATACCTTCACGATTGGACCGAGATCGCGAGTGCCTTCGACATTGCGACCGGCTTTTTTGAGATCGGTGCCCTTCTCGCACTGGAACCCGGGTGGCAAAAATTGGACAAGATCCGCATCCTACTCGGCGACGAGATGACATTTCGCACTCGTCAGGCGCTCCTTGAAGGTCTCCGCGAACGGACGAAAACCGTCCTCGATGCCAGCATCGAAAACGAAAAAGAAGGCAACGACTTCCTCAAAGGAGTTCCGGCGATACTAAAAGGGATCAGAGACGGAAAGATCGATTGCAGGGTCTACGCCAAAAAGAAATTCCACGCGAAGACCTACATCACGCATCCGAAGGTCGCCGTAATCGGCTCTGTCGCTTTAGTCGGCTCCAGCAACTTCACCGTCCCGGGTCTCACACAGAACGTTGAACTGAATATTCAAGTCCGCGCCCCCGGTGACGTCACTCAACTCCAGGAATGGTTCGAGCGTCACTGGGCAGACGGCGAAGACATTTCCGAAGAGATCATTAAGCTCATTGAGCGGCAGATAGCCGCCTATTCCCCGTTTCAAGTATACGCCAAGGCGCTTCAAGAGCTGTTCAAGAGCAAAGAACTCCCGCCCGAGTCCTGGGAGAAGACTCAATCGGTCATGTTCCCCGTGCTCGACCAGTATCAAAAGGAGGCATACGAAGCGCTGCTCAAAATCTCGCACCAACATCGCGGCGCCCTGCTCTGCGATGGCGTTGGTCTCGGAAAGACGTTCGTCGGCTTGCTCTTGATTGAGCGTCTCATTCACGATCGGAAGAAAGTTGTTCTCATCGTTCCGAAATCAGGGCGTAAAGCGGTCTGGGAACGGAGTCTAAAGAAATACCTTCCTCATCTCTTCCGGGGTTTCAGTGACCTGCGGATCTTCAATCACACAGACCTGATGCGTGGCGGGGACTTCCCAGAAGAACTGGAGCGAATGAAGGAACAGGCCGACGCGATAGTGATTGACGAAGCGCATCATTTTCGGAATCGAGGCCTCGCCAATCTGGACGGCGAAATTCGCTCGCGCTATTGGAAGCTCTACGACCTCGCCGAAGACAAAGCTCTTTACCTCCTCACGGCGACGCCAGTTAACAACGCTCTCACCGACTTTCAGCATCTGATCGAGCTCTTCTCTCGGGTCGAGCAACCCGGGGCCTTTGCGAGGACCCTTGGCATCCACGCTCTTCCCGCCTATTTCCGGAAGTTAGAGAAACAATTGCTGGAGATCGTCACCGGCAGGCAGCTCGGGGAACTCTTCGATCAAAACCAAGTAGAGGCCGAGCAAGTCCTTTTCGAGGACAAGCTCTTCCGCGAACTCGTTGTCCAGCGCAGCCGCGCCTACGTCCGCGCCAGTCAGGAGCAAAACGGCGGCCCTTCCGTCACCTTTCCGGAGAAGGAACCGCCCAAGGTTGTCGAATACTCAGTCAAGAAGACCTACGGTCATCTCCTGGGTAAAATCGAAAAGGCCTTCGCCAAAGAGACGCCACTCTTCGCCCTCGCCCTCTACTATCCCCTCGCATACTGGAAAGGCGACCCGACCGAGCTCGAGCAGTGGGACGTCAACCGGCAGAAGCAACTTGTTCGTCTCATCCGTATCCTGTTTTTAAAGCGCTTTGAGAGTTCAATTGTCGCCTTTGAAGCTTCCTGCCACACCCTGCTCCTCAAACTCCTCGCCTTCCTTCGCAGCAACATCGCCCCGAAGAATCCGGTCGAAGTGAAGCGCCTTGAAAAATGGGAGGCGCAAAATGACGAGCTGCTCGAGCACGTCCGCGCCCGACGCGGCGAGTTCCAAGGCGAGGAAGCCGCCGAGGAGAGCGAACTCGGTGATGAATACCTCGACGCCTTCGACCCACTTCCAAGGGAAGATTACAAGCTGGACGAGATCTTTGACGAGACCTATAGCGATCTCGAGACCGTCGTCGACTTCCTTGAAGAAATTCAGCGTCTCGACGTCTCCCAGGACGATAAACTCAAATCGCTGCTCAAGCTGCTCAACAAAGACGCGATCCTGAAAAAGCAGAAGGTCATCATCTTTACCGAGTTCATGACCACCGCGCGTTACCTGAAAAAAGAGTTGCAGGCTGCGGGTATCGACGGCGTGGATGAAATTGATAGCGCGAGCAATCGTGACCGCGCTGATGTTATCCAAGAGTTCGCTCCTTACTACAACGAGAGCAGCAGCAGCCGGCTTGAAGCTGAGGGTCGTCAAGAAATCCGCATCCTGATCTCCACCGACGTCCTTTCCGAAGGCCTGAACCTTCAGGATGCCACGCGCTTGATCAATTACGACCTGCACTGGAACCCCGTCCGCCTCATGCAGCGCATCGGCCGCGTCGACCGACGCATGAGTCCTCTGGTGGAACAAGCTCTGGTTGCCGATCATCCGGACCAAGCTTCGCTCCGTGGCAAGGTCGCCTACTGGAACTTCCTTCCCCCGGGCGAGCTGGATCGTCTGCTTCGACTTTATCAACGGGTCGCCTTCAAGACCCTCCGCATCTCAAAAGTGCTGGGCATCGAGGGGAAGAAGCTGCTTAAACCCGAGGATGACTTCGACGCACTCCGCGATTTCCTCCACACCTACGAGGGGGAAGCGACACCAATCGAAAAACTGCATCTCGAATATCAGGAACTGTTGAAGGAAAATTCTGCCCTCGAACAGTTCCTCGACACCGTCCCGCTCCGCCTCTTCAGCGGCAAACAGCATCCAAAACACGGCACGCGTGCCGTGTTTTTTTGCTACAGCCTGCCTGCAGAAGACAAGACCCGGCCGCCCGAGTTGGCGTGGTACGGCGATGCCACTCGCACCGGTTGGTACCTTTACGCGTTGGAGAACGGCGAAATCCTCGAAGATTCCGCCCGCATCGCCGAAGTCATCAGGAGCCGCCCGGAAACGCCGCGCGTCGTCGCCTTGGAGCAGCCGACTCTGCGCGAGATTCGACTCAAGATCGAGAAGCACATTAAGAACACGTATTTGAAGCAGGTCCAGGCTCCCGTCGGTGTGAGGCCAACCCTCAAATGCTGGATGGAGATGAACTGACCATGGCGATTGTCTTGAAGCCCGAGAACGTCGCGCGACTCGTCTTCTTCATTCGCGGAGAAAAGGTCATGCTCGATACTGACCTTGCCATGCTCTACGGCGTTGAAGCGCGCGTTCTGAATCAGGCCGTCAAACGGAACCTCAAGCGGTTTCCAGAAGACTTTATGTTTCAGCTCAGTCTTGAGGAAGCGGAAGAGATTCGCTCCGCTTTGAGGTCGCAATCGGTGACCTCAAAATCCGGCGCCGCCTCCAAGTCATCACAAACTGTGATGAGTTCTCGGAAACATCGGGGACGAACTTACCGTCCCTACGCCTTCACCGAGCAGGGCGTCGCCATGCTTTCCAGCGTCCTGCGGAGTTCGCGCGCCGTCGAGGTCAACATCGCCATCATGCGCACCTTCGTGCAACTCCGCCGCCTCATGGACACGAATCGCGATCTCGCCCGCAAGATCGAAGGTCTTGAGAAGAAATACGACGAGCAGTTCGCGGTCGTCTTCGCCGCCATCAAACAGCTCATCACCCCGCTGGCGCCCGGCAAAAAACAGATCGGCTTTCATCCCTGACCCATGCCCGCCCCAGCCATCGATCGCCTCCGCGAAATCAAAACCCTCCCGCAGTTACTTAAGTATCTGCGTGACGATCTCGATTGGCCCATCGAGCCCGAAGACACCGAAGAAGTCACCTTCGACTACGAGGCCGCAGAACTGGGTCTCGACGCGAAGAGCGCCGTTCGCATCAAAGAGATCAAGCAGCTCCGCCCGCTCAGCGGCAGCCAGCCGTGGGGTATCTTCTTCGTCAACTTCGAGAAGAAACGCCTCCCCGTCATGGTCATGCGGCGCATCCTGCGCTCGCTCGTCTTCAGGAAGCGCACCTCCGCCAATAAATCCGATCAACAGGCCTGGCACGCCAGCGACCTCCTCTTCGTCTCCGCTTACGGCGAGGAAGACGATCGCGCCATCACCTTCGCCCATTTCGTCGAGGACGAAGACCTCGGCGGCCTCGCCGAGCTGCGCGTCCTCGGCTGGGACGACGACGACACTCCGCTCAAATACGACTACGTCGCCCGCACCTTGCACGACAATCTCCGCTGGCGCGACGACTACGCGCGCGAGCCCAACGAATGGCGCAGCCAATGGCGGAGCGCCTTCGAGCTGCGCCATCGCGAAGTCATCACCACGTCGAAGCAGCTCGCCCTCGCCCTCGCCGACCTCGCGAAGAAGATTCGCGCCCGCGTCCGCGCCGTCCTCCGCTACGAAGACGGCTTCGGGCAAGTCCGCAAACTCGAAGCCGCCTTCCGCGCCGCCCTCATCCACGATCTGAGCGACGACGATTTTGCCGACATGTATGCGCAGACCATCACCTACGGCCTCTTCTCCGCCGCCGTCTCGCGCCCCGCCGGCATCCACGGCGACAACATCGTGGACATGGTGCCCGTCACCAACCCGTTCCTGCGCGACATGCTCAAGACCTTTCTCCACCTGAGCGGCCGCAAAGGCCGGATCGACTTCGACGAGCTCGGCATCCAGGAAGTCACCTCCCTCCTCAACAGTCCGAATACCCACCTCGATGCCGTCCTGCGCGATTTCGATAACCGGAACCCGCAGGAAGATCCGGTCATTCACTTCTACGAAAGCTTCCTCACCGAGTACGACAAAAAGAAGAAGGTCCAGCGCGGCGTCTTCTACACCCCGAAGCCGGTCGTCTCCTACATCGTCCGCAGTGTCCACGAGCTTTTGCAGACCGATTTCAAGCTCGCCCACGGCCTCGCCGATACCGCGACTTGGGGCGATATGCTCAAGCAACGTCCCGATCTAAAATTTCCGCCGCTCACCGATGAACCGGGCGAGAAAAAGACCATCCCGGCGAGCGAATTCTTCGTCCAGATATTGGACCCCGCCACCGGCACCGCCACCTTCCTCGTTGAAGTCATCGACCTGATCCATAGCCACCTTGAAGCGAAATGGAAGAGCGGCGGAGTGAAAGCGATGCCGCCGTTACCGGCCACTTCCTTCCCGCGCCAGCCGACGGACTCCTCCGATTACTGGAATCAATACGTCGCCAGTGCGCTTCTTCCGCGGCTACACGGATACGAGTTGATGATGGCGCCTTATGCCATCGCCCACATGAAGATCGGCTTAAAGCTGTGGGAAACGGGCTACCGCTTCGCGGCCGACGAACGTGCTCGCATCTACCTCACCAACGCCCTCGAGCCGTGGGTGAAACAGCTCCCGCTTATCGGCTTCGACGCCCTCGCCCACGAAGCCGCCGCCGTGAACGAAATCAAACGGCACAAGCGCTTCACCGTCGTCATCGGCAACCCGCCTTATTCAAACTTCGGTCAGCTCAACAAAAACCCATTCATCCTTGGACTGCTACAGGATTACAAGCGTGGGCTGGATGAAAAAAAGCTCAACCTTGACGATGATTACCTAAAATTCTTTCGGTTTGGGCAATACCTGTTGGGCGGCTCTGGCAGCGGTATCTTCGGGATGATTACAAACAGTAGCTACCTTGATGGGCTCGTTCACCGAAAAATGCGGGAGTCCCTGTTAAGACAATTCACCGAAGGTTTCATAGCAGACCTACATGGCAACAGTCGTCGCGGCGACATTGCGCCAGATGGCTCAAATGATGAAAATGTTTTTGATATTCAGCAAGGGGTAGCGATTTCAGTATGGGCAAACCGAGATCCCAAGGATCACCATCAACTGAAGTATTTTGAACTGTGGGGCGATCGGGAATCGAAGTATCGAGCACTCACCGATAGCACCGTGCTCTCGATGGGCACGGAGGATCTGGAAGCTCAGCCGCCACAATTTTTCTTCGTTAAGCAAAGTGGGTCGATGCGGGACGAATATGAGACCGGAGTCCCCTTCGTAGAAATCTTCGGTGTCGTTGGCAGCGGGCTAAACACCGACCGAGATGATCTCTGCATTGACTTTGAAAAAACAAACCTCTCCGAGCGAATGGAGAGGGTATTTTCGGGCAAGTTAGACGCGCAGTTCGTCGAAACCTACAACTTCCATCCGTCTAGCAGCTATGACCCCGTTGCCTTAGCTAAACGACAAGCATTCGATAAGAACGCGCTGCGGACGTGCGTTTATCGCCCGTTCGATTTTCGCAACATCTACTACAAGGTAGGATTTACCAGCCGACCGGTGTTCGATGTTCAGGGTCACATGCTGCACCCAAATCTGGGGCTCTTGGTCTGCCGTCAATCGAAAGAGCCGTTTGCTGTTTTAGCTACTCGGCAGATCTCGACGCACAAGATCGTAGCCGTTTACGATCGCACATCGCTCGCGCCGTTGTGGCTATACCAAAATAATCAAAGCGGGCAGCAAGGGTTTGGTGGCGATAATGCACGAACATCCAGCATCAAACCGGCATTCGCAAAGGCTCTAACTGAAAAGCTTGGACTTCGACGTGGTGATCACGGTCTGCCCGTCGGCCTAACGCCCGAAGACATCTTCCACTACGCCTACGCGGTGTTTCACAGTCCCGGCTACCGGAGCCGCTACGCGGAGTTTCTGAAGATCGATTTCCCGCGCCTGCCGTTGACCGGGAACCTGGAGCTTTTCCGCGCGCTGGCCCGGCTCGGCGGCGAACTCACCGCCCTGCACTTGCTGGAATCGCCCAAGCTCGCCCAGCCCATCACCGAGTTCATCGGCGGCCGGAACTCCGAGGTCGAAAAAATCTCCTGGTCCAAAAACACCGTCTGGATCGACAAAGCGCAGGAGACCGGTTTCAAAGGCGTGCGCGAGGAAGTGTGGAACTTCCACATCGGCGGCTACCAGGTCTGCCGGAAGTGGCTCAAAGACCGCAAAGACCGCACCCTCACCAAAGCCGACCAAACCCACTACGGCAAAATCGTCATCGCCCTCGCCGAAACCATCCGCCTCATGAAAGAGATCGACCAAGTCATCGAAAAACACGGCGGCTGGCCGGGAGCTTTTTTGGCCAGTACTCCATCTCGTAGCTAAAAGTAATACCAGATATGTCAGAAGAAGTTATAATCGATTTAGAGCCAGGGGAAGATGAAGCGCCACTTCAAATAGCGCCCCAACGGCGCTCGGTTAAGACAGAGAAGTTAGACGTACCTGCGGAAACCCTGAACGCCTGGGTCAATCGTGGGCAAGTCAATCTTCAGCCGGAATTCCAGAGGTTCTTTGTCTGGAGCAAACCAAAGGCCAGCCGCTTGATTGAGTCAATGCTGCTGAGTATTCCGATTCCGGTTGTCTATACTTCCGAATCACAGGACGGCATCCAAGAGGTAGTTGATGGGCAGCAGCGGCTCACGGCAATTTCCGCCTTCATAAATGGAAAGTTCCCCTCCGGAGAACCATTTCGCCTCACCGGGCTGAAGGTCATGGAGGAGCTTAACGGGAAACTATTCGCTGAGATTCCTGAACATCAGGACACAATTCTCCAATCAATTCTCCGCGTAATCAAAATACTCAAGGATTCGGATGCCGACGTGAAGTTTGAAGTCTTCGAACGTTTGAACCTCGGGGCCGAAAAACTTAATGATCAGGAACTACGAAATTGCGTCTATCGAGGTTCTTACAATCGCCTGTTGCGAGAACTGGCCGAAAACGATCACCTGCATAAGATTCTTGGACTCGCCGAACCGCACGTTCGGATGGCCGATAGACAGCTCATATTGCGCTTCTTTGCAATGTGGCGCGCCACCCACCTTCGATACTCGGGTTCCGTGAAACAATTCATGAACCGCGAAATGCAAGCGCACCAAAATGCTTCACAGGAGGACATAGAGGTTATGCGGCAGGTCTTCAAAAAGTCGATCGAGCTAGCGTTCACTGTCTTCGGGAAGAATGCTTTTCGTCGCTTTAACGTCGGAGAAGAATCTTCACCTGGATCTTGGGAGACCCGGAAACTTAATGTTTCTCTGTGGGATACTCTTCTATATGTATTTAGCTTCTATGAGAAGCAGCAAATTGTGCCGGTAGCTGACCGCATCAGAGAGGAATTTCTCGACTTAATGACCTATGACGCAACTTTTGTCGAATACGTCGCGAGTACGGGTGACAAGAAAGATCGAGTATTTTATCGAGCGGAAACGTGGAAGCGGCGCGTCGATGAACTTGTAAGAGAGTACCCGGTTGAGCCTCGAGGATTTAGCTGGTCACTGAAGAAACAGCTTTTTGAAGCCAACCCGGAATGCCAGATATGTCACCAACGCATCATGGAGCTAGACGATGCCGAGGTAGATCACATCGAACATTACTGGCGCGGCGGAAAAACGATTCCTGAGAACGCGCGCTTAGTGCATCGCTTTTGTAACAGACAGCGTGGCGGACGTGATTGAGGATATACACTTCGGATAAATCAGAATGACCCGACGCTCAAACCATTGCTCGCATAATCGTCATCGCCTCCGCTTAAAAGAGAAATAGAAATGGCTGGATTCGAACAAGAAGTCCGCAAGCTGCTAGATCGCCGCTTTCCGTGTTGCGCACTGTCTAACATTCCAATCTACCGTCCGGCCGGCAGTGAAGACCGTCTCCGAGGATATGAGATCGATCACCTAATCCACGTCAGCTCAGAATTAAATGACCGGTTAATCATCATCGAGTGCAAGGAGCCGCCGGTGACGGGAGAACATCGGAACCTACCGCCGACAGATCATGGGCCTTGGAATGTTTGGCGCGGGGATCCGCGCGTCGCTTTTAACGTTAAGCGTGCGCAACTACGCAATCATGCGCGCGCCCTGCGCGGCTATCTGGCCGACCGAGGGAAGCCGTTATTCATCGAGGCATGGCTACTGTCCCAGGCAGAAGGAACGGCGACCCGCGTAGACCAACGTGGGCGGCATGTGCATTTCAGATTATTCGGCGTGCCGGCATTTTGTCAGGAACTGGTGCGCCTTCAAAAGGAAGAGATGATTCTCCGCGTCGAGCAATCGGCGCTTCTCGGTGAGTTGCGGAAGGGCGTTCCGGTGCGCGATATGGGACATCCCGAACTCAACAACTCGCTCGCCTACGTCGAGCGTTGTCGCCGTAGTCTCGACATGGAGCTCTTTAGTGCGTTTTTGCCGAAACCGCATCATTGGGCAATCAACGGCACCGCGGGGATGGGCAAAAGCGTTCTTCTCGCCTACGCACTCTTTGTCTTCGCATCAGACCGTAAGGTGGAGGTCGATACGATATCGCAAGACGATGAGCTGTTTCTGCGGAGCTTCGAGAAAGACGCTGTCGCGATCGGCCTTCCAGAACATGGAAAGCGGGCGATCTACGTCGTTGCACGCAAGGAGAAGCAGCTGCGAGCAATAGAATATTTTTGGGATCGTTTCGTGAAGCAGTATGCGCTTCTGGAGGACGGCTTGACTCTCCGCTTCCAGAAACCGATCTTTCGGCGTTGGTCCCCGCGACCTGCTCAACAACGAAGAATGCAATGTTCTGTTCATCGATGAATCACACGATCTCGACGCCGATGATCAGGCGGCGGTTTCCAATTGGATCAACGTCGATGCGGAGCATCGCTATCTGGCGATTGCGTGCGATCGGCACCAGCAGCTCCGCCTCGTTGGCAGCGACGCTGTCCTCATAGCTGGACTCAGTTTTGCGCTGCATACCGATAGGCTGAAGCGCAACTATCGGAATCCATTCTCTGTATACACAGCCGGGCTCGCTTTGATGTTTCGCTGGTGCGCGGCCAGCGGCCCTAAGATCATTCCCACCAAACGGCAATTGGAAGATGAGTTTGGCTTTGAGGTCCCTCAATACGCAACGGACGCCGGCGGAAAGATCACTCTTCAGAACTGGAACGACTCTCATCCTGGAAATCACTGGTCATTCACCATTTCCAGCTTTCTGACCTGCGAGGACGCCTTCGCGCAGTTGGAAAATTCCGGCCTATCGGGAGAAGACGTTCTCTGGATCCGTTTCCGCCGGGAGGAGGACAGTTTCGATTACGAAAAACTGCTCCGCTTCACCTACCATAACTGCTTCGCCGTCGAGTCGTTCGACCTCGTGGACAAGTACGTGAAGGGACAGGAATTCCCCGTCGTCGTCATCGAAGGTTATCCCGACGAGTGCGACCCGGAAAGCTTCGGTGACAAACCTGATGCCGCCGAGCAGGCGATGTGGTCGGCACGCCGCGAGGTGTATCTTTGCTGCAGTCGTGCGACGACCTTTCTCTATTTTGTTCTCCCCCGGGGCGCAGCGGGCATAGCGGACGAGACTCGCGAGATTGTCCGACAGCTCTCAGAGCCGACGAACCCTCAAGATGTCGCGCGAAGAATCTGGCAGATCGAATTTTCGCGGACAGAGCGCACGCGAAAGATGGACGCGTTCCATTTTCAAACGCCGGACGAGCCCCCTCCGCCGACGGTCAGCGAGGTGCCAATCGAATTGACGATCGAGCGGCCGGCAAGTGTTCGCCGTCTATACGAGGCGCTGAAACAGAATCCGACCGATGTCATTTCTGACCTGTTCGCTCTCGGCGCCACGTTCCAGCGCTCAACTGATGTTGTTCCAGACCAGGTCGCGAAAGAAGTCGCCCTCAGGCACGGCGTTATTCTCCACATGGGCGATAAAGGTTCCACCGCCGCGGCGGCTGAGACAAATTTATCTCCGCCTACAGGTCCAAGGGCGGAGGTTGATCCTGCAACCAACACCGAAAAGAGCGGATCGCAGCTACAACGCTCGTTAAATGAACAGCTATCTGCCTTTATCGACTCAGGGCAGTTTCCTTGGTTTGCAAACATCGTGAAGAGGTATCTCACAATCTTGAACTGGTTCCTCGAATCGGTGCCTAATGGACGTAATCAACTCTTAAGGTACCGTCGCGAAGGAGCATCACGCCGCTTCTTCGCCACCTCCGAAGAGGAACTGCACGAGCACGCTTCCAGCCCCAATCCTCACCGTATCGGCCAATCTGACGTTTGGGCGCTCACCACCACGGATAGCCGCGTGAAGCGGGAAATCGTCGACGACCTTTTCAGAGAGTGCGGAATTTCGCTGGAGGCGGGGTCTGATTCGGGGTCAGAGCTTACTATCGACACAAACCGAAGTCATTGCCGCGGGCATTTCTTCACGTCTTCCCATCCGCTCACCCTTCGGCTATGGTCCATCTCGCTCGCTTCCCAGCGGCTTGATTGTCGAGGACCTTCAAGCCGCCCTTGCCCAACTCGCAGAAATCGCCGCTGATTTGAAACGCTCGTGATCACCATTCTTCAACCCTGCCTCCGACCCCCTATTCCAGAGATCTTTGACGCTGCCCGCTACCTCGATGCGGCCGTTTCCGCGCATACTGCCGGCGAACGTGCGCTCGCTGATGAGCTAATCCGGCTCGCAGACATGCCAGCGATCACTGCATGGACCGAATCGCTGTGGGGCCCCGGCGGGCCGTTCAGCCGACCACTCATTCGCGATATTAGCTTGCCTTCGATTCCGAAAGAGCAGCGCACGAGCAGGCGCATGCCTTCGAAGGCAGGGCTGGCGGAGCTGATTCGCCGAGATGGATTCCATTGCCGGTTCTGTGGTATACCGGTCGTTCGAAGTGAGACACGCGCTCTGATCCGGAAGGCGTATCCGGAAGCTCTTCGCTGGGGAGACGACAATCGGAACGCAGACCAGCATGCCGGCTTGCAGGCGATGTGGCTGACCTACGATCATGTCCTGCCTTATTCCCGGGGCGGCACCAGCGATCTCGAAAACATGGTGGTCGCCTGCCAACCGTGTAACTGCGGGCGAACGGAATTGACGCTGCAAGAGGTCGGTCTGATTGACCCGCGAACTCGCGAGCCGGCGCGGTCGATGTGGGATGGCCTCGAGCGGTTCCGCTAATCCTGTTGACACGTCCACTTCACCCCAAGCCGATATCATCGGCGCCGGGTTTGTTTGATTTACCGGCATCCACCGGCTCCCTTTGCAGGCTTCTTCTATGTCGCTCGCTCCCCAGCGGCTCCATTCATCGACCGCAAAGTGGGCAGGCGCCGCTTGCCACGCAATCGTGCAATGCGTAGAATTCCAAGGTATGAGCCTGGCTGAAATCGAGGAAGCGGTGAAGGAATTGTCCCCCGAAGAGTTAACGAAATTGGCCGCTTACGTCACCCGGCAGGACAAGCTCGGCTGGGATGAGCAAATCGAGGAGGATTTTTCTCCCGGTGGAAAGCACGCGGCCATGTTACAGAGACTCGATGCGGAGATCGACGCGGGTAATTTCACCCCGTTGCCGTGAAGTCGCGCGCGCCTGCGGCCGTTCTGGAAGTGCCATGAGGAGCTGCCCGAGTATGCGCAGGCGCTGGTGCCGGCGAATGCGTAGCCTAGCAAGGCGAACGGGCCGCGGGAAAGTCCGGAGTGACTTAAGCATTGTCACCGTTTAATTACATCCTGTGAAGCGCACGATCGCAGTGCTGAATAAACTGGAACGCGACGGCATCTTCTCGCGCTATGCGATCGGAGGCGCGATGGGCGCCATCTTCTATACTGAGCCGTTCCTGACCTTCGATTTGGATGTCTTTGTCGTTTTGCCAACGACGGCCGCTGGCTTGGTCACGCTTGCTCCGATCTACGACGGATTGCGCGCACGCGGATACGTTGAA
>JBBSUP010000027.1:0-31257 GCA_038234295.1 Chthoniobacterales bacterium
CGTCGTGTCGAGACGCAGCCCGGCGATGACCGCGAAGGCATGACCATTGCGCGCGTAAACGGTGATCCATTTCCCGCGCCCGTGATCGCCGAAACGCGTGAGCTCGCTCGAGCTCAGCGGCGTGCGGAGCAGACCGGCGGCCGCGAGCGCGAACGAGACTGTGCCGGACAATCGTAGCCGCGATCGACGAACGAAGCGTGGCCGCCGCCCCAGACGTAGGGCTTTCTGCGGAGTTGATTCGCCGCCCAGATCGCGCGTTTCACGGCGATCGGCGCCCGCTCGGGAGCGCACGCGATCCCGTGCCGCAGCTGCGCCCGGGGGCTGGGAACCGTGGGCCCTTTTACCGGGAAAGGCTCGGCGGAGAGAAGTTGGGTGGCGCTGAAAAAAATGACGCTGAGACAGACGCCGCGCGCCACGAGTAATTCACCGGTCCGAAACCAGCCGTTTGCCTGCCAGGCGGGGCACTGACGCGAATCGGGACAAGCCCGTTATCGACGGGATCAAAAATTCGCGCAACAGTTTCCTGTGCCGGACCTTAAAAAAGAGCAGATTGTGGAGATTCTCGAGACGATCGCGACGCTCCTCGAGCTCCAGGCGGAGGAAAACCCCTTCAAGATTCGCGCCTACACGAACGCCGCGCGCTCGATCGAAACCTGGGGCGGCAACCTCCGCGAGCTCGCGGCGGAAGATCGACTCCAGGAAATTCCCGGCGTCGGCAAAGCGATCGCCGGGAAGATCAGCGAACTCGTCCTGACCGGGTCGTCGAAATTCTACGAGGAATTGCGCGGAACGTTCCCGGAGAAGATTCTCGAGCTCTTCACGCTCTCCGGTTTAGGCGCGAAAAAGGTCAAGGCCCTCTACGAGAAGTTGCAGGTGCACTCGATCGCCGACCTCGCGCGCGCCTGTGCGGAGGGGCGGGTCGCGGAGTTACCGGGCTTCGGCAAAACCACTCAAGAAAAACTCGCGAAGACGATCGGGGATCGCGCGAAAAGCGCGGGAAGTTATCGGCTCGGCGAAGTCGCCGGCGACGCAGAGCAGCTCCAGAACGACCTCAAGCAACATCCCGACGCTGCGCTCGTGAGCATCGCGGGAAGTTACCGGCGTCGGAAGGAAATCGTCCGCGATCTCGACTTCATCGTGGCGACGAAAGCGCCCGCGGCGATCACGGAATTCTTCGTGCAGCATCCGCTCGTCGAAAGCGTGATCGCGCGCGGCGCGACGAAGACGAGCGTGCGCCTGCATTCCGGCATCCAGGCCGACCTGCGCGTCGTCAGCAGCGCGGAGTATCCGTTCGCGCTCGGCTATTTCACCGGCAGCAAAGAGCACAACATCGTCCTGCGAAACCGCGCGTTGCAACGCGGTTGGACGCTGAACGAATATCGGCTCGCGCCCGCTGAGGAAGGTGCGACGCAAAAGAAAAAACGACCTGCGGAGAAGATCCCGGCGGTCCGCGAGGAGGCGGAACTTTATCGCGCGCTTGAGCTCGATTTCGTGCCGCCGGAGTTGCGAGAGAACTGCGGCGAAATCGAGGCCGCCGCGAATGGGAAGCTCCCGCGGCTGCTCGAGCCGGAGAATCTGCGCGGCGCTTTTCATTGCCACACGAGCGCGAGCGACGGCCGCAATTCTCTCGAGGAAATGGCGGCCGCGGCGCAGGAGCTCGGTCTGCAATATCTCGGGATTGCGGATCACAGCCGCAGCTCCGTCCAAGCCGGGGGTCTCGACGCGGCACGCTTGCGCCTGCAGGTCGCGGCGATTCGGAAGTTGAACAAATCCTTCGATGACTTCCGGCTTTTTGCCGGCGTGGAATGCGATATTTTGCGCGACGGTTCCCTGGATTTCGACGACGAAACGCTGAGCCAGCTCGACTACGTCGTCGCCTCGGTACACTCGGCGTTTCAATTGCCCGAGGCGGAAATGACCAGGAGAATCATCCGCGCGATCGAGAATCCACAAGTCACCTTCCTGGCGCATCCGACCGGGCGGCTGCTTCTTCGGCGCGAGGGTTATGCGGTCGATATCCCGGCGATCCTTGAGGCCGCTGCCAGTACCGGCACCTGGATCGAAATTAATGCCGCGCCGAAGCGGCTCGATCTCGATTGGCGCTGGTGGCCGCTGGCGAAGGAGAAGGGAGTGAAATGCGTCATCAATCCCGATGCGCACGGGGTGGAGAAGTTGCAGGAGCTTTGGTTTGGCGTCGGCGTGGCGCGGAAAGGCTGGCTCACGAAAAGCGACGTGATGAACACGCTGCCATTAGGCAAAATCGAGAGGGAACTAACGCGTAAGCGCTCCGGGTAGCGCCCACGTTTCGTGGGCTGGTCGCGGTGGTCCACCGCGACGAACTTTGCTAACCGCAGAAGCGTCTCGAGAAGGTCAACCGGTTCGAAAAGTTCGCGACGGTGGAACACCGTCGCCAGCCCACGAAACGCGGGCGCTACCCGGAGCCTCTTGTTCAGGCGGTTTCGCGCTGCGGCATGAACATGGTCAGGCATTTGCAGGCGCCGCCGGCTTTCAGGTATTCCGTCATCGGCAGCGCGTGGCAATTGAATCCGCGATCACGGAGCGCGTTCATCAATTTCGGCGCGCCTTGCGGGAGGACGATTTCTTTTTCCAAGACCACCGCGTTGCAGGAGAAATGCGCGGCTTCTTCTTCCTCGACGTCGATCAGATTCGGGACGTGATCGCGGATCGTGCGCTGCCCGTATTCATCAAACGCCGCCGGGAACCAGACCGCGCCGCCATCGGTGAGCGGACAGAAGCAGGTGTCGATATGGTAAAATCGCGGATCGACCAGCTCGACCGAAATCACCAGGCACTTGAGGATTTCGCCAACGGAGGTGTGAGCGCTCACGTCGGTGCGGAATTTGTAACCGCAAAAAAGCGCGTCGCCCGCGAAGAGCGCGTCGCCTTCACCTTCGAAGAACTGGTCCTCCGGCAACCAGACGATTTCGTAGCCATGCTCTTCCATCCACTTTGCGAAATGAGGCGCTTCCGCCGCGCGTTCCCGATGGCGGAAATTGCTCGGGATAAAACGGTTGCCGACCGTGAGCCCGGCGTTCGCGGTGAAGACCATGTCGGGCAATCGCGGCACGCCCGGCACGAGCTGAATGTCGCAACCGAGGCTGAGCAACTTATCGTGCAGCCCTTTCCATTGCTGCTGCGCAACCGGTATATCGGCGCCGCGGGCGCGGCTCATCCAGGGATTGATTTCGTATTCGATGCCGTAGTGATCCGGCGCGCAGAGGAGCAGTTTTCGCATGGCTTTGCCTAACGAAGCGCCTCGATGCAATCGGTCAACTCGCGCAGAAACGGCTCGATGTCCGTAACCAGCCCGATGGCTTGAAAAGTCCCGCGGTCTGCCAGTTTCGTGACCACGCCCGGGTTAATGTCGACGCAGATCGTGCGGACGCTCGCGGGCAGTAAATTTCCGACAGCGATCGAGTGCAGCATCGTGCCCATCATCATGGCAATGGTGACGCCTTCGAGCTTGGCCCGCATCGCGCGCTGCGCCTCGAGCGCGTCGGTGATTACATCGGGCAGTGGTCCGTCGTCGCGGATGGAACCGGCGAGGACGTAGTCGACGCCGTTCGTTACACAGGCGTGCATGATGCCGCTTTTAAGCAGGCCGCTTTTCACCGCGGGTTTAATTCCGCCGGCACTGCGGATGACGTTGATCGCGCGCATGTGATTCTCGTGCCCGGCCTCGGCGAGCGAGCCTTTCTCGAGATAAACGCCGAGCGACGTCCCGAAGAGCGCGTTCTCGATGTCGTGCGCGGCGAGGGCGTTGCCCGCGAAAAGAAGGTTGATGTAACCCCAGCCGATCAATTTCTCGAAATGTTCCGCCGCGCCGGTGTGAACGATCGCCGGTCCGCCGACGACGAGGATTTTCCCGGCCTCCTGTTTCGCGCGGTGAAACGCCGCCGCCATCTGCCGGATGACCGCGGTCTTCGGCTTCTCAATCGAGACGTTGCTCGCCATGAACTCGAAAACATCCGCGCGCGCGGTCGAGCGCTGGAGCGGCACAACGCGGATGCCATGATGGCCGACCACGACTTCGTCGCCCTTTTTCACGCTGTAAAATTTCGTCGCGGTCGCGGTGCGCGCGGCGCGGTCGAGCACGATGGCGCTATCCATGAGCGCGGGCTGCACTTCGATCTCGGCGTCTTCGAACCGGACGAACGTCTGTTGGTTCGTGGTGACGTAGAAATGCTCGGGGAAAACCCCGTCGGCCGGCGAGCCCGCGAGCTGCGCGTTCTTCTTTTCCACCACCGCCGCGCCGTGCTGGCGGAGGCGCAGGACGAGGTCATCGAGGCCTTCCGCCGACGGACCTGTGACTTCGATCCGCGCGAAACTCTGGTCGGCGCGACCTTCACCGATCCGGATTTCGCCGATCTTAAAGGTGCCGCCGTGCGTGATGATCTCGTCGAGGACCTTGGGTAAAATCAGCGAGTCGATGATGTGTCCACGCAGCTCGATTGTTTCGGAAAGCATCCGCCGAGGATAGCCGAGAGAAGCTCTCCGCGCCAACTCTCTGCGGCAAAGGCCGCGCGGAAAAGGGCTTGTCGGTTTTGCCCGGTTGGCTATTAATGCACCGCGCGGCCGGCCGCGCCTATCATGACCGAAGATCTCACCATCAAATCCGAAAACGGCTTCCAAATTTCGGACGAGCCCGTGATCAAAACGCGCCGTCAGGAAACCGCGGCCGCGGGCTCGGTGAACGATTGGTCCGGCGGGCTCGCCGACGATTCGCTCTACATTTTGGCCCGCGATCCGGAGTCGCTTTTTGTTTATTGGACGCTCGACTGGGCGCCTCGATTCGCCGCGGCCGGGCTCGGCGAGACCCAACGGCCGGTGCATCTGCGCATCCTGCGCGAGGACGGCAGCGCGGAAGCGACGAGCACGGTAGATCCGCTCGTTGGTTTTGCTTTTGTGAATGTGAGCGCGCCGGGCGCCGATTATGTGTGCGAGCTCGGCTGTTTCGAGGGTGACGACTGGACGCCGCTCGCGCGTTCGCGCGCGGCGCAGACTCCACCGGCGACGTTGTCCGACGATCTGAGCGCGGATTTC
This sequence comes from Chthoniobacterales bacterium, assembly GCA_038234295.1. Classification (GTDB taxonomy): domain Bacteria; phylum Verrucomicrobiota; class Verrucomicrobiia; order Chthoniobacterales; family UBA10450; genus Palsa-1392. Next base: position 5,065 of record JBBSUP010000027.1, read on the forward strand.
GCGACGCTGCCGTTTCATCTCAGCTTCCAGCGGTTGATCGATATCTTCCGGTCGGCTCCCCATGGCAACGGCACCCACGGTCTCGCGGAATCGGTCGGCGATTTGCAGGGCAAAGCGCGCGCGTTGCAGTCTTCGATGTCGGCGATCGAGTGGTCCGACCTGGTCGAGGCCGCTTCGTCATTAATCGGCGCTGACAACGACGCGGCGGACGACGTCGCAACGCTCCTGCGGACGGCAAAAGACGACACCTCCCGGGCTCTCCCGACGGCGGAGAAGCTCGAGGAATGGCGTCGGCTCGGCGAACGCTTCAGCGGGTCGAGCTGGGGCGGCTCGAGCTAAGGCGTCTGCAGCTCTTCGGGTTGTAGCGTCCGCTGTCCTCAGCGGATTTCTTTGGCTCCGCAGGTGCTGCTTCAGTGCGCTGAGACAGCGCACGCTACAGAGCGGAATACTTTGGGCAGGCGGTCTGGATCTATCCTCCGCCGAGATAGGCGTTCTTCACCTGTGCGTTGGTGCGCAGCGCAGCACAGGTATCCTCGAGGATGATCTGGCCGGTCTCGAGGACGTAGCCATAGTGCGAAACTTCGAGCGCGAGATTCGCGTTCTGTTCCACAAGCAGGACGGTGATGCCTAACGACTGGTTGATCTCGCGGATCTTCTCGAAAATCGTTTTCACCAGGAGCGGCGCGATGCCCAGCGACGGCTCGTCGAGCATGAGACAGCGCGGCTTACTCATGAGTGCGCGCCCGATCGCGAGCATCTGCTGTTCGCCGCCGGAGAGCGTCCCCGCGACCTGGCGTCGGCGCTCTTTTAAGCGCGGGAACATCTCGAAAATGTAGTCGAACTCGGTTTGCAGTTTATTCCGATCCTTCCGCAGATAAGCGCCCATGAGGAGGTTCTCGTGCACGGTCAGGTTCGCGAAGATCATGCGCCCTTCCGGCACGTGGGAAAGCCCACGCGCAACGATCTTGTGCGCCGGTTCGCCTGCGATCTCTTCGCCTTCGTAGAGAATGCTGCCGCTCTGCGGTTTGAGCAGACCGGAGATGGTGCGGAGCGTCGTCGATTTCCCCGCGCCGTTGGCGCCGATCAAAGTCACAATCGAGCCCTGCTCGACGCGCAAAGAGACGTCGTGCAACGCCACGATCGAGCCGTAGCTCACGGTAATGTTTTTCAGCTCAAGCATGGCGCCAGGTCACTTTAATCCTACACTTACACCTACACTTACACTTCCCCAATCCCGTCGGGATCCTCATAAACCCGATTAGGCGCAATCGCCTTGGTCAACCCGACCAGCATCGAGACCACGCTCACCAACAGTCCCTTCGCCTCAGCAATATCCGTTGCCGCCAGCAGCTTCTTCACCACCAACACATCCAAACAAGCCGCGCACTCTAAAGCAGAGCCACGCGCGATGTCGTAAAAGCGACAGCGATCGGGCATGGTCCATTTGCCTGTTCCTTCCGCAATGTTGAGGGGAATCGCGGTGGACGCGCGGTCGAGTTGATTGTGGGCGGCGAGCGCCTTGGGAATTCGTTCCAGAAGCTCCGTGGCGACCGCTACGAATTGGAGGGATTGCTGGTAGACCTTTAGTTTCTCGTGATCAAATTGGATCTGCACGGGGTGTAAGTGTAAGTGTAGGTGCAGGATTAAAGTGGGGGAGTTTCCTCGCCGAGATACGCCTCGATCACTTTCGGGTTTTGGCGGATTTCCGCCGGCGTGCCCTCGGCGATTTTGACGCCGTAGTCGAGCACTGCGATGCGCTGACAAATCCCCATCACCACCTTCATGTCGTGCTCCACAAGCAGCACCGCGATGTTGAACTTTTCCTTCACGAACTGGATCAGTTTCATGAGGTCGTCCTTCTCGCGCGGATTCATCCCCGCGGCCGGTTCGTCGAGCAGTAAGAGCTTCGGCCGGGTCGCAAGTGCGCGCACGATCTCGAGCCGGCGTTGGTCGCCATAGGAAAGACTTTTGCAGGCGACGCCGTGCGCTTTTTCGAGATGAAAGATCGACAGTATTTCGAGCACCTGCGCGTTGATCTCGCGCTCTTCTTTCAGAAAAGGCTTCCCGCGCCAGAGCGCGTGCGCGATCCCGTGCCGCAGGTGCATCGTCATCGCCGCGCGAACGTTGTCGAAAACAGTGAGCGATTCGAAAAGCCGGATGTTTTGAAAAGTCCGCGCGATCCCGCGGGCCGCGATCGCGTTCGGTTTGCGGCCGACGATCGTTTCGCCGCCGAGCGTGATCGTCCCGGCGGTCGGGCGGTAGATGCCGGTGATGATGTTAAAGACGGTTGTCTTGCCCGCACCATTCGGGCCGATCAGCCCGAGGAGATCGTTCGGCCCGATCGCGAGCGAGAGCGCATTCACGGCGGTGAGGCCGCCGAACTGCACGGTGCATTCGTTGAGCTCAAGCAGCGCTGCCATCTTCGACCGGGATTTTCTTGCGCCGCAACCAGCTCCAATTGATGCCGCCGAACAGACCTTGCGGCCGCGTGAGCATGAGAATGATGAGCATGAGCGAGTAGATGACCATGCGATATTCCTGCACCGGCCGGAGCACCTCGGGCAGGATCGTCAGCAGGACCGCGGCGAAAATCACGCCGACGGTATTTCCCATCCCGCCGAGGATGACCATGACGATGATCTCGATCGATTTCATGAACCCAAAACCTTCCGGCGTGAGATAGCCGATGAAGTGCGCGTAAAGACCGCCCGCGATGCCAGCGAAGAACGACGCGAGCACGAAGGCCACGACCTTATACTTGGTCGTATTCACGCCGATCGCTTCGGCCGCGATTTCGTCGTCGCGGACGGTGAGAAAACCGCGCCCGTAAGCGGAGTGCACCAGATTCGCGACGACATAAATCGTGATCGCCGCGACCGAGTAAGTCCAAAAGATCGTCGTATAAACTCCGGAGACCGAGAACCCGCGCGAGCCGCCCATGGTCTCAGTGTTTTGGATGATGACCCGGATAATTTCGCCGAAGCCGAGCGTCGCGATCGCGAGGTAGTCGCCCTTCAAGCGTAACGACGGGACACCTACGATAAGTCCGGCCAGCGCGGCCGCGAGACCGCCGACGATCAAGGCGACGAGAAAGAGTCCGCTCGTCGTCGCGGTGTTCACTCCGCCTAACGAGTCGAACCACCGCGGTCCGCCGAAGCTGGTGACCGCGGCGGAAGCATAAGCGCCGATCGCCATGAAACCGGCATGCCCGAGCGAGAACTGGCCGGTGTAGCCATTCACGAGGTTCAGGCTGACCGCGAGGATGATGTTGATCCCGATGTTGATGACCACAATCGAGAAGTAGGGATTAAGGTGGACGAATTGCGAGACGAGCAGACTCACCACGATCGCCGCGAGCAGCAGAAGCTTGGTATGCTGGCGCATCAGACTTTCTCCACCGTGCTTTTGCCTAACAGCCCGGACGGTTTGAAGAGCAGGATCGCAATGAGCAGGACGAAGGCGACCGCATCGCGATAACTCGGTGGCACGTGAATCTTATCGCCGTAACCGACGATCATCGTCTCCGAGACACCCAGAATAAGACCGCCCAAGGCGGCGCCGGGAATGTTTCCGATGCCGCCGAGAACCGCGGCCACGAAAGCTTTGATTCCCGGGAGCAGACCCATCAAAGGAGTGATAACCGGGTAGTTCAGGGAAGAAAGGATGCCTGCCGCCGCGGCCAAAGCAGAACCAAGCCCAAACGTGAAAGAGATGATGACGTTGTTATTCACCCCCATGAGCGAACAGGCCATCGGATTAAAAGAGAGCGCGCGCATCGCCATGCCCATGCGCGTTTTCTTCACGATGAAAGTAAGGCCAATCAGCAGGATCACGGTCACACCAAGGACGATCAGTTCCTTGTTCGTAAAAGTAAGTCCCGCGTAAGTGATCATGTGGTCCGGGATCAGCGCCGGGAACGGTTTCGGATCTGCGCCGAAGAAGACTTGGCCGGAGTATTCGAGGAAAAGTGAGACGCCTATCGCCGTGATGAGGACAGTAAGTCGCGGGCTATTCCGCAAAGGACGGTACGCCAGGCGTTCGATGACCAGGCCAGCCAGCGCGCAGAAGATCATCGCGCCCACCAGAACGACGACGAGGAGCAACACCGAGGACTGCATCCCCAGACTGTTGATGAGCCAGCGTCCGAGGTAGTAGCCACTAAACGCGCCGACCATATAGACGTCGCCATGGGCGAAGTTAATGAAGCGAAGCACACCATAAATCATGGTGTAACCCAGCGCGATGAGCGCATAGATCGAGCCGAGCGAAAGGCCGTTGATGAGTTGCTGGATGAATTCACTCATAAGTTACCATCTCCCGTCATCCCGAGCGCAGCGCAGCGCAGCCGAGGGATCCCGTCGATCAGCCGAGAAGCGTCCCCGCGGAGCGCCTGCGGCGGCGGGAGCTTCCAGGAAGCCCGGCGGGATCCCTCGGCTGCGCTGCGCTCCGCTCGGGATGACAAGCTCATGGCGAAACTACCGACCTGTGGGTCTTCCGGCCAAGAGCCATCAGGGCGCAATCGTTTCCACGAAGTGGAACTCACCGTCCTTGATCGTCAGGACTTTCGCGGACTTCGTCGCGTTCCGCTGATCGTTAATCGTGATCGTGCCGGTAACGCCTTCGTAGTTCTTCGTCGCGGCGATTGCGGCGCGGAGCTTCTGCGGGTCGGTGCCGCCGGCGCGTTTCATGGCGTCGAGTAAGACTCCTGCACCATCATAGCCGAGCGCCGCCATCGCGTCGGGGTTCTTGTTGAAACGCGCGCGATAGTCTTTCACGAAACCCTGCACGACCGGAGAGGTGTCGTCGGTCGAGAAGTGATTGGAGAAGTAATTTCCGTTCATCGCAGGTCCGCCGATCTGCGCCAGGGTCGGTGAATCCCAGCCGTCGCCACCCATAAGCGGAACGTTGATTCCCAACTCCTTAGCCTGGCGCGCGATCAGGCCGACTTCGTTGTAGTAACCGGGGACAAAAATCGCTTCCGGATTCGAACCTTTAATTGAGGTCAGCTGCGCTTTGAAATCCTGGTCGCCGGAGCTGTAACTCTGCTCGGCCACGATCGTGCCGCCGTGCTTCGTGAAGTAATCCTTATAAGCGGCGGCGAGGCCGACGCTGTAGTCCTGCCGGACATCGATCAGGACCGCGACCTTCGTCTTGTGCAGGGTGTTGAGGGTGAACTTCGCCATCACTTCGCCTTGGAAAGGATCGATGAAGCAGACCCGGAAGATGTAGTCGCCGATCGTAGTCACTTTCACGTTGGTCGATCCCGGCGTGATCATCGGGATTTTGCTCTGTTGCGCGATGGGAGCGGCCTCGAGCGAACGCGAGGAAGCGATTTCACCGAGCAACGCCACCACTTGGTCGCGGGAAATTAACTTCCTCACCGCCGTGGCGGCTTCGCCTGGCTTGGATTGGTCGTCTTCGGTGATGAGATTGATCTTTTTCCCGAGGACGCCACCCGCGGCGTTCGCCTTTTCCACGACGAGGACGGTGCCGTTATGAGACGACGTGCCGAAGCTTGCGGTCAGTCCGGTGAGCGACGCATACTCCCCGACCGGGATGCTGTCGCCGCCCGCGTTTCCGCCGCCACCTTTTCCGCAACCGCTCAAAAGCAAAAGCGCGCTCAGCGAGAGCGCGCCCAGTTGCCTAACGAATGAAGGAGAGCCAGCGGAAGTGATACGGAGTGACATAAGCGGTGCGCTCCGAATACCGGCTGCGACGGGGTGAATCAAGCGTTTTCGCCCTGTGCCGACCGTGCTATCCTCGCCGGTGAAATCCTCCGGGGCTGGCTTTTTCCGACGACTTTCCGCGCCCGGATTCGCGATCTGGCTCCTGGCTGCCCCGGCCCTCGGCGCGGAGCCGCAGGAGAATGCGCAATTCCAGACGCTCCAACTCGAGCGTTCGCGCCAGAATCACCTCCTTCTCCGCGCCTCGATCAACGGCAAGCCGGCGCTGCTCGGCGTCGACAGCGGCGCCCCCGTGAGCGCGATCGCGGAGAATCGCCGCAAGCATTTCGGGCTCACCGGTCTTCCCGGTTCCTCCTCGCTCCCGCCCCGGCTGCGCATCAATGGCGGCTTCAACCGCGTCGCGATCGCCCATCGTCTTCAGATCGGCGCGCTCACTTTATTGGACGAACCGATGGTCGCGATCGACCTGAAAGGACCGGCGCGCTCGAGCCGCGAATTCCACGAGGAAGAGCTCGATGGCATTCTCGGCGCGGACATTCTTTTCCCGACCCAGGCGGTGCTCGATTGCGCGCGGCAGCTCCTCACGATGAAGATCGACCCGGACCTGCCGGGCACCGTTCCGGGGATCGATCATCGCGGGTGGCACGGCGTGCCGATCCGCGTGACCCAGGGCTGGAACCTCTACGTGGACAGCAAGCTCAACGGCAAACCGGCGCAGCTCATGATCGACACCGGCGCATTCACGACGCTGATTCATCGGCCGTTTGTGCGCGCGATGCGGCTGCCCTTGCGCGACACGCCTTACACTTCCGGCGCGGTGAATCTCGAAGATCGCGGCCTCCAGCTCGCGACGATCCGGCGTTTCTTCGTCGGCTCGTTCCTGGTGAAACGGAAAGAAGTCGGCGTGATGGATCTCGCGGGTCTGATCCACGGGGATCTGCTCAAGGGCTCGCCGCCGGTCGCGGGCTTGCTCGGGTCGGAATTCCTACGGCGGAATCACGGCATCATCGATTTCGGAACGCGCACTCTTTACCTGAAATTGTGACCGCAGCGTTGTAGCCGGGGGCGGCGACCCCGGCCCGGTCCTGAGATCCGGCTCACTCTTTCTCCCTGACAAAATCTGTGGTCGGCCGGGGTCACCGCCCCCGGCTACAACGCGCTGACGCGCGAGAAAGCAACGTACTGGCGCGCGGAAAGCAACGCACCGCCGCGCGAGAAATCGAATGCGAGGCGTCGTGATCCGTGTCACTGATTTGCCATGAAACGGATTCTCTTTTGCGGCCTCACCCTGAGCCTTTTTTGCCTGACGAACTTGCACGCGCAGGAGCCGAGCGCGCCGCCCGCCGTAGCCAGCCCGACCGCGGGCGTCCGCGGCCTCGCGACTCCGTCCGTGGACACGTTGCCGAACACCTCACCGACGCCGGAAGTGGCAGAATCCGCGAAACCGGACGAGGCTAAACCCATGGAAAAAGATCAAAAAGAAGTGGCCGTGCTCAAGACCAGCGCGGGCGAAATGGTGGTGGAATTCTGGCCGGAAGTGGCCCCGAAGACGGTGGAAAATTTCAAGAAACTCGCGAAGGAAGGCTTCTACGACGGCACCGCTTTCCATCGCATCATCAAGGGTTTCATGATCCAGGGCGGCGACCCGAATACGAAGGATCTCGCGAAGGAAAGCAGCTACGGCACGGGCGGCCCCGGCTACAGCGTCGACGCCGAGTTCAACGAGCGCCCGCATGTGCGCGGCGTTCTTTCGATGGCGCGCTCGCAGAACCCGAATTCCGCTGGGAGCCAGTTCTTCATCTGCCTCGGCGTCGCGAAGTCGCTCGACCGCCAGTACACGGCGTTCGGTCATCTCATCAAGGGCCTCGACGTTCTCGATAAAATCGGCGAAACGCCCGTAACCGGCAGCGCGATGGGCGAACGGAGCAAACCGACCAGCCGCGTCTCGCTCGAGAGCGTGAAGATCGTGCCCGCCGATTCGATCAAGGCCGACGACAAGTAGTCGCACCCGCACCGTCATCCTGAGCGAAGTGGAGTGAGCGAAGCGAGCGGAACGCAGTCGAAGGATCCCGTGGAATGAGCGAGCAGCCCGCGAACGAAAGCTTCCCGGCAGCCCAACGGGATCCCTCGGCTCCTCCCGCTTCCGCGGGATCCGCTCGGGATGACCGCGCGACTTCGCAGCGGGGCGCAACCACGCGCGTCGCCGCCATCCAGATGCAATGCGGCACCGATCCGCAGGCGAACCTGGAGAAAGCGGTCGCGCGGGTGCGCGAAGCCGCCGAGCAGGGTGCACAGATCATTTGTCTGCCGGAGCTCTTCCGCTCGCAGTATTTCTGTCAATCGGAAGACCACGCGAACTTCGAGCTCGCCGAGACGATCCCGGGGCCGTCCACGGAGTCGTTAGGCGAAGTCGCGCGGGAGACCGGCGCGGTCGTCATCGCGTCGCTTTTCGAGAGGCGCGCGGCGGGTTTGTATCACAACACCGCCGCGATCATCGGCACCGACGGCAGGCTCCTCGGGAAGTATCGCAAGATGCACATCCCGGACGACCCGTCGTACTACGAGAAGTTTTACTTCACGCCGGGTGACCTCGGTTTTCTGAACTGGCCGACGCTGCACGGCAACATTGGTGTCTGCGTTTGCTGGGATCAATGGTATCCCGAAGCCGCGCGCCTGACGACCTTGCGCGGCGCGGAAATCCTCTTCTACCCGACCGCGATCGGCTGGCATCCATCGGAGAAAGCGAAATACGGTTACGCGCAGCATTCCGCCTGGGAAACGATGCAGCGCAGCCACGCGATCGCGAACGGCTGCTTCGTCGTCGCGGTTAATCGCGTCGGGCACGAAACCCCGGTCGGCGGCGACGGGATCGAGTTCTGGGGCCAAAGCTTCATCGTCGCGCCGAGCGGCGAGATCCTCGCGAAGGCGAGCGTCGAGCGCGAGGAGACGCTTTTCGCTGATGTGGAATGGAAACGCGTGAACGAACACCGCACCCATTGGCCTTTCCTGCGCGACCGCCGGATCGACGCCTACGCCGGGATCGAGCAGCGCCTGCTCGACTAATCGCCGGCTCCGGGTCAGAAGGATCGGATGAGAATCAGACTCTCGGTCGCACTAACCTTCCTCGTGCTGAGCAGCGTCGCCGCGTTCGCGCAGATGAAGCGCGCGCCTATCAACGCGATCTCGCAGAAGTACGTGAAACTCGTCCTCGCGATGACGCCGCACGACCCCGATTACGTGGACGCCTATTACGGTCCGCCGCAATGGAAGACGGAAGTAGAAGGCACCAAAACTTCGCTCGCCGAGATCGCCAAAAGCGCCGCGGACCTGCGCGCGCAGTTAGCGAAGCTTCCCCCAACGCCGCAAGAAATCGACCGTCTGCGTCGCGAGTACCTCGACAAACAACTCGCCGCCCTGGGCGCGCGCGTGCGCCTATTGCAGGGAGAAAAAATGACCTTCGATGAGCAGTCACGCGCGCTTTACGATGCCGTCGCACCGACTTATCCGGCGGAACATTTCCAGAAACTGATCGACGAGATCGAAGCGACCGGCGCGCTCCAGCCGAAGGACGCCTCCGATCACCGGACGCTCGCGCAGCGTTACGCCGACTGGCGCAAAGCCTTCATCATTCCGAAGGACAAACTCGATGCAGTTTTCCAGCTCGCGATCAAGGAATGCCGCGCGCGCACGCTCGCGCACCTGAAGTTACCGCCTAACGAGAGCTTCACCGTCGAGTATGTCACCGACAAACCGTGGGGAGGCTATAACTGGTACAAGGGGAATTACCATAGCGTCATCCAGGTGAACACCGACCTGCCGAACTACATCGATCGCGCGGTCGATCTCGCGGCGCACGAGGGTTATCCCGGTCACCACGTTTACAACACCCTCCTCGAGCGCAACCTCACCCGCGATCGTGGCTGGCTGGACTTCTCGGTTTACCCGCTCTACTCGCCGCAATCGCTCATCGCCGAGGGCACGGCCAATTTCGGGCGCGACGTAGTTTTTACCAAACCGGAGCGGCGGAAGTTTGAAACGGAAATTCTCTGGCCGGCCGCCGGGCTCGATCCCGCGCGGGCGAATCAGTATTACAAGGTGCAGGATTTGATGACGAAACTCAGCTACGCCGGGAACGAAGCGGCGCGGCAGCTGATCGACGGCCAGACCGACCCGGCGGGCGCGGCGGCGTGGCTGGAAAAATATGAGCTTCAAGATCCCGATCGGGCAAAGAAACGGGTCCAGTTCATCCAGCACTACGGCAGCTACGTGATCAATTATAACTACGGCGAGGACCTCGTGCAGCAATACATCAAGAAGCAGGGCGGCACGCCGGACCAGCCGGAGAAACGCTGGGAGGAATTCGGGAAATTGCTCTCGTCGCCCCGGCTCCCGAGCGGTTTGCGCTAGCGAGCGCCCAGCATTCCATTGCGCAATTCGGTTTGACATGCCACGCTGAGGCGTGCCCTCCTCCGCTCAGTTGAGCCGGGTCTCCGCGCTCATCTTCCTCCTCTCCCTCGCTCCTGCACGCGGCGAGGACCCGACACTCTCCATGTCCGCCTTGGCCGGACAATATGCGATCGACCAGGACCCGAATGTGACCCTGCTCTCTCTGCTTCCGAGCGGACAGTTCATCATGCGGTCGATCAAAAATCTGGGCGACCAAACCGGCCGGCAGGTGCAAGGCGCGTGGACCTTGAAGTCTGAGGAGGTCACCCTGCGCGTTTCCGACCCGAGTCATCCTTTCCGCTGGAATCTTCACGCGATGGCCCATGGCGATTTCTTCGATCTGGTGCCGGAAGAACTCGTCAATTTATATCGCGAGGCGCCGTCGAATCGAGGCACGCGTTATCGGCGCTTCGCTGGGACATCGCTCGACGACGAGCGTGTTTTGTCGCGCTCCAGCGCTCCGATTGCGGCCGCGCCAGCAGAAAAGGCCACCCCGCGCACAACCGCACGCAAAGAGCCGCCGGCCAAAATCACGAAGGTCTCGGAGGCTCCACCTCGGAAGCAGACCGCCGCTCCGGTTCAACCGCGTCCTTCTTCGGCCAGCACCGCTCCCGTCTTCATCTTCCAACCTGGGCCGACCGAAGAAATGAATGTCGGCTCCCTGCGCGGGCCGGGTTTGGCTCGCCTTTCCATCAATGCGCGCGGCAAAGTCAGCGCGGTGACGATCGTCGAGAGCACCGGACAGCGGCGCTTCGATTCGGACGCCGCCGACATCCTTCATCGCTGGCGGGTAAAACCCGGACCTCCTCGTGAAATCGAAGTACCGCTCACCGATGTGATGAACGGCAAGCGGATACCCGTTCGGATTCCCTTGACCTCAGGGAGCATGACGAGTGGCTGAAGGTTGATTCTAAATCTTCTGCCGCGCTCGCTAAACGCCTTAACGCCTCACCTGTAAACGCCTCCCTCTGGGAGGCGCGAGACCGACGTCACTTCTGCTATCACCACCGTCCCGCGCTTCGCAGAGCGAAGCGTCTACAATCACTGCCCCGAACCGCACGCCTCCGCACTTGGGCTTTTCCTCAGCTGGAGTATTTTGGCCGATGAAGAAAAACGCATTCTCCCGAATCGGTCTCGTCCTCATCGCAGCCGGTGCCCTCGCCGCCATCGCTCCAACGGTCTCGGCCGATGAGCCGACCAAAGCCATCGCCGTCCTCCACCCCACAAAAGGCAGCAGCGTCGAAGGCACCGTCACCTTCACGAAGTCGGGCGACGAAGTGAAGATTGTCGCTGACGTCACCGGCCTCACCCCGGGTAAACACGGATTTCACCTTCACGAATTCGGCGATTGCTCGTCGCCCGATGGCAAAGCGGCCGGCGGCCATTTCAACCCGGCAAACGCTCCGCACGCCGGCCACGACGCGGCAGAGCGCCATGAAGGCGACCTCGGCAATCTCGAAGCCGACAGCACCGGCAAAGCCCATCTCGAGCTGACCGATGCGATGATGACGATGAACGGCGAGAAATCGATCATCGGCCGCGGCGTGATCGTCCATGAAAAAGAAGACGACTTGAAATCGCAACCCGTCGGGAACGCCGGCGGTCGCCTCGCTTGCGGTGTCATCGGCATCGCGAAGCCCTGACCCTGCGCAGCCGCCGCGGAATTTTCCCCGATGGAATTGATGACCCTGCGAGAAATTCGCCAGGCCGTCCCGCAAGGTCCGGTCGAAGCGCGCGCGCACGTGCAGATCGAATCGCTGGCCGCGAAAACGACGCGCGACCAGAAGCCGTACTGCGAGCTCACGCTTGCGGATGCGCTCGAGCGCATGACTCTGCGGGTCTGGAGCGACCACCCGAATTTTAAGGCCTGCGATTCGATGCAGGCCGGAGATTTCGTCGAGATCGCCGGGGAGTTTTACCAGCAGCCGCAGTATGGACTCGATGCCCGCCGCTGGAAAACGCGCACCCTAACGAGCGAAGAAAAAGCGGCCCTCCTCCAAGGGCCGCCCGAGCTGCGCGCGAAGCAGGCGGCGGACTGGGAGTTTATCGTCGCCACGACCGGCGCGATCGGTGATCCGCGGCTCTACGCGCTTTGCGCCGAGTTCATTTCCGAGCACGGCGCGCGGTTCCGGAGCAGCGCCGGTGCGCGCACTTATCATCACGCGCGCCGCGGCGGATTGGTCGAGCACACCGCGCAGATGATGCGCGTGGCCGTGCAGCTCGCGCCGCTTTACCCCGCGCTCAATCTCGATCTGCTCGTCGCCGGCATTTTGTTTCACGACTCCGGGAAGCTCTGGGAAAATCATCTGCCCGAGAGCGGCTTCAGCATGCCCTTCGACGAGCTTGGCGAAATGGTCGGCCACATCGGGATCGGCATGGAGCTGATTAATTCGCTCTGGCGAAAACTCGAAGCGAGCGAGCGAGCGGCGGAATGGCGCGAGCTCGCCCCGCCGATGGAAGACTGCCGCCGGCACCTGCTCCACCTGGTCGCCTCGCATCACGGCGAGCCGCAATTTGGTTCGCCGGTTTACCCGAAGACGCCCGAAGCGATGCTGCTCCATTACATCGATAACATCGACGCGCGGCTGGAAATGTTTTTCGCGGGTTATCCAGTGGCGAAGGCGCTGGCGCCTCGCATTTTCGAGCGCGTTCGCCCGTTGCCGGGGAATCTGGTGAAGTCGCTCGAAAAGTTCGCGGGCTAGCTGCCCGTTTGTAGACGCCTCCCTCTGGGAGGCGCGGGAGTGAGCGTCGAAAAACGGGCGGCGCCCGCCCCCGCGTTTCGCAGAGCGAAGCGTCTACAATCGCCGGCGCGCTTCCGCTAAATATTCCGCGTCGATTTCGAACCCGACGAAGTTCGTGAGGCCGCACTGTTGCGCCGCCAGCGCCGAATTCCCGATCCCGAGAAAGGGATCGAGCATGTGTCCGCTTCTCGTTAGGCCGTGAAGCTTGATGCAGTTAATGGCCAACTGCACCGGAAACGTCGCCGGATGCGGCCGCTCGGTCGCGCGGCGTTGGATCGTCTCGTAGGGAACGAACCAGGTATTCCCGCGGCAGCGCCGATCCCGCCCGCCGGTATGCGACCAGCGCGCGATGTTGCTCTTGTCCGCGTAGGGCACCCCGAGCGCGAGCCGATCGAGCGGCGTCTTCCCGTGCGGCGTGAGGTGGAAAACGCATTCGTGACAGTCGTTCAAGTAGCGCGGCGAATTGATTGGCTTAAAATGGCCGCGCGAAATCTCGCCGACGCCGGATTCGTTAGGCAAAGTGATCGCCTTGATCCAATGGATCGTGTTTTGCAGGACGAAGAACTTCCGCAGCCGCAGGATGAGCTCGTGCGGCAGGAGCGGATTCGAGGGCGACGCCCCGACGTTGAGGAAAAGGGAGCCGTTGGGTCGCAGCAATCGTTTGATTTCCGCGGCCCATTCCTCGCACCAATCCAGATACGAGCCGCGGTCGGCGGTATCCGCGAATTTTCCGTAGCGAATACCGAGGTTGTAAGGAGGAGAAGTCACCACCAGATCGATCGATGCCGCGGCCAGCCGCGACATTCCCGCTACGCAGTCATCGAGACACAAATCAAAGCCCATCGGCCAGTATGAAGGCGAATCGGTCGAGTACAAGTGTCATCCCGAGCGCAGCGCAGAGAGCGGAGCGAACGAAGCGCAGTCGAGGGATCCCGTGGAGCCGCCGTGAAGCTCCGCTTTTGCCTGACTTTCTAGGGTGGAGCTTCACGGCAGCCCGACGGGATCCCTCGACTTCATTCGCTCCGCTTCATTCCGCTCGGGATGACAAGGGGGGGCCGGCGCTGTAAATTCAACCGCAATGTCGGACGAGCCTTCGAAACTCAAAATCGCCGACCGCGAATTCAGCTCGCGGCTCCTCGTGGGCACGGGAAAATTTGCCTCGAACGAACTGATGCGCGACGCGCTCGACGCGAGCGGCACCCAGCTGGTGACGGTCGCGCTTCGTCGCGCCGATCTTTCCGGCAAAGGCGATCCCTTCGCGAACATTCTCGATTTCATCGACCCGAAACGCTTCCTGCTTTTGCCGAACACGAGCGGCGCGCGCAACGCCGAGGAAGCGGTCCGACTGGCGCGACTCGCGGTCAGTGCAGGTTTACCGAACTGGGTGAAGCTCGAGATTCATCCCGACCCGCGTTATCTCCTGCCCGATCCCGTCGAGACGCTCGCGGCCGCGACGATTCTCGTGAAAGAGGGCTTCACTGTTTTGCCTTACATCAACGCCGATCCGGTGCTGGCGAAACGCCTGCAGGATGTCGGCACCGCCACGGTCATGCCGCTCGGATCGCCGATCGGGAGTAATCGCGGAATCGAAACCCGCGCTCAGATCGCGATCATCATCGAACAGGCGATCGTGCCGGTCGTCGTCGACGCTGGTCTCGGCGCGCCGAGCCAGGCCGCGGAAGCGCTCGAGATGGGTGCCGATGCAGTGCTCGTGAACACCGCGATCGCGATCGCCTCCGACCCGGTGCGCATGGCCCGCGCTTTTCGCAAAGCCGTCGAAGCCGGTCGCGCCGCGCGCGAAATCGGGCTTGGCGAAACCCGCGACACCGCCTCGGCAACGAGTCCGCTGACCGCGTTCTTTACCGAAGCCTAACGATCGGCCCTTTCGTCCTCGGGTCGGACATTGCCGGTGCGCGCGCGCTCCTGACGTTCATGCGCGTCGTTGTAAAATTCGATCTGGCGTCCGCCGATTCGTCGGACCACACGCCAGCCGTGCTCGTGCGCAAATTCCCGTAGCGCCTCGTCGCTCAGGCTCTGGAAACGCCGCAATTCCGTCGGGTGCGTGATGAAATGCTCGGGCCGCGTCGCCAACGAACGCGTGATCACGCGGGCGAGTGGCTCGAGTCGCGCGAGGGCCTCCGGGTCCATCAGCGTTCGCCCTTGATCGGCCGACTCGCCGGGGGGCGCCGCGGCAACGGCAGATCGTTAGGCGACGGCGGTGGCTTCGGCGGACGATTCAGTTTTTGACCGAGAGACTGCTTCGCCTTGGCGGATGGACTCGGACCGCGGACCTTGGGTTTTTTCATGGCGCTGGACTTACTCTTCTCTACTTCGCCGGGGCGCGCCAGGTTCGGGATTGCGATATGCGCGCGGGCTTCCCAAGTTGTGCGGCGATGAAAGAGAACGCGCGAAGTCAGGGAGCGGAAGTGCTCGCGGAAGGCGGCGTGCGTTACCGCACGTGGGCGCCGGCAGAGAGCGCGGTGGAGGTCGAGCTTTACGACACGAGCGGTGCCGTCTTGAGGAAGTTGTCGTTAGGCGGAGAGGGCGGCGGGTATTTTTTTGGGATCGATTCCGAGGGGCGTGCCGGTGATCGCTACAAGTACCGCTTCGGCGGTCAGGCCTGGCCTGATCCCGCCTCGCGGAGTAATCCCGACGGCGTCCACGGCGCGGCGGAAGTGATCGATCCACGCGACTTCGTCTGGAATGACGGCGACTGGAGAGCTCCGGCGCTTGAGGAACTTGTGATTTACGAGCTGCACGTCGGCACCTTCACGGACGCGGGCACTTTTCGCGGGGCGATCGAACGGTTCGATCATCTCGTGAGGCTGGGCGTCACCGCGATCGAGTTGATGCCGGTGGCGGCTTTCCCGGGCACGCGAAACTGGGGTTACGATGGCGTGCTGCTTTACGCGCCAGCTCACGTTTACGGTTCGCCTAACGACCTCCGCGTGCTCGTCGATTCCGCGCATGCTCGCGGTCTCGCGGTTATCCTCGACGTCGTTTACAACCACCTCGGGCCGGACGGTAACTACCTCGGCACTTACAGCCGCGAGTACTTTAACCCCGCGCACAAAACGCCCTGGGGCGACGCCTTTAATTTCGAACTGAAGCCGGTGCGCGAATTCTTCGCGCAGAATCCGGAATACTGGCAGCGCGAGTTTCACGTGGACGGGTTCCGGCTCGATGCGACGCATGCGATCGTCGATTCTTCGGAGCCGCATTTCCTCACCGAAGTGGCGGAACGGGTGCACTCGTTAGGCGGATTCGTGATCGTCGAGGATGAGCGGAACGAACCGGAGTTGCTGCTTCCTGTCGTGCGCGGCGGGCGCGGGCTCGATGCATTTTGGGCGGATGATTTTCATCACGTCGTGCGGGTAATGCTGACGGGAGAACGCGAAGGCTACTACCGTGCTTACGAGGGAACGCTCGACGAACTGGCGGAGACGTTGCGCGATGGATGGCTCCTGCACGGCGAATCGCGACGGCGTAAAGATGCGAGCGAAGCGGAGGAATGCGCAGAGGTGCGGCCGGAACAACTGGTGTTCTGCATTTCCAATCACGACCAAATCGGGAACCAGGCCTTCGGCCGGCGCTTGAGCGAGGTTTGTCCACCGGCGGGTTATCGCGCGGCGTCGGCGCTGCTCTGTCTGGTGCCGTTCACACCCTTGCTTTTTATGGGCCAGGAATGGGCAGCGTCGACGCCCTTCCAGTTCTTCACCGATCACGAGCCCGACCTCGGACATCGGGTGACCGAGGGTCGGCGCGAGGAGTTCAAAGGGTTCGCTCTCTTTCGTGATCCGGAGGCGCGGGAGAAAATTCCGGACCCGCAGGCGGAAACGACTTTCCAGCGTTCCAAGCTCAACTGGAACGAGCGAGAGGAGGAGAGGCACGCCGGGACGCTGCGACTTTACACGGAGCTCCTGCGCTTGCGTCAAAGCGTGCCGGCGCTGCAAAAGCGGGCGCGAGCTGATTGGAAGGTGTCGCGGCCGGCGGAGGGGGGTTTGCAAATCACCTTCGGCGAACGCTCCTCTCATAAATGCGCGGTGCTCATCGATCTCACGGGCGGGCACATGGATCCGTGGCGCGGCGACGATCAATGGAAGCTGCTTCTGTCGACGAATGAAGCGCGTTTCGGAGGCTCGGATTCGGCGCCCTTCTCGCAGCCCGAAGTGCGGGTGCTGCAATTCCGGGCGGGCGATTGACCACGTCGCGCACCCAGCGAAAATGCCAGCAGACGTCGCAATGCTTCCGCTGTTTTGAAAACGAAAATCCTTTCCCTGCCGGCTTTGGCGCAACGCGCGGAGACGATTCGTGCCGCAGGGCAGAAGCTTGTGCTCACGAATGGCTGTTTCGATTTGCTGCACGTCGGGCATGTGCGTTATCTCACGCTGGCTCGTTCGTTAGGCGACTTTCTCGCCGTCGCGCTGAATGGCGATGACTCCGTGCGCGCGCTGAAGGGCGCGGGCCGGCCGATCAATTCCGCGGAGGATCGCGCGGAGGTGCTCGCTGCTCTCGCGTGCGTCGATTTCGTGACCATCTTTCCCGCGGTGCGCGCCACTGAGGTGATCGCCTCGATCCGGCCGGCAATCTATGTGAAGGGCGGCGACTACACGGTTGCCAGCCTCGACGTTGAGGAAGCTGCCGCCTTGCGCGAGGCGGGCGCGGAAGTCCAAATTCTCCCGCTGACGCCGGGCAAGTCGACGACCGGTATTCTCGTGCGGATGCAGAACTCCTAAGGCTTTGTGAAGCGTCTCAAGCTGGGAATTCTCGGTTCGGGCACAGGCACGAATTGCCGCGCGATCCTCGAGGAAATTCGGCGCGGCACCTTGGAAGCGGAGGCCGCGGTCGTGGTTTCGGATGTGGAGGGCGCGGGAATTATTTCGATCGCGCGGGGGTTTGAAGTTCCGGTGCTGGTTTTGCCGCAAGGGCCATGGAAGACAAAGCTCGAGCCGGAAACGGAAGCGCTTCTCGTTAGGCAACTGCGCGCGGCCGGCGTGGAACTGGTCGTGCTCGCGGGGTTTATGCGCATCGTAAAAGCGCCGCTGCTCGAGGCCTTCCCGCGTCGGATCATCAACGTGCATCCTTCGCTGCTGCCGAAGTTTCCGGGACGCGCAGCTTGGACGCAGGCGCTGGAGGCCGGTGAGGAAAAGACCGGCTGCACCGTTCATTTCGTGGACGCTGGCGTCGACACCGGCGAGATCATCGCCCAACGCGAGGTGCCGATTTTGCCGAACGACACGCCGGCTTTACTGCACGAACGGATCCAGCTGGCGGAGCGCGCGCTTTACCCGCAGGTCATCGGCCAGCTCGGCCGGAAAATAGCAGCATCACCGAGCTAATTGCGTTCGGGTTTTTGATCGCGCTCGAGCAGTTCCTGCATCGCCTGAGCTGGATGTTTGCCTTGGTGCAACACCGCATAGACCTGGTCGATGATCGGCGTGTCGACATTGAGCTTCCGCGCACATTCAAAAGCGCTCCGGGCGGTCGGAATTCCTTCCGCGACGGTTTTCATGCCGTTTGTTATTTCCGAGACGCTCTTGCCCTGACCGAGCTGCTCGCCGACGCGGCGGTTCCGGCTGTGCCGGCTGAAACAGGTCGCGACCAGGTCGCCCGCGCCGCTTAACCCCTGGAAGGTGCGGCCATCTCCACCCATCGCGACGCCGAGGCGGAAAAGCTCCGCGAGGGAACGCGTGACCAGCGCGGCCTTGGAGTTATCGCCCAAACCGAAGCCGTCGCTCACGCCCGCCGGGATGGCGAAAATGTTCTTGAGCGCGCCGCCGAGTTCGATCCCGACAATTTCGTGGCTGGTATAGATGCGAAAGCGGGGACCGCCCAGCGCCTGTTGCAGGCCTTCCGCGATCGATTCATCGCGACAGCCGAGAACCGTCGCGGTCGGCAGACCTTGGGCGACTTCGATGGCCAGATTTGGACCGGAAAGGACGGCGACAGGATTCGCTGGAAACTGCTCGCCGATGATCTCGCTCATCCGCAGACCGCTACCGTGTTCGATGCCTTTGGTGCAGCTGAGGAAAACGGCGGACTCGTTCGTGATCGCCGGGCGCAAGGCAGCGGCAACGCCACGCAACGCGACCGAGGGGGTGACGAACGCGATCACTTCGGCCTCGGCGCATTCCGCGAGGTCGCTGGTAAGCCTGACCCCGGCGGGCAGTGCCACTCCCGGTAGATAGTCGGGGTTAATCCGAGTCCGGGACATCTCTTGGACTCGCTCGGCCGTGTGACCCCACAGGGTGACTTCGTTGCCCTGCTGCGCCCATACGAGGGCGAGTGCCGTCCCCCAACCACCGGTGCCGAGAATAGCAGTGCGCATTATTTATTGCCGAAGCGGTGTTCGGTTCCCTGAAGGAGGCTCCGCATGTTCGAACGATGCCGCCAGATCACTACGCCTGCGATAAGAATCGAGAACGGCAGGAGAGTCGCCCCTCTCAGCAGATTTAAATGGAGGTAAAGCGCCACGAAGAGCGGGAGAAATGCGGCAGCGAAAATCGAGGCGAGCGAAACATAGCGGGTGGCGTAGAACATCAGGAGCCAGATCCCCAGGACTGAGAACATGGCCGCCGGCATGAGTCCGAGGATGACCCCAGCGGAGGTTGCTACGCCTTTTCCGCCGCGAAAGCGCAGCCAGACGGGAAAAGTATGCCCAAGGATGCAGGCTAGGCCGGCGAGGATTTCGACGATTTCCTTATGCGTGATCTGGACAGAGGGCGCCGCCAGCCGCCAGGCGATGACCACAGCCAACAGGCCTTTCAGAGCGTCGAGGAAAAACACCGCATACCCCCACTTTTTGCCCATTACTCGCAAGACGTTGGTCGCGCCGATGTTGCCGCTGCCATGCTTCCGAATATCGACGCCACGAGCCCGGCTAATCAGCAAACCGTTTGGGCACGACCCGAGCAGATAACCGGCGGCGCCGCTGATTAGATAGATGTATGACGGAGAAAAAGAGGTCATTTAATTTGTAGTAACCTATTCTTCTTTAGCCAAATAGACAATATCCCGATGTCGCTTGGCGTTACCCCGCTAATCATGGCGGCCTGCCCGAGGTTGGTGGGGCGGAGCGCGCTCAGCTTCTCCCGGGCTTCGATCCGGAGGCCGGGCACCTCGGTGTAATTGAGCTTCTCAGGAACCGCTTCAAAGCCCGCCTTCTCGAGTGATCGCACCTGATCTCGCTGTCTTTTGATATAACCCTCGTACTTCGCGTCTATTTCGAGCTGTTCCCAAATCTCGACGGGGAAACCGCAACGGACCTCACTAGGGAGCTGCGATATCTCGAAAGTCTGGCGTTTCATCAGTTGGAACAGCGTAGCGCCGTCCATTTGCGTTCCCTTAACCAATCGCAGCGCCTCTTGGGACGCCGCGAGTTTTTCGTTTACCAGCTCTTCACGTTTTCGACTGACGAGCCCCATTTCGGCCGCTCGAGGGGTCAACCGGACATCGGCATTATCATGACGCAGAAGCAATCGATGCTCGGCGCGACTAGTAAACATCCGATAAGGTTCGGGCGTTCCTTTCAGGACCAAGTCGTCGATCAACACACCGATATATGCCTCGCTGCGATCCAATATCATAGGTTCTTCAGATCTTAGTTTCAGAGCCGCGTTCGCGCCGGCGATCAGGCCTTGCGCGGCGGCTTCTTCATACCCAGAGGTGCCGTTAATTTGACCGGCGAAATAAAGGCCCTCGATAAGCTTCGTCTCGAATGTGTGCTTAAGCTGAGTTGGCGGGAAATAGTCATATTCAACCGCGTATCCCGGGCGCATAATTTCCGCACGCTCCAGCCCGGGGATCGAACGCACAAACTCCAGTTGGACATCGTAGGGGAGACTGGTGGAAATGCCGTTGACGTAATATTCATCGGTCTGCCGTCCTTCCGGCTCTAGAAAAATTTGGTGTTGCGCGCGATCGGGGAATTTAACCACTTTATCCTCAATCGAGGGACAATAACGAGGCCCGGTCCCCTCGATGTGCCCACTATAAAGGGCAGATTTTGCAAGATTCTGACGAATAATGTCATGCGTCCTCGCCGTCGTGGAAGTGATCCAACATGGCAGCTGTTCTACATGGAACATTCCGCGTGGATCTGCGTTTAAGGTCAGGAATTCCTCTTTCTCGTCGAATTCTTCATCGGCCGGCAGGAAGCTGAACCGTACGGGCTGCTCGTCACCATCTTGGCGAACGCATTTATCGAAATCGATTGAGCAACCGTTGATCCGGCAGGGCGTTCCTGTTTTAAACCGTGCCGTTGTGATTCCGAGATCGCGCAAGGCGTCGCTCAG
Source organism: Chthoniobacterales bacterium (assembly GCA_038234295.1). Classification (GTDB taxonomy): domain Bacteria; phylum Verrucomicrobiota; class Verrucomicrobiia; order Chthoniobacterales; family UBA10450; genus Palsa-1392. The sequence continues at coordinate 26,230 of JBBSUP010000027.1, forward strand.
AGGCGAGCTCGAATCCGCCATTCGACCTCCCGAGCGTCTCTCCTGGCCGATGTGCAGCAGCCCACGCAGGAAAGTTCCCGCAGTCACAATCACGCTGCGTCCGCGATGTTCGCTCCCGAAATCCGTTTTAACCCCCGCGGCGGCGCCCTTCGCGACAAGGATCTCCAATGCACCGCCCTGCTTCACGTCCAGGTTTGGATGGCGCTCCAAGACGCTCTTTGCGCGGAATTGATAAGCTTTCTTGTCGCATTGCACTCGAGGGGCTCGTACGCTGGGGCCCTTGGAACGATTCAGGAGCCGAAAATGGATGCCGGTAGCGTCGGCGTTGATCCCCATCAAACCTCCCAGCGCATCTATTTCTCGGACCATATGTCCTTTCGCCAAGCCACCTATGGCCGGATTACATGACATTTGGCCGATCGTATCCAGGTTTTGACTCAGCAACAGGGTCGCCGCCCCAAGCCGCGCCGCTGCCAGAGAAGCCTCGATTCCTGCATGGCCCGCGCCCACCACAATGACGTCGTAAACTTTCAAGGGTTATTACCTAACCGCCCGGGAACGCCGCAAATGCCTCCGGAAGAAGAGTGGATAAGTTCCATTCTCGGCCCTGTCCACCGAGTCCCTCGCTAAAAATGGTGAGATCCCGCGCAAATTCGGCCAAAACTTGTCGACACGCTCCGCACGGCGTTGCCGGAGGCTCAATCGCAGCCACGATGGCGATAGCCACGAATTTTCGTTCACCCGCTTGAATGGCAGAGAATACAGCAGCTCTTTCCGCGCAGATCGTGAGCCCGAACGATATGTTTTCGACGTTACAGCCGCTGAAAATAACTCCTGATTCGGAGAGTAGCGCAGCCCCAACAGCGAACTTTGAGTAGGGAGCATATGCACTCTCTTGGGCTTCCCAAGCACTTCGAATCAAAACTTCGCGGTCTATTTGTGACTCCAAGCTGGATCCCCTCTAAGATCTTTGCTGACAGTCTTTTGTGCTTTTCCCAACTCGATACATTTTGCCTTGTCCTCCGCTTCCTGAAGAAGACGTAGTGAGATTCTCCCGAGGGCGATTAAGACAAATGCGGAAAACAACAATCCGCCGCCCCAAACCAAATACTCGATGAACCGCGGATGACTCTTTCCGCGCATGAGATTTAACCCAAGTTGCCCTAATGTTCCGATATAGGCGTATAAAAAAAGCCCTGGTGCCTGCCCGATTGCCACCCAGAGCATGCAAGTGCGGAAGCGCATCGTCGTGAGCCCATAAAGGTAGTTCAACAAACTCGTCGGAAAGAGCGGATGAAGTTGGCTGAGCAAAATGATCTTCCAACCCTCCCGTTCCACCGCCGGCTCTAACGCTTCCAGCGTCGCATTCCGCATCAATTTCCGGCGCAACCAGTTCCGCCCGAGCCATCGGCTAATGAAGAATGATATCGCCGCGCCCGTGACGTTGCCAACGAGCACGATCAGGAAGCCCCACCAAAGCCCAAAGAAAAATCCTCCGCCAATACTGAGCAGACCACCGGGCAGGAGGAGCACATTGCAGCAGGCATAGAGCAGGGGATAACAAATCGCGCTCCACGCTCCCAGCCGCATGACGCGCTGTTGGATCGACGCAATCCAGTCGCTCAACGGAAAATAGTGGGCGGCGACCGCGAAAGTGATTCCTACCAGGACTAGCCCACCCACCTGAAAAAAAACCGCCCGCCGGACCTGCGACATCTTCGCGCAATCTGCTTACATCCGCCCCTCCACGCAAACTTCATCGGATCGGAGCATCGGCACTTTCCCGTCCCGGAGTCACTTGTTTACGCAGTGAAAGCAGGTGTAGCAGCAATCGCGGGACAGAGGCACCTCTCGACATTGGCGGGTGATCGCACATTGCCGATCAAAACAAGGAGGATGCAGCCGGCTGACGAACCGCGTGGCTTTCGCGCAAGGCCGGATATTTCAAGGGCCGCGAAGTGACCCTGGAGATGATGCGCCGGAAAAGATCCCTCTCGAATAGGCGCGCCCGGCCAGGCAAGCCGGCGTGGCCGACACGGTGTATCTCGAACCCAGAACATCGCGTGCACTCGCCGGGTTTGGACCGGACCGCAGCTTGATCGCAGTTATCGCATCGCGCCGGCGAGTGATCAAAAGAAGCAGATCGAAACAGGGCCTTTTCCCGCCTCCGCTTTAGCCCCAAGCAGGCGACCAAGGTAAACGCCTTCGCGCGCGCCAATCCCGCCAAAGCGCTCGAATGGCTCACCCCTGCGGAGCAGGAACAGCTCAAGGACGGGAAGTGAACGCATCCACTCGCTCGGCTGGACACGCTCTTTCACCGCCCAACCAATAAGCGAGACTGAAGCGCAAAGCGTGCGCGGCGGTCATCGGGTCAGCGGCTTTGCGCAGGAGAATACCTGGACACAGGGAGCGTTCATTTCGCCGTGAGCCAACCGCCGCCGAAGCCGGCGCGCCGCAGGCCGCGCTTAATCTCCGGACAATCGCGCATCAGGCGCCAGAGAAATCCAGAACGATAATTTTCGATCATCATTACGATAGGGCCTTGATCGAGTCCGTAGTAGCCTTGCGAAATCCACCCCGGTTTGGAGCCTTTCGCGCTGCCGGGGAAGGTCGGATTGTAGCTGCATTTAAAGCCATACTTATTTGTCATCTTCGGATAGGTGTCGTCGAAATGTTTGATCGAGGGCAGGACGATTTCCGGGGCGAACGGAAGCGACGCGAGCATCGCCCAGGGCGCGAGCGTACCGTCTTCGGGCCCATCGGGAACACCGCGCGCTTTGTAGTCGAAGAACCTCCTTTTCACTCCATCGACCTTGCACGTGGCCGGGCCCGGCCCGTCGCTCGCGGTGATGCCCCAGCAGAATTGATCGTAGCCCTTGAACTTGCGCGGATTGGCGATCGCATACTGCTGTTGCACGCAGGTGGCGCGGCGACTGTTATCGAAATAATTGAGCCCTTTGGCGCGCATGTAGTCATCCTGAATCCCGCGAAAATCGATCCAGAGATGGGAGAGCTGATGGATGAACAACGGGCCCGCGTAGAGAAAATCGATCCCAAAAATGGTCTTCCATTCGTAAGTGCTCGTCCAGGCTTCGTAGCTCTCGGCGGGCAGAGGAAAATCGGGCGCGCCGAGACCGAGAACGTAAAGGATCAGCGCCTCGCTGTAGCCTTCCCAGACGTATTTCTCGAAGCCGCGTTTCGGCTTCCAGCCGTGGGAGACTTTCGGTTTTCCGTTCTGCGCCCATTGCCAGTTGGCCCGGGCGTAAAGCGTGGCCGCGTGTTCGCGAATTTCCCGCTCGGGGGCGGTGTCGCGATTGAAATAGCGCCCGGCCGTGAGCATACCCGCGAGGAGAAAAGCGGAGTCGATCGTGGAGAGCTCGCATTCCCGCGCGCGACGGCCCGTCTCCATGTCGAGGAAGTGGTAATAGAACCCCTGGTAGCCGGTCGCCGCCGGCGAGGTCGATTGCTCGCTTTCCCGGAAGAAGCGCAGCGTGGTGAGGGTGCGCTTGACCGCCTCGGCGCGGGTGAAAAAACTGCGCTCGACCCCAATAGGATAGGCGGTGAGGGCGAACCCGATGGCAGCGATGCTCGCGGCGGAATCCTCGCGCGTGCTGTCGGGCACCATGCCGTTGGCGGGATTGGGTTCCTTCAGGAAATAGCGAAAGGTGCTCCGCTGGATCTGCGCCAGCTTGCCCGCGCCTAACGATGCTTGTTTTGCTTTCGTTTTCATGGGCGCGCCGTTGCCGCCGGGGGCGCTGTTATGGTCTTAGGCGTTGTTGTAGCCGGGGGCGTTGACCCCGGTTCTTCGTCGGTCTTTCCAGTCCCCCGGCCGGGGTCAACGCCCCCGGCTACAACATGAGCTTTCGTCTTCACGCAAATTCCACCGTGATCGCGGCCACGCTATGCGGCGGCAGTTTGAGTTCGATCCGTAATTCGCGGTGGCGGTATTTCCAACCGTGCGGCTCGGACTGGAGACGCGAGGCTTCCTCCAACTTTTCCACCTGCGCCGGGCTCAGATAATCGGGCCGCTTCATTTTTTCCCAGAGCTTGCGCGGGTTCGCGTGCGTCTCGTCGATGCGCTCGACCGAGACCGCGCGCGGCTCCGTCGCATCCGCCACCCGCAGGCGCACCATCTCCGTCGCGATGGAATGGCGCGGGAGGGCGTGATTGGTGAACAGAAGGGTGAGCTTGTTCCCCTGCGGGATGGCCCAGGCATCGACCGTGGCGTGCATCCCATCGACGAGCAGCGCCTCGGTCCCGAGCCGATGGAGCAACTCGAAGGCGCGATACGTCGGCTTGGGAATGCCGTAGAGATTGAGCAACCCGAAGCCGCCGTGGAAAGGCACGGAAGGGAAGTAGTTCTCCTCGAAAATGTCCGAGAAAGTCCAGAAGCTGTAGCCTTCGACGAGGCCGTTCATTTCCAGGATCGTCTTGACGATGAAGGCGGCCGCGTAGGGCTCGTCGTGGAGCGCATCGCGCGGGTTCGAGGAGGCGTTCCATTCCGTGTAATAGACCGGCTTGCCCTGCGCGCGGCGGAAGGTGTCCTGCGCCTGCTCGTGAAGAAGGCTGCGCCGGCTGTTGGCCAATTGCGTGATGGTGTCGTCACCTTCGTGGCCGAGCGCATCGGTCGGGTAATGATGGGTACTGACGAAATCAGCCGGCAGTTTATTCTGCGCGCAGAAGGCGACGAACTCGGCGATCCATTCATTCTTCGCCGTCGCCGGGCCGCCCACTTTGAGCGAGGCGTCCACCTTCTTTATCGCCTCGACGGTGACGCGATAGAGTTTGAAATACTCCTTCTGCCCCTTGCTCCAGAACGCTTTCAGGTTCGGCTCGTTCCAGACCTCGAAGAACCATTCGCGCACCTCCGCGATGCCGTAACGATCAACCCAATGTCCAACCAGCCGGCCCACCAGATCCGCCCATTTCCTGTAATCCCGCGGCGGCGTCACATTCCCGGCGTAGTGGAAGACGGTTTTCTTCCCCGAGGCGAGCGCCGCGGGCATGAAGCTCAATTCGACGAACGGC
>JBBSUP010000028.1:0-30808 GCA_038234295.1 Chthoniobacterales bacterium
ACCCCCCCGCGGCGTAGGGGAGTGACGAGTCCCCAGTGACGCGTGCCAAGTGGCGCGCTCGCGGGGTTTGCTACTGGTCACTCTTCACTGGCCACTCGCCACTTCCCCATGCCCGCTGAGACGATCCTCAATCGCAAAGCCCTGCGCGATTTTCACATCCTCGAGCGCTTCGAGGCTGGGGTGGAACTCAAAGGCAGCGAGGTCAAATCGATCCGTTCCGGCAAAGCGAACATCGGAGACGCCTTTGCCCGGATCGAGAAAGGCGAAGCGTTTCTCTACGGCGCCGATATCCAGCCTTACCTCCAGGCGAGCCACGAAATCCCGGCCACCAAACGGGTGCGCAAACTTCTGCTCCACCGGCGCGAGATCGACAAGCTCTACGGCCTGACGAACATTGCTGGCCGCACGCTCGTGATCCTGAAGCTCTATTGGAAGAACGGGCGGATCAAAGCCGAGATCGGCGTCGCGCAGGGCAAGGAAGCGCGCGACAAGCGCCTCGACCTGAAAAAGCGCGCGACCGATCGCGAGACCGCGCGCGAAGTCGCACGCTTCAACAAGAAACACGGTTAGGCGCCGACCACCGCGCCAGTGGCGTAACCGCACGGTCATCCCGAGAGCAGCGCAGCGCAGTCGAGGGATCCCGTCGAGCTGCCGAGCAGCCTATTTTCCGAACTCCTGCACTCGTTAGGCAACGGCGCCCGAAAAGCTCGCCCCGCTTCCACGAAACTCCACGGGATCCTCTCGACTCCGTTGCGCTTCGCTCCACTCCGCGCGGGATGACAACATCTTCGGGCCGCCTCTTTTCCTGCCTCTCAGCTCCCGCGCGCCCTCCGAAAACTTGCCCCTTGTCACCTATCACTTTTCACTCGTCACTCTGCTTCCATGTCTCCGCTGCTCGTCATCTTTCTCACCGTTTTCATCGACATGGTCGGGTTCGGCATCGTCATCCCGGTTCTCCCGCTTTACGCCGAGCATTTCCACGCCACGCCGCTTCAGATCGGGTGGCTCACTGGCATCTACTCGGGGATGCAGATCATCTTTACGCCGTTGTTAGGCCGCCTCTCCGATCGGGTCGGGCGGCGTCCGGTTTTGATCGTTAGTCTTGCCGGCACCGCGATCGGATTTCTCGTCATGGGCTGGGCCTCTTCGCTCACGTTGCTCTTCGTCGCGCGCATTATCGACGGCGCGACCGGCGGCAACATCTCGACTGCGCAGGCTTACATCGCCGATGTGAGCACGCCGGAAAATCGTTCGCGCTCGATGGGCATTATCGGGGCGGCGTTCGGCCTTGGTTTCACCTTTGGGCCGATGATCGGCGGCATTATGAGCCGTATTTCTTACGGCGCGCCGTTCTACTTCGCGGCTGCGCTCGCAGCCGTTAACGTCGTCCTGCTTTACTTCATCCTCCCGGAAAGCCTTTCCAAGGAATACCGCTCCACCCCGCATCAGCGCATCCCTTTCGCGGAGGTTTTCCAGCACGGCCACGGCCGGCTCTTCGGCACCATTGTGGTCACCTATTTTTTCACGATCACCGGGTTTGCGATCATGACTACGCTCTTCGCACTCCTGACGAATCGCCACTTCGGCTACGACGCGCGCCAGACCGGTTACCTCTTCGGCTTCATCGGCATCATCAGCGTAATCCTACAAGGCGGCTTGATCGGACGGCTCGTGAAAATTTTCGGTGAGACCGCACTCGCCCGGACCGGTCTTTTCTTTCTCGCGGTCTCGCTCACGCTCCTGCCGCTCGCGCATTCGCTGCCGATGTTGCTCGTGGTTTGCGGCGCGATCGCGATCGCCAACGGCCTCGTGAATCCGACGCTCAACGGCCTCGCTTCGCAGATGATCGATCGCAGTTATCAAGGCCGCGCGCTTGGTTTAATGCAGGCCGCCGGCAGCGTGGGGCGGCTCGTCGGTCCATTGTTAGGCGGCTGGCTGCTCATGTTCGATCTTGGCTTTTCGGTGGAGCGTTATGCGCGCACGCCGCTCTTCGTCAGCGGAGGCATTCTCCTTGTCGCCTTTCTCCTCGCGCTCACCTTCCGCAAACCTCCCGGCGACAATCTGCCGCCGGTCGCGCCGGCGCGCGCGAGCGTCTAGCCGACGTTCGTCAGGCAGATGGAGGGACGGGCGCCGTCCCGTCCCCGCTTCAGAAGCACGGACGACACAGCGGTCGTCCCTCCACGGCTGCGTTCGCGCACGCGAATGTATAGTGCCGCATGAAGCGCGCGTTTTTCCTCACTCTCGGCGGCATCGGACTCGGCACCTGGGCGGTCTCACGCCTCGTGCGAAGCAGCTATTCCTTCATGGGGAAATCCGTCGTCATCACGGGTGGCTCGCGTGGGCTCGGGCTCACGATTGCGCGCCAGATCGCGATGGAAGGCGCGCGCATTTCCCTCCTCGCCCGGGACCAGGAAGAGCTCGAAACCGCTTGCCGCGAACTGCGCGGGATCGGCGCGGAAGCGCTCGCGGTCCCCTGCGATCTGCTCGATGGCGGGCAGTCGTTAGGCGCGATCGAGACGGTGTTGGATCGCTTCGGCGCGGTCGACGTGCTCATCAACAACGCCGGCATCATCGAGATCGGTCCGCTCGAAAACATGCGCCGCGCTGATTTCGAGAAGTCGATCCAGCTGCACTTCTGGGCGCCCTTCAATTTGATCCAGCAAGTCATCCCGCACATGCGGCGGCAGGGCGGGGGACGCATCGTCAACATCGCCTCGATCGGCGGCAAAGTGGCGGTGCCGCACATGGCGCCCTATAGCATGAGCAAGTTCGCGCTCGTCGGCTTGTCCGATGCGTTCCGCAGCGAACTCGCGGTCGACGGCATTCACGTCACCACCGTCACGCCGGGATTGATGCGCACCGGCTCGCAGGTGCACGCCCAATTCAAGGGGAATCACGGCGCCGAATACACCTGGTTCGCGCTCTCCGCGTCACTCCCGTTTACCTCCGTCAAAGCCGAGCGCGCCGCGCGAAAAATCGTCGAAGCCTGCCGGCGCGGACAGGCCTCCCTCACGATCGGTCTGCACGCGCGGCTGGGGATTATCGGCAACGCGCTTTTCCCCAGCCTCACGGGTGAGTTCATGAAAATCGCGACCCGCCTGTTGCCTTCAGCGGTCGGCGTCGAAGGCGACGAACTCAAGTCCGGCGCGGAGGCGCGCGAGGAAGCTGCGTTGCCGGACTGGCTCATGCGCTTCGGGCAAAAAGCGAGCGCGCAGCACAACGAACTCTGATCCGCCCCGCCCTTCTAAGTTGTCATCCCGAGCCGCGCAGACGGCGAGGGACCTCACAGGCGTCTGCCGGTGTCGTTAGGCAAGCCAGCGTCGAGTAACGCTTGGGAGATCCCTCTCCGCGCTTCGCCGGATCGGGATGACAAAAGTGAGCTTTGGAGAAGAAGCGAGCTCTCAGCCTAACGAACTCTGTTTGCTCCGCCCTTTAAGGTGTCATCCCGAGCCGCGCCGACGGCGAGGGATCTCACAGGCGTCTGTCGGTGTCATTAGGCAAGCCAGCGTCGAGCAACGCTTGGGAGATCCCTCTCCGCGCTTTGCCGGTTCGGGATGACAAAAGTGAGGCCCGATCGCGGGCTACCCGCGACTCGAGAGCGGCGCGGCGATGCTCTCGAGCGAGCGCCCTTCCGCGCGCACACCAAGCCACGCTTCGGTCAGGCCGCCGATCACCATCAGCGCGGCGCCGACCAGATAGCCGGTAAACAGCGCCGGCTTCGACCCGGTCCCGATGATCCAGCCGAACAACAGCGGCGCGCCCACCCCGCCCGCGAGCGTCCCGATCGCGTAGAAAATCGCGATCGCGAAGCCGCGAATCTCCAGCGGAAAAATCTCGCTCACGGTCAGGTAAGCCGAGCTCGCCGCGGCCGAGGCGACGAAGAAAATCACCATCCACGCGATCGTTTGCGTACGGGCATCGAGGAGTCCGGCCTGGAAAAGCCCGCCAGTGAACGCGAGCAAAATGCCCGAGATCACATAGGTCGCGGTGATCATCGGCTTGCGCCCAATCGTGTCGAAAAGGTGCCCGAGCACGATCGGCCCGAGGACGTTGCCGAGTGCGAACGGGAGCAGGTAGAGCCCGGCCTTTTCCGCCGGCACCCCGTAAAATTTCATGAGCACGAGCGGGTAGGTGAAGAAGATCGCGTTGTAGAAAAACGCCTGTGTCAGCATGAGCACGAAGCCGAGCACGGAGCGCCGCCGATGCTCGTGCACGATCGCGTTCCAGATCTCGCGCCACGGCGTGTGCGTGCGCGTCTGAATCCGCGTCGGTGGTTCGTTAGGCAACGGTAGCCCGGAAGTGCCGGCAACTTCCTCAAAGTGCGCGACGATCTTTTCTGCCTCCGCGGCGCGCCCGTGAATCATCAGCCAGCGCGGACTTTCCGGAACCCACTGACGGAAAAAGATCACGCCCAACCCGAGGACCGCGCCGATGCCAAACGCACTCCGCCAGCCTAACCACACCGGCACGAGCCGCGGGTCGAGCAGCCAAAGCGTCGCGCCCGCGCCGAGCGCCGCGCCGACCCAGTAGGTGCCGTTGATGATGAGATCGACCCGCCCGCGCACCCGCGCCGGGATGAGCTCGTCGATCGCGGAATTGATCGCCGCGTATTCCCCGCCGATCCCCGCGCCGGTGAGCGCACGGAAGAAAACGTAGCTCGCGAAATTCCACGAAAACGCCGTTGCCGCCGTCGCCACGAGATAAACTGCGACCGTGATGAAGAAGAGCTTCTTGCGCCCGAGCCGATCCGTGGCGTAACCGAAAACCATCGCGCCGAAGACCGCGCCGATGAGGTAAAAGGTCGCGCTCGCGCCGACCTGCGCGGCGCTAAAATGCAGCGTCGATTTTTGCGTGAGCATCGCGCCGACGGAGCCGGCCAGCGTGACTTCGAGCCCGTCGAGAATCCAAGTCGCGCCGAGCGCGATCACGATCAGCCAATGCAGCCGCGTCCAGGGCAGCCGATCGAGCCGCGCGGGCACATACGACTCGATCCATCCACCCGCTGGCATCTGTCACGGTTTCCATAGAACGGGCGCGCGCGCGAAGAATCTTGTCCGGCCGCGACCAGCTCTCTATATCAACCCGATGGTCTCGCTCCTTCGGCTTCGCTTTCTCTGCGCCCTCTGCGTCCTCTGCGGTTTATCCATCAGTGACTCGTTAGGCGCGGAGACGCAGCCCTCACAGATCGCGCTGAAAGCGGCGCATCTTTTCGACGGAAAAACGAAAACGCTCACGGCGAACGGCGTCGTCCTCGTCGAGGGCAACGTCATCACCGCGGTCGGCAGCGGCCTCGCGATTCCGCCAAACTTCCGCGTGATCGACCTCGGCGACGCCACGCTCTCGCCCGGTTTTATCGACGCGCACACCCACCTCACGCTCGATTTTTTCTCCGCCAGCTACAACGAACTGCGCCTGAAAAACCTCCAGGAAAGCGTGCCGGCGATGGCCTTTAAATCGATCCCGAACGCCCGCGCCACGCTCGTGGCCGGATTCACCACCGTGCGCGATGTGGGGAGCGATTCGTTTGTCGATGTCGCGCTCCGCGACGCGATCGCGCACGGCATCGTCGAAGGTCCGCGTATGCTCGTCGCGACCAAGGGAATCGGCGCGACCGGCGGACATTTTGATCGCTCCGGCGGGTTTCGTGACGGGCTTTTTGGCCGGCAGATGGATTACACAGACGGCATCGCCGACGGCCCTGAGGAAATCCGCAAAGCCGTGCGCTACGAGGTGAAAAACGGCGCCGATGTGATCAAGGCCGCGGTTTCCGGTGGCGTGCTTTCGCTTACCGACGAGGTCGATGTCCCGCAGTTCTCGGCCGAGGAAATGAAGGTGTTGGTGGACGAATCGCACCGTCTCCGGAAGAAAGTTGCGGTCCATTGCCACGGCGACACCGCGGCCCGCGAAGCGATCAACGCCGGGGTCGACTCGATCGAGCACGGGTCGTTTCTCAAGCCGGACACGCTCCAGTTGATGAAGCAAAAAGGAACCTATCTCACGCCCACTTTGCTCGCCTCCGATTGGATTCTCCCGAAGATCGACCAGTATCCCCCAGCGGTGCAGGAGAAGGCGCGCGCCGCGATCGCGGCCCGGACGGAGATGTTTCAGAACGCACTAAAAGCCGGCGTGAAAATTTCCTTCGGCACCGACGCCGGCGTCTTCCCACACGGGCTGAACGCGAAGGAATTCGTGCTCATGACCGGGCTCGGGATGAAGCCGATCGACGCGCTGATCAGCGCGACCTCGGCCGACGCGGACTTGTTAGGCATCGCCGCGAAAGTGGGCACGCTCGAGAAGGGCAAGCTCGCCGACATCATCGCGCTGCCGGGTGATCCAACCGCGGACATCACCGCGACCCAGCGCGTCTTCTTCGTCATGAAAGAGGGCAAGGTCGTAAACTACGCGAGCGAGAAGCCGTAGCGGGAGGAGCCCAATCCGTCATCCCGAGCGCAGCGCAGCGGAGTCGAGGGATCCCGTGGAGCTGCTGGGAAGCCCGTGCACGAGATCTTCCCAGAAACCCCACGGGATCCCTCGGCTCCGCTGCGCTCCGCTCGGGATGATAATCACGTTTAACTTTTCTCTGCGACCTCTGCGCTCTCTGCGGTTAAACATTCCCCATGATGAGATTCGAAAATCAGGTCGCGATTGTGACGGGAGCGGGGCGGGGGATCGGTCACGCGATCGCTTTGCGTCTGGCCAGAGAAGGAGCCCGGGTCGCGTCCGTGAGCCGGAGCGAAGAGACGTCGAAACGCACCGCCGATGAGATCAACGTCGGGCGCGCCGATGCCGCTAAACCCTACGCTGTCGATATCGCCGATCCCGCTGCCGTGCAGCGGACGGGCGCGAAAATTCTCGAGGATTTCGGCCGCGTCGACATTCTCGTGAACAACGCCGGTGTGACCCGCGACGGGCTGAGCATGCGCATGTCGATCGAAGATTGGGACACGGTCATGGATACGAATTTGAAAGGTGCCTTCATCTTCACGCAGGCCGTGATGCGCTCGATGATCAAGCAGCGCAGCGGCCGCATCATCAACATCAGTTCGATCGCCGGCCTCACCGGCAACGCTGGACAGGCGAACTATTCCGCGAGCAAAGCCGGGTTGATCGGCCTAACGAAAACGCTCGCACGCGAGCTCGCGAGCCGCGGCATCACCGTGAACGCGGTCGCGCCCGGGTTCATCGTCACGGACATGACTGACGTGCTAAACGACCAGATAAAGGAAGCGATCCTCGGCAAGATCCCGCTGGGTAAATTCGGCGAGGGCGACGACATCGCGGCGGCGGTCGCCTTTCTGGCCGCGCCGGAAGCGAAATACATCACCGGCCAGGTGCTGACGGTCGATGGCGGGATGGTGATTTAATTTTAACCGCAGAGGACGCAGAGAGCGCAGAGGAAGACGCGGAGGCGGAGTTTTGAGGAAGTTATTTCTCCCTCTCTGCGACCTCTGCGCTCTCTGCGGTTAATTTTCCGCCATCGTTAGGCCGGTTGCGTCGCACCTTCTTCGTAGGGATGTTACCTGCATGAGCATTGAAAAAGCGACTTTCGGCGCCGGTTGTTTCTGGGGCGTCGAGGAAATGTTCCGGAATATCCCGGGAGTGAAATCAGCCGTGAGCGGCTATGCCGGCGGCGCGACGGAGAATCCGAGTTATGAGGACGTATGCCGGCGCGACACCGGCCACGCCGAAGTGGTCGAGGTCGAGTTCGATCCCGCGGAAGTGAGCTACGACAAGTTGCTCGACGTCTTCTGGGCGAATCACAATCCGACCACGCGCAATCGCCAGGGGCCCGACGTGGGCTCGCAATATCGCTCGGTCGTTTTCACCCACTCGCCCGAGCAAAAATCCGCCGCGGAAAAGAAGCGCGCCGAGCTCGACCAGAGCGGCAAATTCCCGCGCCCGATCGTAACCGAGATCGAGGAGGCACCGACTTTTTATCGTGCGGAGGAATATCATCAGGAATACCTCCGCAAACACGGCCGCACCCATTGCGCGATCTGAGCCATGGGTGAACGCGCTGTCCTTCGCACGAGCAACCTTGTCGCAGACGCGGCCGAGTTTATCCGGAAGGAAGCGCGCGCGGCGATTGCGGAGCGCGGGGAATTTCGGATCGCGCTCTCCGGCGGGAACACGCCCCGGCCGATCTACACGGAGTTTGGTCGGCTCGCGCCGGACCTGCCATGGGAGAAGGTGCGGTTCACTTTTGGCGACGAACGCTGCGTGCCGCCGGATGACGCGCAGAGCAATTATCGGATGGCGCGCGAGAGTTTGTTTGCGCCCTTCGCCGTGCCGGACTCGTCGATTTTGCGGATGAAAGGCGAGCTCGATCCGCCGCGCGCTGCGCAGGAATATGAGGATCAGCTCAGCCTGCTCGCGACGCAGCGCGGCGAGATGATTTATCGGCACGACCTGATGCTCCTCGGGTTGGGCGACGACGGTCACACCGCTTCGCTTTTTCCGGGGACCCTCGCGCTGGAGGAGCAGTCGCGCCGGGTGGTTTCCAATTTCGTCCCGAAGTTCAACTGCTGGCGCCTAACGATGACGTTCCCGATGCTCAATCATTCGCGGCACGTTCTCTTCCTGGTCAGCGGCGGGAAGAATCACGAGCTCCTTGCGCGCGTCCTCGCGGGCGACTCCGAATTTCCGTCCGCCCGGGTCGCCCCGGAAAACGGCGAGCTCACCTGGATGATCGGCGAACCGGCCTAACGAGTGCAGACGGCGCGCACGGTTTTGGTGACCGGCTCCGCCGGTTTGATCGGCTCGGAAACCGTCCGGCGTTTCGCGCGCGAAGGTTATCAGGTGGTCGGGATCGATAACGACCTGCGGCAACGTTTTTTCGGCGAGGAAGCCTCCACCCAGAAGAGCCGCGACGACCTCATCGCGACGGTCCCAGGTTACGAGCATCGCGCGATCGACATTCGCGATCTCTCGGCGGTGAACGAAACCTTCGCGCAACACGGCCGCGCGCTCGCCGCGATCGTGCACACCGCGGCGCAACCGTCGCATGACTGGGCCGCGCGCGATCCGCAGATGGATTTCACGGTGAACGCGAATGGCACGCTCAACCTGCTCGAAGCGGCCCGGAAGTTTTGCCCGGAAACGCCGTTCGTCTTCACTTCGACGAACAAGGTCTATGGCGACACGCCGAATAGGTTGCCGCTCCAGGAACTGCCACTGCGCTGGGAGATCGAGCCCGGCCACGAATACGAGCCGGGCATTTCCGAGAGCATGAGCATCGACCAGACGAAGCATTCGCTCTTCGGCGCGTCGAAGGTCGCGGCCGATGTGCTCGTGCAGGAATACGGCCGCTATTTTGGAATGCCGACTGCCTGCTTTCGCGGCGGTTGCCTGACCGGTCCGGCGCATGCGGGGACGGAGCTACACGGGTTCCTCAGCTACCTCATGAAGTGCACCGTGAGCGGCCGGCCTTATCGTGTTTTTGGTTACAAGGGGAAACAGGTGCGCGACAACATCCACAGCTTTGACCTGGTCGCGGCGTTTGTTGCATTCGTTAGGCAGCCGCGCGTCGGCGAGGTCTACAACATGGGCGGAAGCCGCCACAGCAACTGCTCCATGCTTGAGGCGATCGAGCTCTGCGAGGAAATCAGCGGCCGCAAACTTTCGTGGGAATACGTCGAGGAGAACCGCAGCGGCGATCACATTTGGTGGATCAGCGACGTCCGGAAATTCCGCGAGCATTATCCGGAGTGGAACTTCCGCTACGGCCTGCGCGAGATTCTCGAGGAGATCCACGCCGCGGTCGTCGCCCTGTAGACGCTTCGCTCTGCGAAGCGCGGGGGCAAACTTCGATACTTTTGAAGACGACTTCAGAGTGTGTCGGGCGCACACCCGCTTTTCGCAGAGCGAAACGTCTACAGGGGAGTGAGGCGTTGCGCGGGCGCGAGGTTGGGCGCGTCAGTACTGCTCGCCATCGTCCGAGACGGTTGGCGCGATTCGGTCGGGGATCGCCCAGACATGCACCATCACCGCGATCCAGAAGATCGGGAGGAGGAAGAAGCCGAACCCCGCGGTGAAGGTCGCGGTCAGGAGCGCGAGGGCGATCGACATCGGGAGCCCGACAAACATGATCAACATGCCAATGAGGCGATGTCCTTTATAGATGTGCCCGAGGCCCGGCATGATGCTCAGGAGCACCGCGACCATGTCGCTGGCCGCGCCCTCGGCGGTGGTGTCGTAAAAACCGCGCGCCTCGCTCGGCGCGGTGAACGGTTGCTCGGCTGATTCCGCGACGGGTGTGTCTGTATATTCCACGAGAGTCCTTTTCGTTAGGGTGAGTTCGGCTGCGCAAGCACGATGTCCGGCGGGTGAAAGGTCGTCAAGCGCCGGGCGCGGCTGCCCTTGTAGCCGGGGGCGGTGACCCCGGCGGGATGGGGCGCCAGTTGCAACTGGCGGGGGTCACCGCCCCCGGCTACAACGCTAACGCGCCATGCGCGGCCAGGGCTTTTTTCCGCTTCAAATTCCTCGGGAAGCTGCAAATTGCGGAATGGCCGCACTCACTGAGATCGTTCGTTATGCCGATGAATTTCTCCGTCTTCCCGAGATCGAGGATTACCCGAATGCACTCAATGGATTGCAGATCGAGAACGATGGTAGCGTCACCAAAATCGGCGCCGCGGTCGACGCTTCGGGCGCGACGTTCCAGATGGCGGCGGAGCGCGAGATCGATCTGCTCGTGGTGCATCACGGCTTTTTCTGGCAGGGGCTCCAGCCGCTGACCGGCCCGGTCGGGCGCGCGCTTCGGCTCGCTTTTTCCAGGAATCTCGCGCTCTACAGCGCGCATCTGCCGCTCGATTTTCATCCGCGGCTCGGGAATAACGCGCTTCTCGCCACGGCGCTGGGCTTCGAAAAAACGGAGCCGTTTCTTGAGGTGAAAGGCCGGACGATCGGCTTGCGCGTGGAGACGGAAATGCGGCGCGACGAGCTGCTCACGAAACTCGAGGAGTCGTTAGGCGGTCCGGTGCGGTGCATCGGCGCGGGACCGATGGAGGTGCGCCGGGTCGGGTGGGTCACGGGCGGCGCGGGCGGCGAGATATCCGCGGCGGCGAAGGCCGGGATCGACAGCTACATCACCGGTGAAGCGCCGCATTGGGCGGCGGTCGCGGCAGAGGAACTTGGGATCAATCTTTTCCTCGGCGGGCATTACGCGACCGAGACCTTTGGCGTGAAAGCACTCGCGGCCGAGCTTGCGGAAAAGTTCGAGGTGCCGTGGGAGTTTCTCGATCGTCCGACCGGTCTCTAACCGGCTCCGGTTTTCGCGGAAGAAGATTGACGCCTGAAACGTTTCGCGCGATACCGCGCAGTCTTTTATGCGCCACCTCTTCGTCCTCCTCTTCGCCCTCGTCCTTGTCGCGCCGATGGCCCGCGCCCAAACGCGCGGCTGGGGTTCGACTTGGACGGAAAGCCGGACCGGGCGCGATCAGGTAGTCCGCGATCTTGGGAAAAAAATCGGCGCCGATCTCGCGGCGAAAAATGAGAAAGCGGCCGAGCGAGATCTCGAGGCGTTCGTGAAGCAGTTCCCGAAGTTGGCGCAGGCCCGGTTGATCGCCGCGGCCGTGCATGCCGCGATGCATCGCTACGACCGCGCGCTCGAGGATTGCGCCGCGGCGCTGCCGCTGGTCCGCGCGGAATCGCCGATCGCGGAAGGGGAGGTCTACGAGGTGCGCGCGCAGATTCACTACGCGATGCGCAACTACCGCGCGGCCCGGGCGGATTTCGAGAAAGCGCTGAGCACGAACAAGCGAAATTACGTCTTCGCAAACGACCTCGCCTGGTTCCTCGCAACCTGCCCGGAGGCGCAGGTGCGCGATGGAAAACGGGCGGTAAAGCTGGCGCGCGACGCTTGCGCCGCGACGAGTAATCGGGAAGCCGGATTGATCGACACGCTGGCGGCGGCGGAAGCGGAGGTTGGGCAATTCGATGCCGCGGTGCGTGATGAAAAACGCGCGGTCTCGATGTTAAAAGATAACCGGCTCGCCGGCGCGAAGAAGCGCCTCGCGCTTTACCAGAATCATCAGTCCTATCGCGAAGCGAGCGCACCGCTTGCGGATCTGCATCTCGACCGGTGAAGAAGTTATTTTTCCTTCTCGTCCTCGCGCTCGCGCCGATGGCGATCGGCGCGACGCCCAATCCGATCCCGCAGATTCCCGGTTACGCCTCGGTGCAGGCCGACCTGAACATGGTGAATCACCTCGCGATTACGGTGTTTGTGAATGGCCACCCGGAAAATTTCGCCGTCGACACCGGTGCTTCCACGACGGTGCTCGATCGCGCCCGCGCTAAAGCCGACGGCGTAAAGCCGGCTCCTTCCGATTCGCCCTACGGGCGATTCGCCTACATCAAAAACCAGGCGCTCGAGGTCGGCTTGGTCGACAGCCTGCGCGCGGGCACGATGGATTTCGGCGGCGGGCCGATCATGATGCTCGATACGCGCCGCGCGAAGTTTGCCATGCTCAGCCGGACCGGTCGCAAGCCGCTCGTCGGTCTGCTCGGGTCGGATATTTTGCTGCACTACAAGGCAATCATTAATTGCCGGACGCGACAGATTTTTTTCCGGACGGACGCGAAACGCGCGGTCAGCCTCGCGCCGATGCTCGCGAAGATGGGCTACACCCGCGTCCCTTTGCGTGAGGAGGAAGGGCATCTCTTCACCGTGCCGTTTAAGTTGAAAGGCTACGAAGGCCGGTTCCTCGTCGATACGGGCGCGTTCAACACGGAGCTCAGCTCGCAAGTCGCGCACGCGGCGCACCTCGCGGCGCGGCCGACGCGAATGTATTTCACCGACGTGAATGGCGAACGCCACGTCGGCGATGTCGCGCCGGTGCGCGGGCTGACGATCGGGAAATTCACATTGCCGACGCAATCGATGTTCGTGGTCGGTGGCATCAGCGAGATGCTCTCGGCGGCCGCGAATATAAAGATCGACGGCTTGCTCGGCGGCGACGTGCTCGCTCCGCAACACGGGATCATCGATCTCTCGAGCATGAGCCTGTTCCTGAAATAGCGGCTTCAGAGGGCGTCTAAAAACTCGTGTCATCCCGAGCGGAGCCCCCGCGGAGGCGGGGGCGGAGTCGAGGGATCCCGTGGCGTTACTTAAAGCTCACTCCACGGGATTCCTCGACTGCGCTGCGCTCCGCTCGGAATGACCGAGGTTAGACGCCCTCTCAGTTTTCGGGCCTCGCGGAGTCTGCCTAACGAATAGATTTTGCTCGTCGCCTTGCGGTTTTTTGGGCAGATTTTCGAAATGAAAATTGCCCCCTGGTTGGTGGGTGCAGCGATGGTCTGGCTGCACCTCGTTTCGGTCCGCGCCGACACTTTCCCGGTCACCACTGCTGCTGCTCTCGGTCCCGGCTCGCTCACGGAAGCAATCGCGGCCGCGAACGCGCGCCCCGGTCCCGACACGATCGCATTCAACCTCCCGGGCGGCGGCGTGCACACGATCGCCGTCGGCGCGACCGGGCTGCCGGAGGTGACCGATCCCCTCACGATCGACGGTTACACCCAGCCCGGAGCGACACCGAACACGCTGGCCGTCGGCGACAATGCCGTCATTCTCGTTCGGATCGATGGTCAGATTTCCGGAGATCCGCCGATGCCGCATCACGGGCTGGTCATCAGCGCCGGCGCGTCGACCGTGCGCGGGCTCGCGCTCACCGGATTTCCCGCCCTCATCAACTTCCTCACGGGTGAACTTCTGTTCGACGGGACGGCGATTATTTTGCAGGACGGCGGTAACAACACGGTCGAAGGGAACTTCATCGGGCTCAGTTCCGATGAGCTGCAAAACGGCGGCAACTCCACCGGCCTGCGCGTTTGTTCGGCAAATAACAGCATCGGCGGAACTGCCCCCGCCAACCGCAATATCGTCGCCCAGAACAACCTCGGCATCGGCATCGACCCCACGGCCGCAGGGAATCTGGTGCAGGGAAATTACATCGGCACCGACCCCGCGGGCGTTGAAGCAATGGGGAACGGCACGGGATGCTTCGTTTTCGGCGAGACCACGCAGATCGGCGGCTTCGTGGCGGAAGCGGCCAACGTCATCTCGGGCAACCAAATCGGCGTAAACATCGGGTCCGCCGGGACCGGAAACGTCGTTGTCGGCAACTTCATCGGGACCGGGAGCGACGGCGCGTCGGAGTTGCCGAACACGGTCGTCGGCATTTCCATTTCCGGATCGGACAACGTCGTCGGCGGCCTCGCCAGCGGCGCGGGTAATCGGATTTGGTTCAACCCGCGCGGGGTGCGCGTGCAGGAGCGCGACGCCGATCATCCCGCGTTCGGGAATTCCATCCTCTCGAACAGTCTCTTCGCGACCGTGCTCAAGATCGACCTCGACGCGAGCGGCGCGTTTGACGGCCCGACCCGCAACGATCTCGGCGACGGCGACACCGGGCCTAACGAACTCCAGAATTATCCAATCATCACTTCCACATCGTTCCAGCTCGATCGTCTCGTGGTGAGCGGCGGATTGAACAGCACGCCCTCGACCACGTTCACGCTCCAGTTTTACACCGAGCAGCTGAAGGCCACCGCCAACGGCCAGATCGCGACCGTGGCGAACTTGAAGAAGACCGAGACGATCACGACCGACGCAGCCGGCATCGCGTATTTCAGCTACGAGTTCAGCCCGGAACCGCTCGACGTCGGCTTGAACGCGACCGCTACCGACGCCGCCGGTAACACTTCGGAACTGCACACCGATTTTTCTGTGCAGCTCGCGAATCTTTCGTCGCGCGGGCATGTCGGAGTGGGCGACAACATTCTGATCGCAGGTTTCTTCGTGCGCGAGCCACCCTTCGCCGGACCGGCAGCTGCCAGTAAAAAAGTCCTGCTTCGCGGGCTCGGCCCGTCGCTCGCGGTCGGTGGCGTGAAGTTGCCGGGGCGTTTGATCGATCCGACTCTGGAGTTGCACGACGCGAGTGGCGCGATCGTCGCCGCGAACGACAACTGGCGCAGCGATCAGGAGGCGGAAATCGCGGCCACCGGCGTCGCGCCCACCTCCGACCGCGAGGCCGCGATCGTCGCGGATCTGCCGACCGGGAGATACACCGTCCAAGTGCGCGGAGCGGCGGGAGGAAAAGGCCTCAGCCTCGTGGAAATCTTCGATCTGGATCCGCTCGACCCGCCGGAAGCCGCGCCTTCGAGCCGGCTCGTCAACCTCTCAACGCGCGCTCGCGTCGCGCCCGGCGACCAGGTGCTGATTGGCGGTTTGATCGTGCGCGGCGATAACGGCGAGAGCGTCCTCGTGCGTGCGATCGGACCCGACTTGGCGGCGGAGCAGGTTTCCGGTCCGCTCGCTGATCCGACCCTCGAAGTGCGCGACGTCAGCGGCACGCTCGTCGCCGCGAACGATGATTGGCGGAGCGACCAGGAAGCCGCCATCACCGAAACCGGTCTCGCGCCTAACGATGACCGGGACGCCGCCACCCTCTGCGATCTTATTCCCGGCAGTTACACCGCGATCGTGCGCGGGGCGGGGGAGAGCAGCGGGATTGCGCTGGTCGAGATTTACGATCTGAACCCAGATCATTAACGCCGCGCACCCGCCCCCGCTTCAGTTGTCATCCTGAGCCGGCGCAGCGCGGCGAAGGATCTCCCAAGCGTCCTGCGACGCCGTTGAGACAAGTGACGCCGAGCAACGCCTGCGAGATCCTCCGCTCTGCTCAGGATGACAGACGTGGGGTGCTCGGGGATGATTCGCTGCCGAATATTTCCGCTTTCACAAACCGGCTTCGGTTGTTCCTTTCCTGCCCATGTCCGGCCCGGGAAACCAACGCGTGAGCACGAAGGCGACGAGCATCGTCGGCCTCGCCGTGATGTGCAGCCGGCTGCTCGGGCTCGTGCGCGAGACGGTGATCGCCGCGCTCTTCGGCGCCTCGAAAAACATGGACGCGTTCCTAACCGCATTTCGCGCGCCGAACATGTTGCGCGATCTCTTTGCCGAAGGCGCGCTCTCGACCGCGTTCGTGACCACGTTCTCCCGCCGGATCGCGACGGAAGGCGACCAATCGGCGTGGCGGCTCGCGAGCAAGGTCGCGACGCTTACACTGGTTTTCATGAGCGGGATGACGCTGCTCGGAATCCTCTTCGCGCCATTTGTGATCGGCGTGCTCGCGCCTGGGTTTGCGGCGGAAAAAGCGGCGCTCACGATCCAGCTCACGCGGATCATGTTTCCGTTCATCCTCCTCGTTTCGCTCGCGGCGCTGGTCATGGGGATGCTCAATGCGAAGCATGTTTTCGGGATGCCGGCGCTCGCTTCGAGCTTCTTCAATATCGGGTCGATCGTCGGCGGGGTGACGCTGTGTTACCTGCTCGAGCCGCAGGCGGATTGGCGGCATCCGCACTTCGGCGAGCGCGGGCTGGTCGGGCTCGCGATCGGGACTTTGCTCGGCGGGTTGCTCCAACTTTTGGTGCAGTTGCCGGCCGCGGGCGGCGTCGGGTTTCGTTTCCGTTTCGACTTCAATTGGCGCGATCCCGGCGTGCGCACCATCCTCGCGCTGATGGGCCCGGCGACGATCGCGGCGAGCGCGGTGCAGGTAAATGTCGCGGTCAACAGCGGCTTCGCGTCATCGTTAGGCAACGGCCCGATCACCTGGCTGAATATCGCCTTTCGCCTGATGCAGCTCCCGCTCGGCGTCTTCGGCGTGGCCATCGCGACGGTGACGCTTCCGCTCGTCTCGCGGAGCGCGGCGACCGGCAACAAGGAGGAATTCCGCGGCGCGCTCGCGCACGCCATGCGGTTGGTGATGCTGCTGACGATTCCCTCGGCGATCGGGCTCGTGATTCTCGCGGAGCCGATCATCGCGGTGATCTATCAGCACGGGCGTTTCACCGCGGACTCGACCGTGCGGACGGCGGAAGCGCTGCAATTTTACGCCCTCGGCCTCGCCGCTTATGCGGGTGTGAAGGTGCTCGCGCCCGCCTTTTACGCGCTCGATAAACGGCATCTGCCGATGCTTGTGAGCCTCGTTTCGATCGCGGTGAATTTCGCGCTGAACTGGCTTTTTACCTTCCATCTTGGCCTCGGCCATCGCGGGCTGGCGCTCTCGACCAGTTTCGTCGCGACGACGAATTTTCTGCTCCTTTACGCGATGATGCGCCATTACACCGGCCGGCTGGAAACCGGCGCGATGCTGGCCTCGTTAGGCAGAATCGCGCTCGCGGGCGCGGTCCTCGGCGCCGTCTGCTGGAGCGCGCAGCATTTCGTTTTTCCCGACGCGACCCGGCTCCCGGAATGGAAGCGAATTGCCGACGTTCTCGTCACGATCGCGCTCGGCGGCAGTGCGTTTTTCGTAACGGCGTATCTGCTCGGGATTGCGGAGCTGCACGAAGTGGTCGCTCTGGCGATGAAGCGTTTTCGTTAGGCGACACCGGGCGACTCTGGGTAGCGCCCACGTTCCGTGGGCTGGCGACGGTGTTCCACCGTCGCGAACTTTCCTTTCCGCGCCGCCTCATCCTCCACGATGACGCCGCGAGGAAAGTTCGTCGCGGTGGAACACCGCGACCAGCCCACGGGACGTGGGCGCTACCCGAACGTCCCAAGCCGAGTCGAAGGGCGGCAGCCCGGTCTTGCGCCGCCGTTGTTTCAACTTTGTTTCAAGTTGACGTGCGAAATCAATCGATTGAGATAGAGCCCTGACTCGCCGGCGCACCATTCCTGCTGGCTCCGCCCTTTATGCACCACATCTACGAAGACGACGTTTTCACGATGGCCTGCGATCAATTCCAGGTCATCGCCGATTACCTGAACATCGACAAAAATCATCGCGACCGGCTGATGATGCCGAAGCGCGCCCTGGCCGTGACCCTCCCGGTGCACATGGACGATGGCAGCACCAAAACCTTCCAGGGCTACCGCGTGCAGCATCACCTCACGCTCGGACCGACCAAGGGCGGCACGCGTTTCTCGCCCGATCTCTCGATGGGTGAAACCGCCGCGCTCGCGATGTGGATGAGTTGGAAATGCGCGCTCAACAATTTGCCCTACGGCGGAGCGAAAGGCGGCGTCGCCTGCGACCCCACCAAACTCTCGCGGAACGAACTCGAAGCCATCTCGCGCCGTTACATGCAGGAGATGATCCCGTTCGTCGGGCCGCACACCGACATCATGGGCCCCGACATGGGCACGAACGAGCAGGTCATGGCCTGGTTCATGGACACCTACTCGGTCTATCAGGGCTATTGCGTGAACGAGATTGTCACCGGCAAACCAGTCTCGATCGGCGGCACCGAAGGCCGGCGCGAATCGACCGGGCGCGGCGTGGTTTACCTGGTCGAGCGCGCGATGGACATGCTCAAGATGAAGCCGGAAAAATGCACCGCGATCGTGCAGGGATTCGGTAACGTCGGCTCGGTCGCGGCGCTGTCGTTAGGCTTGAAAACCGGGGTCAAGATCGTCGGGATCAGCGATCACACGACCGCGCTCTACAACCCGAAGGGCATCGACATCAAGGCGGCCGATCAGCACGTGATGAAGAAGGGAACGCTGAAAGCTTTCGACCAGGGCGACCGCGTGGACCCGAAAGAACTCCTCGAGATGAAATGCGATGTGCTCGTTCCCGCCGCCGTCGATCGCGTGATCAACGAGAAGAACGCCGCGAAGCTCAAGTGCCGCATCCTCGCCGAGGGCGCGAATGGTCCGACAACGCCGGAAGCCGATCTGATTTTGAACAAACGGTGGGACGAAATCTTCGTCATCCCGGACATCCTCTGCAACGCCGGCGGCGTGATCGTTTCCTACTTCGAGTGGGTCCAGGGTCTGCAGTCCTACCTCTGGACGGAAACGGAAGTGACCGACAAACTTTTCCGCATCCTCGAGCATTCGTTCACGCAGATGATCCGGCGTGCCAAGGCCGACAACGTCTCGCACCGCACCGCCGCGATGGCGATCGGCGTTGAGCGCGTGATGAAAGCGAAAGCGGCGCGCGGGCTTTTCCCGTAGGAGCAGGCCACGATCGGGCGGCGGGTCACGCAAGACTGCTGTCATCCCGAGCAGAGCGAGGGACCTCACAAGCGTCATCCGGCGTGCCTTGTCCAACTGCCGTCGGACAACGCTTGGGAGATCCCTCGCCGCGCTGCGCCGGTTCGGGATGACAAGGCTTGTTTTGAGCTCGCTCGCTTCGCCTGCTATTGAGGAGCAATGAACTTTTCTCACCGGGAAGAGGACCGCGACGGACGGCTCCTCGACGTGCTCACCGACGAAGCCGACGGCCTGCGCATCATCGTTAGCCGTCTCGGGGCCGAGCTTGTGAGCGTGGCGCGACGCGACGCTTCCGGCGCGTGGATCGGTTTTCTCCATCGCGACAACGACCTCACGAAACCGGCCAGCGGCTGGGCGAATCATGCGACCGTGATGGGATATTTCCTGCATCGGTTGAAGGACGAGCGGAGCTTGTATCGCGGGCAGGAAATCCGCGGGGGGACTCACAGTTTTTTGCGGCATAAAACATTCACTGATGTGAGCGCGCAGCTCGGCACGGCCGCCGCCACCCTCACCTATCGGATTTCGCCTAACGAGTTCGAAGAGGTCGAATACCCGCTCCAGGTTTCGCTCGCGCTCCGCTATACCTTACGCGACGGGCTCGTGGAGGTCGGTTTTGAGTTTGAAAACCACGAGTCGGAACTCACGGCGCATCTCGAGTTTGGGCTGCATCCCGGGTTGGTCGCGACCAGTTTCGAGAGCTTCGAACTAGAAATGCCGGCCGGTCGCTACCGCCGCTGGTTCTCGCCTGACAACTACCTCAGCGGTGAAACTGAAGAGATCGATTTCAAGGGCGGCGCGATGCCGTTCGAGCGCGCGAAACTTCCCGGCTCTTACATTCTCGAACTCGTCGATGTGCCCGAGCGCATCTTCCTCTTCCGCGATCCGCCAAGCGGTCGGGAAGTAGCGATCGATGTCGGCGCTGTCCCATACGTCACACTGTGGTCTGACGGTGGCGCTTTCCTCTGCGTCGAGCCCTGTTGGGGCCTGACCGATCGACACGATCAGCGCGCCTTCGAAAACAAAGACGGCATCCAAACAATTCCGGCTGGCCGGAAGTTGGATGCCAGCTTTCGCCTGAAGCCGACCCTGTAGACGCTTCGCTCTGCGAAGCGCGAGGGCGGCTCTCCACTTAAAACCGACCTCCGATCAGCGATTCCCCCCGCGCTTCGCAGAGCGAAGCGCCTACAGGGGAGCGATGAGCGCCTGGCGGCGTGGCTCCAGCGGTAGGACTCGAACCTACGACCAATCGGTTAACAGCCGACCGCTCTACCACTGAGCTACGCTGGATTTTGCCGGGGCCCGCGGCTGCGGGAGCACATAAGTTGCCTTGTCAGGTCGCAGCGGCAAGTAATTTGTCGGGCGCGCACGGCGGCGTAAATTGCGCGGTTGCGTTCACGAAAAAGGCAGCCATAATTGGCCTCTCAAGAGCGCGGGGTGGAGCAGTCTGGTAGCTCGTCAGGCTCATAACCTGAAGGCCGCGGGTTCAAATCCCGCCCCCGCAATTTCTTCTTCGTCCTTGCGGCATGTCGCCCCCGCAACCCCCGTTTCGCATGACCCTTGACGCTGGCGCTGAGCTCTTGGTCTAGTTCGAATGCTGTGTCGACCGATTCGTCCTCCCCGGCGGAAAATTCTCCCTCGAACTTCTGGGCGAAGACGGTCGCGGACCGTTCCGGCGAGATGGTCCCCGGCATTTCCGTGCGGGACCATTGCCTGAATGTGGGGTGTGTCGCCGAGTCGCTGATCGCCTTGCTTCCGCCAGCTCTCCGTCCACTGATGCCAGGCGGCATGGCCACACTCGCCGCGCTGCACGACGTGGGGAAAATCAGCCCGGGATTCCAACGGAAGTGCCCGGCTTGGCTGATTGAACAAAATCTTCAACTTGCAGCGCAGACGCTGGAATGGATTAAAGCGGAATCGGATCATTCGAAGGTCAGTCAGTTTTCCGTTCAGCACATTTTGCGGGAACAGCTCGGGCTCAGTGCGAGCGACGCGGCGCTTTGGGCGGCCGGAGTCGGGATGCATCATGGCGCGCCGCATTGGCGAGGGGAATGGAAGGCCGCAGAAAGATCCGGAATTTTGCCTAACGATCTCTGGGAAGCACAGCGCCGGCGATTGGCGGATGAGCTGGCTGCGATCCTCGGAGGGTCCGGTCCACTGCCGCACCTTGAACTGGATGATCTTTCCGTGCTTTGGCAGACCGCTGGATTGATCACCGTGGCGGACTGGATTGGCTCCGATGAGACATTCTTTTCGCCCGCGTGTGCCGACTTCCCGGCCGAGGTGGAAGCGGCCCGCGCAGCGGCGACCGCGGCGTTGCAGCGGATCGGATTGGAGCCTCCGCCAATCAGGTCTGGGCTCTCCTTTTCGCAGCTCTTTGATTTCCCACCTAACGATCTCCAATCCGCGGCGCTTGAAGTGATCCGGCAGCCCGGCGTTTATGTGCTTGAAGCCCCCATGGGCTTGGGCAAAACGGAGGCGGCGCTGGCTGCGGCCTATCATTTGATCTGCGCAGGAAACGCGAGCGGCCTTTACTTCGCGCTTCCGACGCAGGCGACAAGCAGTCGGATCCACGAGCGGGTGGGCGCTTTTCTCGCTCGCATCGGACCGCGCGCTCCTCGCCTCGTCCATGGCGGGTCGTGGCTTCTGGATAAGCACCTGGAGTTTCCCTTATTCCGGGCCACGCAGCCGAACGGTCAACGGCGCGAGGCCCGGGATTGGTTTGCCTCAACCAAGCGCGCGCTGCTTGCTCCATTTGGTGTCGGCACCGTCGACCAGGCTTTGCTCGGAGTGATAGCGGTAAGACACTTTTTCGTTCGGCACTTCGCGCTCGCGGGCAAAGTCGTCATCCTGGATGAAATTCACTCCTACGATGTCTTCACCGGCACGTTGATCGAGGCGCTCATTCGTGCGCTGCGCAAACTCCGCTGCACCGTGATCATTCTCTCGGCCACTCTTACCGGAGAGAGGCGCGAAAAGCTTCTGGGCAATCTAAAACCTGAATTCTTCAAGGCGAGCGAGCCTGTCGCTGTGATCAACGGCGTTGCAGCCGAAGGTCGGATTCAGCCGCATCCGATCGAGCTGGGGACTTCGAGTTCGCTCGTGCGCATCCGCTTCCGTCCCGAAATGAGTCTGTTCGCCGACGCCTTGGGGGCCGCTCGCAAAGGCGCATGCGTGCTCTGGATTTGTAATACAGTGGATCGTGCGCAAGCCACTTATCGCACGCTCTGCGGCGAACGCCGCGAAGGCGATCCGGCGCTGGGATTGCTTCACTCGCGATTTCCATTCTTTCGGCGTCAGGAGTTGGAGGAAACGTGGATGCGCAGATTGGGCAAGGACCGGCAATATCGGCCGAACGGTTGCCTCCTCATTGGCACGCAGGTTGTTGAACAGTCCGTCGATCTCGACGCCGACCTACTCATTAGCGAACTGGCGCCAACCGACATGCTCTTTCAGCGTCTCGGCCGTCTCTGGCGGCACCGCCAGGAGAAACCACGCCCGATCGCTCAACCGGAGCTATGGATCATCGAGGAGGTCGCCACGATTAAGGATCTGCAGGCCGAGCCCGACAAGAAGACGCTGCGCGAGCTGCTGGGAAAGAAGGCGCGCGTCTATGCGCCTTACGTCCTGCTCCGCACTCTCGAGCAGTGGCACGGCAAAGAGACCGTGCATCTTCCCACCGACATTCGCCCGTGGTTGGAAGCGACCTACCAGCCGCGGTCGGAAGAAGATCGACCTGCCTGGAAGGAGTGGCTGCTCGATCTCGAAACAAAACAGCGCGCTCACACGGGCCGCGCTGAGGCGGTGCAAAATGTCTGGAACCTGCCCGCCTTACGCGACGAGGAAGGGATTGGGACGCGCCTCAACGAACGCCCCACGCTGCCCCTCATTCTTGTCCGCGAAGTGACGCACGAAAAATTGATTCCCCTCGATGGCGCGCCGATCCCATTGCAATCGTTTCGATTCGACTACGCCACGGCCAAAGCATTGCACTGGAACCTGGTGAAAGCGCCAGCCTGGTGGTTTGCGCACAAGGAACTTTACTTGAAATCAGTGCCGCGGTCTGTGGCCGAGATGGTCGCCTTGCACGTCCGCGGAAAAGTTGAGATTGCCGAGGTTCAGGGGAACACAATTCGCGCCGACAGTTTGGGGGATGGAGTTACTCTCGACTTCGACCCTGACCGGGGCCTTGCCAGGTCAGCTATAGTCAGAACCAAAGCATCCATCCCAGAATGGGAAGGAGACGAAGATGAATCTGACGACTGATCCCTGGATTCCTGTGACCGACGCTGGCGGCGACGCGCGAAGCGTGAGTCTGCGCGAAGTTTTCCGCGCGGGAAATGCGTTGCGAGATCTGGCCGTCCGCCCACACGAACGGGTGGCGCTGATGCGACTGCTCATTTGCATCGCGCAAGCCGCGCTTGATGGCCCGGCAGATAGCGACGCGCTCGAAATTTGCGCGAAAGATCTACCCGATGCCACGCTGCACTACCTCGACGAATGGCAGGAGAGCTTCGAGCTCTTTCACCCTGAGAAACCGTTTCTGCAATTTGCCGGCCTGGCGAAAGCAGCAAAGGCAGCGAAGAAGAAAACGAGCAAAGCGGGGGAGGGCGAACCGCCTAACGAGATCGAAGAAGGTACCGCCGCAAGCAAACTCGACTTCGCCCTCGCCACCGGCAACAATACGACGCTCTTCGATCACGGTGCCGCGAACGAGGAAGTTCGCGCGTTCTCTCCGGCGCAGCTCGCGTTGATGCTGCTTACCTTTCAATGCTTTTCACCGGGCGGACGCATCGGTGTCGCAACTTGGCATAAGGTCGAGACGCCCGGAAAAGGGAGCAGCGGCCACGCGCCTTGCGTACCTTCGGCCATGCTTCACGCGTTTGTGCGGCGCGAGACATTGATCGTGACCATTCATGCAAATCTGCTTTCCCGCCGGACGGTGAAACAAAACTACCAGCGAGACTGGGGCCGGCCCGTGTGGGAGCAATTGCCCGAATCGTTGAGGGACGCTGCGGCGATCGCGAACGCTACGACGACCTATCTGGGCCGGCTCACGCCGCTGGCACGCGCCGTTCTCTTGCGGCCGGATGGCAGGACACTCCTTCTTGCCAATGGACTCGACTATCCCACGCCGCCCGATTTCCCTGCCGAACCGACCGCCAGCTTGGTGAAGAAGCGGGACGACTCGGGTTATGTGCTGGTGGGAGCGGGCAACAGAGCGCTTTGGCGCGAGCTGCCTGCGGTGGTGGTGAAGCGGCTGGGCGATGACGGCGCGGGCGGTCCGCTCGTCTTCAGCGAATTGACCGATGAGGTTGCCTTCGATCTTTGGGTGGGTGCGCTGCTCACGGATAAGGCCAGCATTCTTGATACTGTGGAAGGCGTGTATCCCGTTCCGGCGCGGATGCTGAATGAATCCGGCCGTCGTTCTTATGAGGATGAGGTGAAAGAAAGCGAGCGGGTGGCATGGAAGCTAGGCGACGCGTGCAAGAGCTACCGCCAGCATCTCGAACTCAAGCCGCAGAATTATCCGGAACAATCCGTCGCCCTTCGCCGCTACTGGACGGGGGTCGAGCAACGATTGTCGCTCCTGCACAATTATCTCCGCGCCAAGGATGGCTCGGAGGAACAGACGGCGGCGCTCGTCCGCTGGCGCGCTGCACTTTGGAGCATTTCTCGTGATGCCTTTCACTCTGCCTGCGCCAATGAAACTTCGCGCCAGCGCCGTGCGCACGCGCTGGGGTTGCGCGCCCTTTTCAAGAGCAAACGACAAAAACCCACAGCCACCACTCAATCCGCATGAACCCATCCGTCCCAAAAGAATCGAAGGACCTCGCTCTCGTCAGCTTTATCCTTGCGCGGAGGCGCGATGACGACCGTGGCACTCTCGCACTTTTGCGTGGCGCTCTCTCGGATTCTGGTGAGCGCCAAATCCGCGCCTGGCGGGTGCTTGCTCGCTTCGGCGGCATTCCCTCGGATGATCCGCATCGCGCTGATGTCGTCCGGACGGTCGCGGGATTGCTCGCGCTGCCGGGTCTGCAGCACGCCCCTGGAGCAGGAAGCTTTGGCCGAGCCTGCCGCCGGCTTCTCGGCGAGGAGGAGCGGAAGTCTCTCGACAAGGCGGCACAGCCGGGCCCGGTTTCGCGGCGGATGCAACATCTTCTCGCCGCCACCCGCAGGGAGGTTTGCGATCGCGTGCGCCAGGTCGGCCGGCGCCTCGATCTCGAAGATGCAACGCTCGATTTCAACCAGCTCTACTCTGATCTTCTGCGCTGGTCCGATCATGCGAAGTCGCGCTGGGCCGCTGATTTTTGGGGTGCGGTCGAAAAAGAGGAATCAGCAGGTGCGGAGGCTGCGGCATGAGTGAAGCGCCAACCTGCTGGCTCACCCGCGCCATCATCACGCCCCGGACGTTGTTTAACCGCGGCATTCGCGACGCCTATGCCTGGCACCAATTGGTCTGGCAGGCTTTTCCTGGTCGTGATGGCGAGAAGCGTGATTTCCTCACCCGGTTGGACGACAAGCCGAAGGGCGCGCAGATGTTAATCGTTTCGCCCGTTGAACCGCGCCGGCCTGATTGGCTGGGCGCTTCGGACGCGTGGGAATCAAAGCCAATCCCATCAGACTATTTCCAAGCTCGTCGCTACCGCTTTCAGCTTCGCGCCAATCCCACCCACAAGCCGGTGAAAGACTCGGAGGGCAACTACATCGCCGACGCGAAAAAGCGCAAACGCCGCGCAATCACCGGGGACGCGGAACTGGCCGCATGGTTGCGCCGCAAAGGCGAAACGGGCGGGTTCCGCCTCTGCGAGAACGCCGAGCTGGAAATTTGGCGCGACACGCAGCATTTCGAGAAACGTCGCGAAAACATTCGCCAACGGGGAATTCACAGCGCGGTCAATTTTTCCGGCGTAATCGAGATCACTGATCCCGCGCTCTTTCTAAAGACGACGTTTGCCAAAGGAGTCGGCAGCGCGAAAGCCTTTGGCTTCGGCCTCCTCGTCCTCGCGCCCTTACAACAAGCCAACTAACCGCTCGTATTCGTCATGAGGACCGATCCAAAACCAGACCAGCCCCTCGGTTCGTTCCTTTGCGAGCACGCGGTAGCCACGCGAGACCCGCGCCGACCAGCCCTTGCCTTTCCTTTCAAAGCGCAGGGATGGATGTCTGGGATTCTGCTTGAGGAGCGCAAAGGCTGCGTCTGTCTGACGCTGCATTTCTCCCGGCAATTGATGGTAGTGCTTCCAGAAGTTGGGGCTGGTGAAATGTCTCACAGCTCCTGGCAGCGACCCGCCTCGAAATCCCGGTCTGCCTGCTCGAAGAGCCGGTTCAGCTTTCCCGCCTGGGAATCTGCCTCGATTTGCCGATCCCACGCGTCCTCGCGCAACGCCAGGAGTCGATCGGTCAGCTTCCAGAATTCCTCTTTCGGCAGACTAGCGATCGCCGCTTCGATCTCTTGCACCGTGCTCATGAACTGAAAATAGCCTACTCCCTTTCTCTCTCAATCCTCAAGCACCAACAAACCTATGAAACTCATCGAACTCCACATCCTCCAATCCTTTCCTGTCTCGTGCCTGAATCGTGACGACATGAATTCGCCCAAAACCGCCACCTTCGGCGGCGTCCAGCGCGCCCGCGTTTCGAGTCAGTGCTGGAAACGCGCCATCCGCGAAATGGCAGCCGCCGGCAGCCCGCATTTCCGAGGTGAGCGGACGCGGCTGATCGTCGGCCCGCTCCGCGACGCCCTCCAAACGAAGGGCCTTTCCGAGCCCGACGCGAAAGCCAAAGCCATCGAACTCGCCGAAGCGCTCGCCACTTATGACAAGGAGAACGAAAAGAAAAACGGCACCCTAAAAGTAAAAACCATCTTCTTTACCTCGCCGGCAGAGATCGAAGCACTCGCAGCGGCCTTTGCCGAGACGAAGGATGTTAAAAAAACCATCAAAGCGCTCAAACCCGAGCATCTGAAGGACGCGGCCGACGTTGCGATCTTCGGCCGGATGGTGGCGGCGGATCACAGCCTCACGTTGGAAGGGGCGGGGATGTTCAGTCATGCGCTTTCGACTCATCGGGTGGACAACGAAATCGACTTCTTCACCGCCGTCGATGATCGCAACCCGAGGGACGACAGCGGCTCCGGGCACATGGGATCCACCGAGTTTAACGCCGCCACCTACTACCGCTTCGTGGCCCTCAATCTTTCGATGCTGGCCGACCAGGATCACCTCGCGACGATGTCGCCTAACGAGCGCAAGGAAGTGGTCGCCGCCTTCATCGAAGCGACCCTTCGCGCCGTCCCGAAGGCGCGCAAGAACAGCATGAACGCCGACACTCCGGTCGATTACGTCCTGGGCGTGGTGAAGGAAAAGGGCCAGCCCGTGCAACTGGTCAATGCTTTCGAAAAGGCCATGCGTGGGAGCAACGGCCTCGGCCTTACTTCCGCTCGCGAACTGCTTCTCCAACGCCAGCGACTCAACCGCTTCTTGGGCAGCAGCGATACCGCGCTCGCCACCGGCATGTTGCAACCGACAGCCGATTCGATGGCGGCGGGTGACGGGCATCAATTGGCGGCGGAAGACATCCCGGAGTGGGTGAATCTGCCCGAGTTCGTCGAACGCCTCACGGCCCATGTCCTCTAACGCCTGTCTGGTTCTCCGTCTCGAGGGGCCGCTCCAGTCGTGGGGTTTTGAGGACCGTTTCAACCGGCGCAAGACCGGATTGCTCCCGACCAAGAGCGGCATCCTCGGTCTCTGCAGCGCGGCGCTCGGCGCCGGACGCGGATCGGAGCGCGAGCATCTCTGGTTGCCGCGCCTCAATGCGCTGGAGTGTCTCATCATCGCCATCCCGCGCGAAGATTGGAGCGTTCAGCGGATGGAGGATTTCCACACCGTGCAAAATACCCGGACGGCTGAAGGGAAGATTAAGGAGACGCACATTACCCATCGGACGTATTTGAACGATGCCGGTTTCGCTGTCTTGCTGAGCGGCGACGCGACCGTGCTCGCTGAGCTTGCCGGGGCCATACAGGATCCCGTTTGGGGAATCTGGCTTGGACGCAAAGCCTGCATCCCGAGCGCGCCGGTTTTTCACAGTCTCCACGCCGAGGAGGCCGCCGCGCTCACGGCCATTTTGGGCGACCACCCATTGAGCGCGTTCACCCGGCAGCGCGATGCCGCTAGCTTTGCCAGCGGCACAGACACCTTAAACGATAGCCCGGCGACCTTCGCGGACCCGCGGCAATTCACTCCGCGGCGGGTCAGACTACGGAGGGCAGGGGAACCGGAAGACTAATTCTCCATGCCCCTCTTCGAACGCCCGCCCCTGGAAACCCTCGCCTCGGCCAAGGATCGCTGGACACCAATCTACCTCGAACACGGCCGGCTTGAGGTCGATGACTCGAGCGTGAAATGGATCGGCGCCGATGGCCTTCTCTGTCGCATTCCCGTCGCCACCGTCGCCGCGCTCATCCTCGGTCCCGGCACAACCATTACACACGCCGCCGTCCGCGCCTGCGCCGAATCCAATACTCCCATCTGCTGGACCGGCGAAGAAAGCATGCGCTTCTATGCGTTCGGACTGGCGCCCAATCACACCAACGATATGCCGCGTCTGCACGCCGCCGCCTGGGCCGATCGCAAACGCCGCACCGCGATCGCGCGGCGCATGTTCCGGCTGCGCTTTCCCGAGATCGAGGTGGAGGGCCGCACCGTGAAAGAGCTTCGCGGGATGGAAGGTCTGCGGGTGCGCGCTCTCTACGCGCAGCTCGGACTGGAGCACGGCGTCACTTGGAAAGGCCGTAACTACGATCGGTCGAACTGGGATATCTCCGACGAGATCAACCAGGCGCTCTCGGCCGCGAACGCCAGCCTTTACGCTCTTTGCGCCGCGGTCATTTGTTCGCTCGGATACGTCCCATCCCTTGGCTTCGTCCACGATGCGGGGACGCTGCCCTTTGTTTACGACGTGGCGGATCTCTACAAACATCTCACCAGCCTCCCAGCAGCATTTCTGGCGGCTCGTCAGCAACGCGGAGGCGACGGCGACCTCGTGCGCACGCTCCTCAAGGAACGAATCGAAGAGCAACGTATCCTGCAACGGATGCCGAAAGATTTGGCTGCTCTTTTTCAAACTGAGGAAGCGGCCCCGCAAGCCGCCGGTCCAAGGCCACCTTCGGCTACGGCGTGATCACCTGCTCTTCACTCTCGGGCGGTACCTTCCAGCTTTTTCCGTGACGGTCATCGTGGCTAGCGATACTCCGCCGGCGATTCGCGGCATCTTGAAGCGATGGTTTGTAGAACCGCGCGCCAATGTCTTCGTCGGCACGCTGAACCGGCGAACCCGGGACAAGGTCCTGGAGTATGTAAAGCGCAATGCGGCCGGCCTCAACCTGCTCATCATTTCGAGTGAAGCGAACTGCCAGGGCTTCAAGATTGAGCGGTGGGGCGACCCGGACCGGCGTGACAAGGAGATGTCGGGACTATGGTTAGTCGCGGAGAAGTGGGTGGAAGCGGACAATCAGCCGTTTTAGGTTCCAGGCTGAAGGCAAATCGCGAATGTAAACCTTTGCAAAGCCAGGGTTTTCCCCACCCGCGTGGGGATGGTCCGACCCTTCGCTCTTTGCGCCGCCATTCCCGGGCGTTTTCCCCACCCGCGTGGGGATGGTCCGCCGCCAATGGGCATCGGCTTCGGCGGAACGTAGTTTTCCCCACCCGCGTGGGGATGGTCCGTGACGACGACGACGTCGTGCGGCAAATTATCCGTTTTCCCCACCCGCGTGGGGATGGTCCGTTCGGTTGCGTCGCGCCGGAACTCCTGGCGCAGTTTTCCCCACCCGCGTGGGGATGGTCCGTTCTCGCATCACGCGACCTTACCTCGATGTGTGTTTTCCCCACCCGCGTGGGGATGGTCCGATGCGGAGTCGGATGCGTGCGGCGCAGGACAGGTTTTCCCCACCCGCGTGGGGATGGTCCGTGCGATTTCTCCGGCAGCGTGGCCGTGCTGAAGTTTTCCCCACCCGCGTGGGGATGGTCCGCTGAATTGCCTCGTCTTTTTGAGCGTGAGTGCGTTTTCCCCACCCGCGTGGGGATGGTCCGCCGTGTGGGATAAGGTAAAGGTGGGGATGGGTGTTTTCCCCACCCGCGTGGGGATGGTCCGAGTAATGATATGTTTTCAACCCTCAAATTGCAGTTTTCCCCACCCGCGTGGGGATGGTCCGGATCTAATAATGGAACCACTTACCAACGAACAGTTTTCCCCACCCGCGTGGGGATGGTCCGATTCGAAAGCCTGACCAGATCATTCAGCCCTGGTTTTCCCCACCCGCGTGGGGATGGTCCGGCGCTGGAGCGCATCGTTGCGCGTCGTGGGCGGTTTTCCCCACCCGCGTGGGGATGGTCCGGTCTCGCGGTCACGGCTCTGGCTCGGCTCTAAGTTTTCCCCACCCGCGTGGGGATGGTCCGCTGAATTTAGTGCCGTCGGTGACCTCCATCACGTTTTCCCCACCCGCGTGGGGATGGTCCGTTTGGTCGGATAACCAAAAGCGAGCCCACCATGTTTTCCCCACCCGCGTGGGGATGGTCCGACTTCACCGACGACGACGATCTCCTTGTGATCGTTTTCCCCACCCGCGTGGGGATGGTCCGCCGAT
Source organism: Chthoniobacterales bacterium (assembly GCA_038234295.1). GTDB lineage: Bacteria > Verrucomicrobiota > Verrucomicrobiia > Chthoniobacterales > UBA10450 > Palsa-1392. The sequence continues at coordinate 30,648 of JBBSUP010000028.1, forward strand.
CACCGCTTCGCGGCCGACATCCGAAGCGTTTTCCCCACCCGCGTGGGGATGGTCCGCGGTCAACAAGTGCCTAATGGTCACGGCAACGGTTTTCCCCAACCGCGTCGGGATGGTCCGATTTGGAGACCCCGATCGCGCGCCATACGGGCGGGGTCCGCTGG
>JBBSUP010000029.1:0-30683 GCA_038234295.1 Chthoniobacterales bacterium
GATTCACAACTTCTGCCTTCCGGCCATGCGCATCGCGCAGGACGCCATCCCGGGGCAGATCATCCCGATGTGGTTTAAGCCGGTTAAGGTCGGGAGCTATGAAGTCGTTTGCGGTCAACTCTGCGGTCTCGGGCATGCGGCGATGAAGGGCCTGCTCGTAGTCGATACGCCGGATGATTATCAGGCTTGGTTGAAAGAACGCGCGGAACTCTCCGGTAACCAAAGCGCGGTGCCCGCGCTCGTGCGTCCTCCGGGCGAACCTCCCGTGGGCCCGACTCCCGGCTCGGTGCCGCCTCCGGGCGCACCGAAAACCGGCAACCCCGGCGGCGGCGGATAACGACGGCGTCGCGGGTCATTCCGAGCAGAGTGCAGCGCAGCGAAACGGAGTCGAGGAATCCCGTGGCAGAATCAGGAAGGGCAGGCAGCAGAGAAAGTGAGAGCTTCGAGGTGGCTCCACGGGATCCTTCGACTCCGCTGCGCTACGCTCAGGATGACAGAAACCCTATGCCTGCACGCCTAACAAATCCCTTTCTTCGCTGCTTCGCGTGGTTCACCGCCGGCGCGACCCTGCTCCTCATCTGCAGCGGCGGCATGGTCACGAGCAAAGGCGTCGGCATGTCCGTGCCCGACTGGCCGACGACCTTCGGCTACAACATGTTTTACTTCCCGGTCTCGCAATGGGTCGGCGGGATTTTCTTCGAGCACACGCATCGGCTGATCGCTTCGGTCGTCGGATTCCTCACCATCATTCTGGCGGTCTGGATTGCCTTTTCCCCGGTGCCGCGCTGGGTGAAGAAACTTGGATGGGCGTCGTTAGGCATGGTCATCCTACAGGGCATCCTCGGCGGACTGCGCGTGACGCTGATGAAGGACCAGATCGGGATTTTTCATGCGTGCGTCGCGCAGGCATTCTTCGCCATGCTCGTGATTCTGGCGCTGGCCGTGTCGCCTGTTTGGCGGCGGCTCGGCGGCGGAGTCGTTAGGCAAAACTTCGGCGCCTTCGCGCTTGTGGTGACGCTCCTGATCTATGCGCAGCTCGGGCTTGGCGCGACCATGCGGCATCAGCATCGCGATCTCTCCATCACCGATTTCCCGCTCGCCTACGGGCAGGTGATTCCCCAAACCGATCCCGCGACGATCGCGCGAATTAACGTGGCGCGCGATCGGCTGGCGCTTTCCGACGTCACCGCCGGGCAGATTTGGTTGCAGATGATGCATCGCGGCGGCGCCGTGCTGATCGGCACCGGAATTTTTGCGTTCTGGTTTTTCGTCCGGCGCAACGGCGTGCCGCCGCGGCCGCTCGGCACGCTTTCTACTTTGTGGCTTTACCTCGTGGTGACGCAGATCGCTCTCGGGGCTTTTACGATCTGGAGTAACAAAGCCGCCGATATCGCCACCTCGCATGTCGCGGTCGGCGCGCTCACTTTCGTCAACGGCGTGGCGCTTACGGTCATCAGCTATCGGTTGAGGAAGCTGTTAGTCGAACCGGGCCCGCCGGTGTCTGCACGAGAGGCAGTCCTCGCGTGATGCCCGCTGCGCTCGAGTCGCCTGCGGCCCCGTTGGAACGCAGCCTGACGATGGCTGATTTCGCCGAGCTGGTGAAAGCCCGCCTCACGACGCTCGTGCTTCTCACCACTGCAGTAGGGTTTTATGTCGGCTGGCAGGGGCCGATGAATTACTTCGCGCTACTCCACGCTGTTCTCGGCACCGCCCTCGCCGCCGCCAGCGCCGCCGCGCTTAACCAATGGTGGGAGCGGAAACTGGACGCGCTCATGGACCGCACCCGCACCCGCCCGATCCCGGCCGGCCGCATGGCTCCGCGCGATGCGTTTCTCACCGGCGTGGTGCTCGGCGTCGCCGGGATCACGTATCTCGCGCTCGCCGTGAACGGCTTCTGTGCCTTCCTCGCCGCGCTCACGGTCGCGCTTTACCTTTTTGCCTACACGCCGCTGAAAAAAATCAGCACTGCCAACACCCTAGTGGGCGCGATCCCGGGGGCAATTCCGCCGGTCATCGGCTGGGTCGCGGCACGCGGCTCGATCGACGCCGGCGCGTGGAGTCTTTTCGCCATTCTCTTCATCTGGCAGATGCCGCACTTCTTCGCGCTCGCCTGGATGTATCGCGAAGACTACGCGCGCGGCGGTTTTCGGATGATGTCGAGCGATGACAAGAGCGGCCTGCGCAGTTCGAGCCAGAGCGTTCTCTTCTGCATCCTTCTGCTCATCATCGCCGGACTACCCTCCTACGTGGGCCTGACGAATCTGCTCTATTTGCCGATCGCGCTGGCGTTGAGCAGTTGGTTTGTCGCCGTGGCGATGCGCTTTCATCGCGAACGTTCCCTAAAGAATGCGCGCGCCCTTTTCCTCACCTCGATCACTTATTTGCCGCTCCTGCTCGGGGCGCTTGTTTTGACTAAAGCATGAACACCGGTACCGCTCTCGCGCCTACCCGCGCCCCCCTCTCCGGCCGCGCGCTCGCCTGGAAGATTACGCTTATTCTCATCCCGCTGCTCACGGCGGCGGGGCTCTTTCTCCTGCGCCAGAGCGAAGTCGCGCGGCTGGGACGACATCAGTTGCCGCAGCTCGGATCCGTCCCGAGCTTTAGCCTGACCGATCAGAACGGCGCGCCCTTCGGTTCGCAACAGCTGCAGGGAAAAATCTGGATCGCCGACTTCGTCTACACCACCTGCCCCGGCCCTTGCCCGATGATCAGCAGCCGGATGAGTGAAACGCAAAAGCCGTTGCAGGATACGAACGTCAAACTGGTTTCTTTTACGGTCGATCCGGAGCACGACACCCCCGCGGTCCTCCGCAGCTATGCGGAACGCCTGAATGCGAAGCCGGGTAGATGGGAGTTTTTGACTGGCGACAAAGCTGCGATTGCTCGTTTATCGAGAGATGGCTTCAAGCTGGCGGTCGGTGAGGATGAAAAGTCCGCTCCGATCCATAGCACCAGAATCATCCTGGTCGATCGGAGCGGTGTCATCCGCGGCTACTACGATGCTACCGAGGCCGACGCCGTCACCCGCCTGCTCGCCGACGTCGCACATTTGCGCCGGGAACAACCGTAGGGACCTATTCCTCACCGTGGTGGAGATTTGTCACCCCGTCATCATCACGCGGTTGTGCTAAGAATCTCTCGGCCTCGCGGAATCGATTGTGAGACCCCGTATTACTTAATCGTTCCCGTGATCAGAAGCTTCCGGCACAGCTTCCTCAGGCGTTGCTGCAGCCGAGAAGCCTCATCCGAGTATAACAGGACAGCGTGTTTGGACTGAACGCCGCCCGCTCCTGGCGGATGAATGCTGGTGACCTTGGATTTGCCCGGCGCAGCCATCGTGCTGGAAAAGTGAACCTGATGAGCTCCTTTCAAATGAGCAAAGAAAATCTTGCGTCCAGTTCGAGACAGACTCTTCACCCGCAGCACGCTTCCGCTCTCCTTCGACAGTGGGAATGGTCCGCCTGTGTTTGATTGCATATACAACTGCTAAACTGGCCGCGTCTGGAAAATCGCGATCTGTCCAAACAATAGAGCATACCATGCCGCATTAAAGAAAAAGATCGCGCGCCGCGGAGTAGCGGGATCTTTCCCGCCACGACCGTTGAGAAGAACGCATCAGTGGCGGCGATCAGGATACCCAAACCGAAGCGCATGCTGCATAGGCCAACACCTATGCTGAGCGTCAGCCCGGAGCTGACCTAATCGGTGCGTTTAGCGGCCGCCGCTATGATCTCATCGCCGCATTTTTGGCTAGAATCGATGGTGTTGAACAACGAGGGTGCGCCCAATCTGCGTTGACCAGACCGTCAACATTGCCTAGAAAGGCCGAAGCCATTTGTTAGTATCCTGTTTGAAATCGCCACTCACGGGCCACGACCTCGTGTCTTCGAACCAGGAGGCAAGTTTGAAACTTGTGATGGTATCCTTTTGCGACTGACCGAGCGATTCATCATAGCGAATTTGCACATTCCCGTTGAGAGTAGCTGTCAGGCCAGCAAGGCTGCCCACGAACTCGCCTCCGTTGCCACCGCCGTTTAAATTCAAGGCGGCCCCGGGAGCATAGACAGTACCGTAGAAACTGGCACTTCCGCCCAGGGTAAATGATTGTGGTGTTCCCGTGGGCGGGTTGATTCCGTAAATCGCCAGGCTACCCGCTGTCTGGTTAACGTTAGTAAGTGAATTTCCCTTAAATTCGAGGTTTCCAGCGACATACATTTTAACGTTGACTCCTTTTTGGATAAGGATCGCGCCGTCTCCGTTGCCGCCCCCGTTGGTAGTGATGCCTCCCGATGTTACGTGAAGTTCAATATAACCAGAATTAGAACCCGCCGCCGGAGCAAACGTGAGTTTGCCTCCGCTGGAAAGGGTAACTGAACTTACTTGATAACGAGCAGGACTCTGCTCCGTACCGCCCGTGATCGTAGCGGCAGAGTTATTCTTAAGATTAAGCGCAGTTTGATAGCTGGTCGTCGTTCTGCCGCCGTTGTTCGTCGTAGTAACCGGAATTCCATATGTGTACGTTCCAGACGTCCAAGTCGGAGCATAAACGGGCGGCATCGGTTCATAATAATCGTCATAAATGTTACCCTGAATGTTCCCTGTTCCGACGACGGTCTGCAATGTTCCGCCATTTGTGTACGCATCTCCATAAATGTAAGCGCTGCCACCCGAGAGAGAATTAGAGTTCGTGGAGACATTTGCCGCCCGGATGTAATCCGGTGCGCCATTGTAGTACCCCATTCCTGTGTTCTGATTACCGGCGGGATACGGGAGGCCGCCTTGCAAACTGATCGGATCGATATACGAACGAGAGCCACTCTTTGAGTCGAACGAGTCGATAAAAATGTTATGGTTATTAAGCGTGATCGTTTCCTCAGTTCTCAGGCCGGCACTACCGGTGCCACTGTACACAGGTTGCAACCAGGCCTCGACCGTGCGGGTCGCGGTGCGGAGAGGTGCGCCGGAAACAGTATCGTTAAGGTTTAGCTTCCGCACAACGGCGTCGCGGCCGTCCATGCTGAGAAATTGGCCTCCGGGGAGGTCAACCTTTCCGGTAGAGACGATGCGGTAGTAGCCGGGGTAGCCAGATACGTTGCCTTCTAGCGAGTAACGCGCGCTCGCCGTTGTCGTTCCTTCTCCTTCATGGGTTAGAGGAGTAGCGATCGCAACATTCGCAATGTTTGCAGGGAGCAAGTCTTGTCCGTTCTGGACGAGGCTCTGCTCGACCCTCGCCATTCCCTCATGCGCGCCTGCCTCAGCAGCGATCAAAGCTTCCTGCCAAGCGGACGCCTGGCTAACAGTCAGCCGCCGGTTGTTGATGTTGGAAACAAATGCGCCCGCGAGCAGGGAAAGGATTGCAATAGTTAGTATTACCGTCACGAGCGCGGATGCGTCTTTCTTATTGGGTTGTTTACTTTGTTTCATACGTTTTCCTGTTAGGCTTATTGAGTGGACAGTTGGGTCGAAAGTTGTCTTAGGAAGACTGTGTCTTCCAGAGTCGCTTTCGTAGTGCGATCAGGATCAAGATAGTCCGGGTCTTGCGTGTTTGTGATACTTGTAATGATAGAGGTCGGCGAATTGGAGCTGAATTTGACAGTCGGCCCTTTGGCATTAGGGAAACGGACAGTGGGGGAATCATTGGGGAAAGTAGCCACATCCCGGGAAGCGCCGGCACTGCTGACAGAACCTCCTATGCGTGTAACCGTGCGCGTAATTTTGGTTTTATCGGCCGAGAGGGCATAATACACATCGATGGTACTCGCTTCGATAATTTGTTTGTTGACGTCGGTGTATTTAATATTGCTGCCGGTGCGGCTAATAATTGTACTCGGGGTTGGCACTGGTGTAGGGCTTCCCGTCGTGCCCGGTTCGCCCGCGGCTGCGCCAGTGGATCGATACGCGGTATAGCGCTTTGGAATGGTCAATGTGATCGGGAGGAAGGAGGGACTAGGCGATGGAAAGGGGGCAATTTTCGTAGCGTTGCGAAGGTCTACCGCCAAGGAATCGAGCAGGCGCGTCTGATTCGCTCGCCCTTCTGACCACGCGGTGGTGTAACCAAAACCACGCTGCAGCGCAGTGGAAGAACTGAAGGCAGCCAAAAGCACGAATCCGACAATCACCAACGCGATCATCAGCTCGACCAAAGTCATTCCTGCAGTCGTATTGGACCTTCGCGCCGGTTCGTTCATCTTCATGGAGTGGGAGTAGGCACGGCTGTGCGAGCCTTGTTGCTTCCGGAATGACTAATGAGGGTCGATAATTCGCGTCGGTGGCTGCCGCTGACCGTGGTCCGGCCGCCGACCGTGTTCCACTCGGTGGCGACGGTGATTTTTAGTAGCTTTTCGTCATTGAAATTGGGGACTGGCGAGGAACTGATAGGCGCATTGGTGCCTCTCTTAGTCACAGAGAAACTGGCGGGCGTGGCTGTACTGGCGGGCGTGGCTGTGGGCGACGGAGACGGCGCACTCTGTGGGACGTTGGCTCGAGAGACGGTCACTTCCTCCAGGGAAAAAACCGTCGAAGAAGTGTCCGACGAGATTGGCTTTTCGAGCACCGCAGCCACAGATGCTGCGTTTATTAGGCTGGCCCAGGTTAGATTTCTTATTTGGTCGAGTCGCGCGACCGTGTTCAGCTGCGCTCCGGAAGCGGTCTGGCCGCGCTTCACCTCGTTTACGGTCGTTCCCAAAAGGCCAAACAAACCGCTGAGACCGAGGGCCAGCACCGTCCCCGCGATGACAACTTCCACCAAGGTGGTGCCCCGCTCGTCATTCGTTGGATCGATCCGCGTAGGTTCAATTTGTCTCCGGTCTTCAAACCTCGTCAGATGAAGGCAGTTCCGTATGAATCCATGCCTCGCTCGGGGAGCGTAGGCGCGCGAAGCGAAGTCAGCTTTGAGGCGCATTGGTCAAAGAAATAAAGCAAGGGGGATGCCACAATCTCTGTAATTATCATAACCGGCTTCCGTGGCGAGTAACCCTCTCCGGGAACGCCGCTGCTTCCCTACCGCGGCTCGGGGTGAATCGAAAGCGAGCCTTCGTTGCAGACCAACTCGAGGTAGCTGCGATATTCGCCTTTGGCCAAGCCGCCAATCAACCGCTCAAGCTGTCGCTGGTCGATGAAGTGCGCGCGCAAAGCCACTTCTTCGAGACAGGCGACTTTAAGGCCCTGCCGGTGCTCGATCGTGGCGATGTAGTTGGCGGCTTCGAGCAGACTGGTCTGGGTGCCAGTATCGAGCCAGGCCATGCCGCGGCCGAGCAGGCGCACGTGGAGAGTATGGTCGCGGAGATAGAGGAGGTTGAGATCGGTGATTTCCAGTTCGCCGCGCGCCGATGGCCGCAGGGAGCGGCAACGTTCCACCACTTGCTCATCATAAACGTAGAGTCCCGGCACCGCATAATGACTTTTCGGCCGCGCCGGTTTCTCTTCCAGGCTGATGACCTTCCCATCCGGCGCGAACTCGACCACGCCGTATCGTTCCGGGTCGCGAACCTGATAGCCAAAAATGCAGGCACCGTTTTCGAGGGCGAGCGCTTCGCGGAAGAAATCGAGTTTCCCGTAGAAGATGTTGTCGCCGAGAATCAGGGTCGCACCGTCGTCGCCGAGGAAATCAGCGCCGATCAGGAAGGCCTGCGCGATGCCTTTCGGCTCGGCCTGTTCCGCGTATTCGAGGCGGATGCCGAGATGCGAGCCGTCGCCGAGGAAATCGCGGATCATCGGCAAATCCTTCGGAGTCGAGATGACGAGAATGTCGCGCACGCCACCGAGCATGAGCGTGGCGAGCGGGTAGCAGATCATCGGCTTGTCGTAAACCGGGAGCAACTGCTTGCAGACAATCTTGGTCAGCGGATAGAGGCGAGTGCCGGCGCCGCCGGCGAGGAGGATGGCTTTCTTTTTCATTGCGGGACGCTCCAGCTTTCCAACCGTTCCGACCATTCCTTCCAGAAGTTTTCCCGTCGATCTAATTTCACGCGCGCCAGTAAACTCGGGCCGGTCTCGAGCAGGAAGTCTCCGGGCGCGTTCCGGATCAGGCGTGGATCGAAAACACGCCCGCCGTCGACTTGTCGCAGCGCTTCCGCGAGCGCATTGCGCGGCAGCGTGGGGCGCGCTTCGATTGCGGCGGTGAGGGAGAGTGGCGCGAGCTTCAAGCTTGCGAGTTTGGAATCGCGCAAGCTTGAAGCTCGCGCCACGAAGGCTTTCCGCACCAGCAACGCGCCCACGAGCGCGCGCGAACTGGTGGCGTGCAGGTGCGTAACGCGCTCGCGCGCGAGCAGCTTCCGCAGGTGGAGCGCGTAACGCGCCTGCTCGAGGAAGAGCACGCCCGGGAGGCGTTGGAGCGCGCCGCCGTGCTCGGCTTCGAGGGCGCGGGCGAGGCGGCGCTCCTGTTGCCACTCCGCCTCGAGCACGAAGGCGTCGGGGAGAAATTCGAGCTGGAGCGCGAAGTCACCGGGGGGAATACGGCCCTCACCGAGTCGGCAGACGATGGGCAAAACTTCGAGACCTTGCACGCGCATTTGCGCGATTTCGGTTTCGAGGTCGGGAAGGGTTTCGTCGGGCCAGCGAGCGATGAGATAGGCGATCTTCGGAGCGATCTGAATAGACCTGTCATCCTGAGCGGAGCGCAGCGGAGTCGAAGGATCCCGGCGAGCTTCGGGGAAGGTTTCGTGCGGGGGCTTCCCGGCATCTCCACGGGATCCCTCGGCTGCGTTCCGCTTCGCTGCACTTCGCTCGGGATGACTGTGAAGCAGGAGTCGTTCAAGCGGTTCGACCGTGATTTCGACTTGAAAGTTTCGCTCGACCCGGGCGCGGCCCGCGGCGCCAAAGCGGGCGCGCAGCTTCGGATCGCGAATCAGTCTTTCAAGCGCGTTGGCCAGCGCGCCCGCATCGTTCGGCGGAACCAGAAGACCGGTTTCGCCCACAGCAACCGATTCGGGAATTCCGGCGACGGTCGTGGACACGACCGCGCGCGCCGAAGCCATCGCCTCGAGGATCACGGTCGGAAAAACATCGCTCGCGCCGGCCTGATCGACCACCGAGGCGAGTGCGAAGATATCGCAGTCGCGGAGCCGCGCGAAGATCTCCTCCTGCGACAATGCGCCGGCGAGCACAACCCGATCGCGCAGTTGAGACTGCTCGATCAGCTCGAGGAGATGTTCGCGCAGCGGCCCCTCCCCAACGATCTCGCAGTGGAAATCGCACCCGCGCTGCACGAGCTCGGCGCAAGCTTCGATGAGGTATTTGAAGCCTTTGAATTCAACCAGGCGACCGACGCTGAGAATGCGCACCGATTCGTTAGGCGCAGCCGCGGCGACGCTGACCGCCGGGAAGTTGGCGAGGTCCATGCCGTTGTAGACGCGATGAATTTTCCCCGCTGCTTCCGGGCAACGCTGGCGCAGGAGCTCGCAGCTGTAATCGGTCTCCGCCGCGACGAATTCTGCTTCTGCACAGATCTCGCGCAGGAGTTCGAGGCTCCCGAGGTCGACCATGAAATCCTGCCCGTGCGCAGTGATGCTGAACGGAATGCCAGAGATCGCTTTCACGAAAAGCGCGGTTTGCGCGGCGCGATTAGCGAAGTGCACATGGAAATGTTCGACCCCATGGCGCTGGAAGAGATCCGCAAAATAAAGGGCGTTGCGCGCCCGGAGCGCGCCTTTGCCGGCGACGCCGTAGCGTTGCTCGTGCCGGGCGACGAGCGCGCCGGGCCAGCGCCCTTCCTCCTGCGCGCGGCGCTCACCGATCTTCAGGATTTCCTGCGGCGGCGCGTAATAGATGGGGGCCAACAGACGCGCAGCGTGCTCATGCCGCAGACTCGTCTGCGGCGGATGGATTGAACCAATCTCGAAGGAGCAACCACGCCGCTCGAGTGCGAGCATTTCGGTGTCGCAAAAGGTCTGCGAGACGACCGGATAGCGCGAGTAGAGATAGGCGAAGTGCATCCTGCGGGCAGCGGTTCAGTCATCCCGAGCGCAGCGAAGCGCAGTCGAGGGATCCCGTCGATCTTCTGGGCAATTTCGCTTCAAAGAAAACCGGCGGGATCCCTCGACCGCGCTTCGCTTCGCTCGGGATGACGAGCTTTTACGAAAGATTCACGTCTTTGCCCGGGTCCATCTCGTAGTCGAGCGCGAGATATTCCGAGGTCATCGGCTTGATGATTTCCTCGACGAATTTGATGCAGATCGGGTCTTCGCGAAAAATCGCCTGTTTGTCCATCGACTCGAAATCGATTGCGATAAAAAAGGGCCAGGGCACTTTCGGGTCGACGCGTTTGCCGCATTTGATGCTGAGCACTTCGTCGATCTTCAACAGCTGCATCCGGGCGTTCATCATCATCTCCTCGGTGTCCTCCGGGGTAACGTGCGGCTTCAGTTTGTAGAGCCCGATATGATGAACCATTGCGGGAAGCTATTAGGCGTTTCGCCGAGGGCACGCAAGCGGGAAAGGGCGGCGTCGCGCGAGATTCCCGCTCGACGTCGAACGCGAAAATCCTTATCTCCGGACGCCGTCACGGGCGGTCCGATGAAGAAATCTGCGCAAAAGAATCCTGCGATCCGAACGCAAGACGACTGGCTGGTGGTGGGCTGGGTGCTGGCGTTTAAATTCCTGCTCTTGCTCCTCGGCGCGCAGAGTTCTCGAATTTTTTTAAATCGGTCGCTCGAGAGCCCACGGGACTGGTTGCAAATCTGGAATCGCTGGGATGCGCCGCATTATCTCGAGTTGGCGCAGTGGGGGTACCGCGGAGTGCCGGGCGCGCTTCACGATTACGCGCTCGCCTATTTTCCGCTCTACCCGTGGCTCGTCCGTGTCGGTGCCTTCTTCACGCAGGATTACCTAATCGCGGCGTTTCTGGTTTCCGGCTTGGCGCTCTTCGCGGCGGCGATTCTCCTGCGCCGACTGGTGGAGTTGGAATACGACGCGGAGACCGGTCTGCGCGCGGTTTGGTTCTTTCTCATTTTTCCGACCGCCTATTTCCTGCACATCGGCTACACGGAGAGTTTGTTCGTCGCGCTCGTCCTCGGTGCGGTGCTCGCTGCGCGGCGGGAATGTTGGTGGCTTGCGGGTGTGCTCGGGGCCTTCGTTTGCCTCTCGCGGCCTACGAGCATCGTGCTCATCCCGACGTTATTTGTGGAAGCCGCTCACCAGTATTTCGTGACGCGCCGAGGGCGCTGGGAATGGCTTTGGCTTCTGCTCGTTCCCGGCGGTTTCCTCATTTACCTGCTCTTAAACCAAGTCACTACAGGCGACCCGCTCGCGTTCCTGCAGATCCGCCGGGAATATTTTCACACGTCCTTTGCGCCGCCCTGGCGCGGCGTCCTCGACGCGTGGGGCAACTGCCGACAGCCCGGCGAGGCCGGAGCAATGGTCGGGAGCCAGGAACTTTTCTTCATCCTCTTCGGGCTCGTCTCCACCGCCGTGAGCTGGTTCAAGCTCCGGCCGGTTTATGCCACTTGATGACGGGGACGTGGCTGCTCTTCGCGAGCACGACTTTCATGCAGAGCGTGCCGCGGTACACGCTGACGATGTTCCCGATTTTTTTCCTGCTCGCGCGGCTCGGCGCGAACCGCTTCTGGCATTCCGCGGTCACCGTCTGGTCGCTGCTCTGGCTGGCGCTTTTCGCCACGCTTTTCGCGTGGGGGCACTGGGCGTTCTAGCGAACGCCGGGGACGCTAATTTTTCCAGTCGAGCGCGCCCTTTTTCAGCGCGTAGACGTAGCCAACCATGAGGATGGAGACGAACCCAAGCATGCTCCAGAGGATGACGTGGCTCTGCGCGATCGCTTCGCGATAAACCACCGCCCACGGATACATGAAGACGATCTCCAGATCGAAGAGAATGAAGAGCATCGCCACGAGGTAGAACTTTACGCTGAAGCGCGGCTGCGCTTCGCCCTGCGCGATCATGCCGCACTCGTAAGCGGTGTCTTTCGTGCGTGTGCGCACGCCGCTTTTGCCGAGGAGCACGCTCAAGATGAGCGCGCCGGCAGCGAAGCCCACGGCCACCACCACCTGGAGGAGGACAGGAATGTATTCGCTGATCATCCGCGTAAAACCGCTCGCGCAGCGGCTCTAAGCCTTAGGCAGCGGCCGCTTTGGCTGCGGCCGCAGTGCGCGCAGCTGCCGCATTCCGAGCTGCAGCGGCTGCGGGCAGGTGTGCCGTCGGCGGGATCAAAGCCTTCGCCAAAGCCGAGGGGAGACCTTTGTATTTCTTGCCGGTCTTCTTCACCATCCCGCGAGCGACGAGATTCTGGAGCTTCTCGTAGGCGCGAAGACGGAGCATTTCCTCGCCACCGCTGGCTGCATTCCGCGCGCGCAGATTTTCATGCAGGATCTCGAAGAGCTGCTTGAACTCGAACGAGGTGCGGCGGGAGAGAACCGCAACCAGTTCTTCGGTAACGAGATCGGGCACACGGCGTGAGAATGCGTTCTTTTTGAGGATGGCCATAGGGCGCAGAGGATAACATATTCCGGCGATTCCGCAGCTGTTTTCTCATGGGTGCGGAAATTTGCGACACCCGTAAGAAGGTCGGCGAATCGAGGCAAAAAGTCGCGCTTCCGTGCGTTTTTATTCGGGCTCCGGCGACGGCGTGGGGGTCGGGATCACGAGCGGCGGCGGCGGCGAGAGCGGCGGAGTCTGGGGCGTCATTAAGCCTGCGAAGCCGTGCTGGTAGTAGACATAACCGGCGGCGAGGGCCGCACCCAACGCCAAGCCCGCTTCCGTGAAGGTGACCGGCCCCACCGACTCCGTGACGTAGCCATCCCCGACATAGCGCTGCGACATCACGATCGGCGAGAGATGTTTCGCGATCGTCTCGGGCGGCGGCAGTTTCGAGACGTCGACCTTTTTCCCGAGCGCGGGATAAAACGTCGCGCTCATGAGCAGGAGCGGTCGCAGCGCCGCATCGGCGCGTTCGTAGATCATGCGGGTGTCGATGTAATTAAACGCCGTCTCGCCCGCTGCGACGCGCTTCTCCGCGTCCCGGAAAGCAGGAGTCTTTGGCAACGTCTCCGCCACCGGTGCCGCGAAAACCGCTTCGGCCGCCGCCGGATCAGATGCCAGCAGCAGCATCCGTTTCGAAAGCGCGATCGTCGGCTGGAGCGGTATCATTCCGCCGATCCCGCCCATGCTGAAATAAGCGACACCGTCCTTCTCCGTGCGCGTCCATCCGGAGCCGACCAGCGCGTTGAAATCGAGCGCGCCGACCACCTTCCGCGCGCGCGCCGCGTCCTTCACCGGCAGCCGCAACACCACCCGCGGCCAGTGCGTGTCTTGCGGCCAATCGCCCACGACCTCCACTTCCGCGCCGAATGCCTTGCGCACGTCGTCATCGGAAACGCCCGCGCGCGCGAGCTCATCGCGAATCTTCTGTACGAACGGCGAGACCGTTTGCCCCGGCGCGTTGCTCCCGGCCGACCACGTTTCCGGCCAGCTCGCGAGAGAGTCGGAATACAGAAACGCCTCCTTCCCCGCGCTCGCCAGCGCCGGCCGCGTCAGTTTCTCTGCGGGATGCTGCTGCGGCATCGTCACGTGGATCGTCTCGCGCATTTTCCCGTCCTGGAATCCGACCGCGCCCGCGAAGCTGCGAATCTTCCGCAGCTGCTGCACGCGATCGATCGCGGCGGTCTGTCGGGTCATCGTCAGCAGCGGCATCAGTCTTTCAAAAATCGGCTGCGGATCGACAAAGAACATCCCGTCGAAAGCCTTCGGCAACGGCTTCGTCGCCTCCTGAAAAAGCGCACTCTCGCTCAGCGCATCTTTCGCCGCGGCTGAAGTGCGGCGATCCGCGCGATCGAGCAACGTCTTTAAGGTCGCGAGGTTGTTCGCCGCGAAAAACCAATTCCGCTCAAACACCGTCGCGAGCGCGAAACGGCCCGCGTTCACCGTCTCGATCTGATGCTGCTGGTAGGTAATCACCTCGCGCTTCGACGATCCGGATTTCGCGAGCAGCGGCGCCTCGCGGCTCTCGATGAAGCGGCGCGCTGCCACCTCCGAGCCTTCAAAATGAAAACCGAAAACGACGTGCGGATCGTTATTTTCCAGCTCCGCGAGCGCGAGGAAAACGCTCGTCGGCTGGAGCTGCAAAAATTGCGCGATCTCCGCTCCGGGCCACCGATGTTGCGCGAGCCCGGCGAGCGGTTTTTCGAGCCAGGCCTGGACCGCCGGTTCGTGCCAGAGCGCGTAAAGATCGCTCGCGTGCCATTGCCCGCGCGTCCGCTCGAGGTCGGGCATTTCTGCGAAGAGGATCGTCGCTTTCGGGAGCAACTCGCTCACTTGAATCTGCCGGTTCGCCTGCTGCACCCGCCACGCGACCCAGATGGCGCCCGCGATCACAAGCGCCGCCAGCACCACGGCGAGGAACTTCTTCATCGCGCAGTTTCGCATCAAAACCCGGAGCCGCGAACCGCGAGGTCGGTGCGGCCCGCCCGGCCGCGCCCTCGACTTTTCCGCTTCCATCGACGATCTCTTTCCATGCAGGCGTGCGCGGGCTCTCGGCTTTTGCTCGGGCCATTCGATGAAAAAAAAGTGAGTGAAGTCGCGGCGGAAGCGCTCGCCGATTGCGGCGGCCAACCGACCTGCGGCTTCCTTTTCGTCTCCGCCGACTGGCTCCCGCAGATCGGCGAAGTGCTCGATCTCATCCGACTCCACGGCCGCATCCCGCTCCTCGTCGGCACGGTCAGCGCCGGTCTCATCGGCACCTGGAAAGAAGCCGAGGGCGCGTCTGGCATGTCGCTGCTTCTCGTTAGGTTACCGCATTCCGTGCTCACGCCGGTCCTGATCAGCGCCGCGCAGATCGAAGCTTCGACCGGGCCGGCTTATTGGACGCGCGAGACCGGCCTCAGCGCCGAAGACGTCGACGCCTGGATCATCCTGGCGAACCCGTTCATCCCCGGACTCGAAGACTGGCTCGCGGAATGGAATCTCGCTTTCCCGAACTCCCCGAGTATCGGTGGACTCGCCAGTGGCGGCGGCGAAAAGAATGAACACGTCCTGCTGCTCGACGGCGAGGCGACGGAAGCTGCCGTGCTCGCGCTCGCGGTGAAGGGCTCGAAAATTCGCACGATCGTAAGCCAGGGCTGCAAGCCGGTGGGCGAGCCGTTTACGATCACGCGCGCCGAGGAGAATCTTGTTTTCGAGCTGGGCTCGCGGCCCGCTTACCAGTTGTTGAGCGAAACCTTCAACGCGCTCTCCGACGAGGAGAAAGAGCGCGCCCGCGGCAATCTTTTCGCCGGTCTCGCCGCTTCCGAATACGTCGCCGATCTGAAGCGCGGCGATTTTCTCGTCCGCAATTTGTTAGGCGCGGATCCCGATACCGGCGCGGTCGCGATCGGGGCGCGCGCCCGTTCCGGGCAGACGCTGCAATATCAGCTCCGCGATAAACTCACCGCTCATAACGACCTCGTCGATCTGGCCCAAGGCACGGGCGGCGGCCCGGGCGAGCCGTTCGCTTCACTGGTTTTTTCCTGCAACGGTCGCGGCCGTAATTTCTTCGGCGTGCCCGATCACGACGCCAACACGCTCGCGGAAATTTTCGGCCCGCTCGCGAGCGCTGGCTTTTTCTGCAACGGCGAGATCGGCCCGATCGGGAAGGCCAGCTACCTGCACGGTTACACCGCCTCGGTTGCGCTCTTCTGCGAGTAAGCGCCTTTTTCGACTTTTATCTTACACTTACACTTACACCTACACGCCGCTTCTCGTCTCGGGAAGTGTAGGTGTAAGTGTAGGTGCAAGATTAAAGTGTTCAGCCGCGCGGGTGAAATTTCCGGTGCACCGCTTTCAACCGCTGCTGGTCCACGTGCGTGTAAACCTGCGTCGTCGAGATATCGGCGTGCCCGAGCATCTCCTGGATGATCCGCAGATCCGCGCCGTTACTCAGCAGGTGCGTTGCGAAACTATGCCGGAGCAGATGCGGATAAATATTCGTCTCCAACCCCGAGCGCCGCGCACAGGCCTTCACGATTTGCCACAGCCGCGCGGTCGTTAGGCGACCGCCGCGCACCGACAGAAAAACTTCGCTCCCGCTCCGCGGCTTCACCAAGTCCGGGCGCTCCTGCGCGAGGTAACGTTCGATCGCCATCCGCGCCCGCCGGCCCACCGGCACGAGCCGCGTCTTGTTCCCCTTCCCGGTCACGCGGATGAGGCCGGATTCGAGATCGAGATTTTCCAGCTTCGCGCCGGCCAACTCCGAAACCCGCAATCCGCTCGCATAGAGCAGCTCGAGGATCGCGCGGTCGCGCAACCCGAGGGGCGCCTTCTCGTCCACACTTTCGAGCAACTGCTCCACCTGCATTTCATTCAACGTCTCCGGCAGATACCGTTCAATCCGCGGCAGACTCAGCGCCTCCGCGGGATCACGCGCGACGAACCCGCGCGCGCTCGCGAACCGGAAAAAAATCTTCAGCGCGACCACGATCAGCTTGATCGACGACGCGGAAAGCCCGCCGCGTTTCCGCTCCGCGAGATACTCGGTGAGCAGCGGCAGGCCGACCTCGCGCGGGTGCACGATCTGTTTCCGCTGCGCGCACCAGCTCGCAAATTCGCCCAACGAACGCGAGGTCGAGAGCTGGTAATTTTCCGAGAGCCCGCGCTCCACCGCGAGAAAACGAATGAAGGCCTCGATCTCCTGCTCCACAGCTCCATCATTCGCAAACCGCGCCGGCAACGCAATCCGGCTTCGTGAACGCGCGATGCAGCAAACGACAAATCACGATCCCGCAAATCGCGCCGCTGTAATCGATCAGCACATCGATCGGCGACGACGTCCGCGAAGGCACAAACGATTGGTGAAACTCATCGACCGGCGCAAAAATCAATGCCGGGAGCAGCGCGATAAACGCCCGCCGCCCGAGGCTGTCGATCGACCAGCGCAACGCGCGAAAAAGCAACCCGGTAAGGATCGAATACTCCGTCACATGCGCCGCTTTTCGCACCAGCAGGTGCACCTGCGCGACCGCGGCCGGCGAGATATCCGGCTTCAGCCAATGCAAAAAAGGCGTGAGGAAACGCGAGGTATGCTCCGCCGACATCAGGTCGGTCGAACTGAAAAACATCAGCGACATCCAGAGCAAAACAGGCAGCCAGGCCTTGAGGAACTCGGAAAATTTCAAGCGGGCAGTGTAGCCGCTGGCCCCGGTCTGACAAACCCGGATGCTCGCGCTAGTTTGGGCGCGCCCGCATGGAAAGCTCCCCAAATTCGCCCCTTCTTTTTGAGCCGATCTTCCAGGAGCGCGTCTGGGGCGGGCGCTGGCTCGAGCGCGCTTTCGGGAAAGCTTTGCCGCCGGGAAAAAACATCGGCGAATCGTGGGAACTCGTCGATCGCGCGGAAGCGCAGAGCGTCATTCGGCAAGGTCCCTGGCGCGGGCGCACCCTGCACGAGCTCTGGTGCGACCAGCACGACGAAATCTTCGGCGCAGAAGTGGTGAACGCGCCGCGCTTCCCGATTCTGGCGAAACTGCTCGATGCGCGCGAGAAGCTCTCGCTTCAGGTTCATCCGCCCGCGCGGATCGCGGCGGCGCTCGGGGGTGAGACGAAGACCGAGCTCTGGTATGTCGCAGATGCGGAACCGGGCGCGGAGATCTTTGCCGGCCTGCGCGCGGGGACGACGCGGGAGAACTTCGCGCGCGCGCTGGAGGATGGCGGCGCGGCCGCGCTCGTGCATCGGCTCGAGGTGAAGCGTGGGGACGCTATTTTTATCCCGAGCGGCCGCGTCCATGCGATCGGCGCGGGGAACCTGATTGTGGAGATCCAGGAAAATAGCGACACCACTTATCGCGTCTTCGATTGGGATCGAAAGGGAGGCGCGCCGCGCAAGCTGCACGTCGATGAGGCGATGCAGTCGATCGACTTCATGGACTTCGCGCCTGGCTTCGTTAGGCCGGAGGGCGAAATGCTTCTGCGAACAAAAGAATTCACGATCGAACGCTGGGAACTCGACGCGCCTCGACCCGCGCTGACGGACGCGGCGGCAGCGCTTTTTTACTGCCTCGACGGCGCGCTCGAGATGAGCGGCGTCGCCCTCCGGGCAGGAGAATTTTTCCTGGTGCCCGCGACTGCCGGCGAGGCGACGCTGCGGCCCGCGCCGAGCGGCGCGAAGGTTTTGCGCGTGACGCTGCCGACTCGTTAGGCGAGAGGGCGTCGAGGTTTCGTCATCCCGAGCGGAGCCGGAGGCGGAGTCGAGGGATCCCGCTGCGAAAGCTTAAAGCTTTTTCCACGGGATTCCTCGACTGCGCTGCGCTCCGCTCGGAATGACCGAGTTTTTATCCGCCCCGCGGAGCCTCGCCCGCCTTCATGGCGCGCTAGGCGCGGACTTCAGGCAGTCGCCGCTGCGGCGTGCGGCCGAGCGGCTGAACGCCGCTGATTTTCCAGCCGTCCGCTTCCGCGGTGAAACTGTAGAGAAAACCGCGCATCGATCCGTCGGACGCAGTCAGGAACACCTGGAGCAGCGCCGCGCTCCCTTCGACCTGCACCGCGCCAAACTCGACCCGCTGCGGCTCGATCATCGAGGTGTAATCGCGGCGCACCATCAGCTCGAATTGCGAGAGCGAAAATTGCTGCTGCAGACCCGCGGCCGCCTGGCGATAAGCGCCCGGGAAGTCGGCCGCGCGGAAGGCGGAAAGCTGCCGGTTTACGACCGCGAAAAGCTCGCTCGCCGGCGGTGCCAGCGTGCGCTGCCGGACGAGATGGGTCGCATAGATCGCCACTCCGCAGAGCGCAACGAAGAAGAACAGACACGAAATTTTCAGGAATCGGCTCATCGTTAGGCAGCGCGCGCGGGATCGAGTCGACGGAGGTATTCGTAAGTGTAGAGGCCGGTGTCGTGGCCATCGCCCCAGCGCGGCTGGATCGCGTAGCCGCCGACCATTTTCCAGCCGACGAGATCGAAACTCTGCGGCGTGTAATGCACTTCCGGGCGCACGATGTCGCCCATCACGTCCGGCTCGCCGCCGCAGGCCGCGCAGGGGCAGGCGCCGCGCAGGAGTCGGAGCGGCAGGAATGACTCGCTCTGGTCGTTCCATTGGATCGCGAGTTCGCTGCCGATCTGCTCGATATTTTCGGGGGCGAGACGCATCGGTGGAGAAGCTAAACAGCGCCAGCCGTGCCGGCAATCGTAACCGTAAGTGCGACCTGAAACACGCTGGGTAGCGCCCACGTCCCGTGGGCTGGTCGCGGTGTTCCACCGCGACGAACTTTCCGAATGACCTGAGCGTCACGAGAGCGTGAACCGTAAGGAAAGTTCGCGACGGTGGAACACCGTCGCCAGCCCACGAGACGTGGGCGCTACCCAGCCTCTAGCGCCCTCCGAAAATTGCGCTGCCGACCCGCACAAGGGTCGCGCCTTCTTCGATCGCAACCGCGAAATCGCCGCTCATGCCCATGGAAAGCTGCGGCAATTTCACCGCGAGCTCCTCCTCCAGCTCATCGCGCAGCTTGCGCAAGGCCGCGAAATAGCGGCGCGACGCCTCCGCTTCGGGCGCGAGCGGCGGGATCGTCATCAGGCCCTCGATCGTGAGCCGGCCTAACGACAAGAGCGTTTCCAAATCCCGCCGCAAGGCCTCCGGCGCGAAGCCGTGTTTGCTCGCTTCCCCCGCGACGTTCACCTGCAAGAGGACGCGCGGCCGCACCCCTTCCTCGTCGGCGATGCGCTGGAGATCTTCCGCGAGCGCGAGCGAATCGACACTGTGAAACAACTCGAAGAGTGGGAGCGCCTGCCGGATTTTATTCTTCTGGAGAGTCCCAATGAAATGCCAGCGCAGCCGCGAGGAGAGGAGCGGCAACTTCACCCGCGCTTCCTGCACCCGGCTCTCGCCGAAGAGTTGTTGCCCGGCTTTTTCGGCGGCGGCGATTTTTTCGGCGTCCTGCTTTTTCGAGACCGCGACGAGCTCGATCTCGTCAGCCGAACGGCCGGCTCGCGCCGCGGCAGCCGCTATTTCCGCGCGCACGTGCTCTAGGTTATCGGCGATTTTCTCCATGACGTCCCAGACGATGCCCGGCGGCGGCGTGGTGACAACCGCCGCTTGCAAAACGGTAGAACGCCTGGCCCTGGGAAATGCGAATAGACCTTGATGAACAACGACTCCTTCCCCGGCAACGCGTGGGCGCTGCTGAAAAACAGCGCCGTGGAGTGGTGGAACGACAACACCTTCCGCCTCGCCGCGTCGCTCGCCTTTTACACCATCTTTTCCGTCGCGCCGGTGCTCCTGATCGCGGTGGGCACGGCCAGCCTTTTCTTCGCACGCGAGCAGGCGGTGAATAGCGTCGTGAGCGAGCTCCAGCGGCTCGTCGGCCCGCAGGGCGCCGACGCCATCCGGACGGTGCTCGAGTCATCCGCCGGGATCGGAAAAGGCGCGTGGGCGATCACCATCGGCGTGATCACACTCATCCTCGGCGCGTCGGTCGTTTTCGCGGAGCTGCAATCGGCGTTGAACGTGATCTGGGATGTGAAGGTCGAGGTTCGGCGCGGCTTCGTGCTCGATTATGTGCTCGATCGGTTGCGCTCGTTTTCGATCGCGGCCGGCGTCGGATTTCTTCTGCTCGTCTCGCTCGTTTTAAGTGCTGCGCTGACCGCGTTGCAGGATTACATGACCTCGTGGATGCCGAGCCTGCCGTGGGTCTGGCAGGCGGCAAATATCGGCGTCTCCTTTCTCATCGTGGGTCTGCTTTTTGCGATGATCTATAAGTTTCTGCCCGACGTGGAGATCGGTTGGCACGACGTTTGGATCGGCGCGTTCGTCACTTCGTTCCTGTTCAACGGCGGGAAATACCTCATCAGTCTTTATCTCGGGCACGCCGCGATCGGGAGCGCCTTTGGCGCCGCCGGCTCCTTCGCGGTGCTTCTCGTCTGGATTTACTACTCGGCGTTGATCAGTTTTTTCGGCGCGGAATTTACCCAGGTCTACGCGCGGCGACACGGCCGGAAGATCGCGCCCCAGCGAAACGCGCGCGCTAAAGGAGAGAGCAAAGACGATGACGCCTAACGAGACCTCCCAGCGGAGTACGCTCCGCTCGGTCCTCATCACCCTCGGCGCCGTCGCGCTGGTCCTGGTCGGGCTTTATCTGCTGCGCAGTTTCGCGGCCGCGCTGCTCCTGATTTTTGCCGGGGTCCTCTTCGGCATTTTTCTGAACGGACTGACGAACATCGCGACGCAGTGGCTGCGGCTGCCGCGCTGGGCCGCGCTCACGCTCATCTGTTTTCTCCTCGCGGCGGCGCTCGTGCTTTTCGGCTGGCTCGCCGGGTCGCGAGTAGTGGAGCAAATGCAGCAGCTCGGGCAACAACTGCCCGACGCCGTGACCGTGCTGCAAAAGCGCCTGGGCCAGTATGCGTGGGGCCGCGCTCTCTTGGGAAACATGCCGTCGTTAGGCCAGTTACCTCTGTCGGTCGAATCGTTACTCGGCCCGGTCACCCAGGCGTTCACGATGACGATCGAGGTGCTCGGGTGGTTCGTGTTTATCTTTTTCGTCGGGCTCTATCTCGCGGCGGCGCCGGGCGATTACCTCGAGCCGGCGCTCCTCGTGCTCGCTCCGGAACACCGCGCGCGCGGTCGCGAGGTGCTGCACGGGCTCGGGCAGGGGCTGGGCTGGTGGCTCTTCGGGCGCTTGGTGACGATGAGCTCGTTAGGCGTGATCACGGCGCTCGCGCTCTGGCTTTTCGGCATTCCACTCGCGCTCGTCCTCGGCATCATCGCCGGTCTGCTCCTGTTCGTGCCCTATCTCGGCGCGGTCGCGGCGGCGATCCCGGCGTTTCTCGTCGCGCTCGTGGAGAGCCCGGCGAAGGCGTTCTGGGTGCTGGCGATCTACACCGGCCTGCACATCTTCGAGGGCTATTTCATCACGCCGTTTGTGCAACGCCGCGCGATCGCGCTCCCGCCCGGCCTCTTGCTCTCGGTGCAGATCCTTTCCGCGAGTTTGTTTGGGCTCGGCGGTGTGGTTTTCTCGACGCCGCTAACCGTGGTCGCGATCATTCTCCTGCAGATGCTTTACGTGCAGGACGTGCTCGGCGAAGAGGTCGAGGTCCTCGGCGAACACGAGCCGGACGAGCCGGAAACGTGAGCGGGCATGACGCGGGCCGCCTTGCGCTCGTTAGGCAACTTCCCCCGCGGCGTGCCCGCTCGCCCAGGCCCACTGGAAATTGTAGCCGCCGAGCCAGCCGGTGACGTCGACCACTTCGCCGATGAAGTAGAGCCCGGGGACTTTGCGGGCCTCCATGGTTTTCGAGGAAAGCTCGCTCGTGGCGACGCCGCCGACGGTGACTTCCGCCTTCGGGTAACCTTCGGTGTCGTGAGGCGAAACCGGCCACGCGTGCACGAGGGCCGCGAGGTTTTCCCGCTCGCGTTTCGGGAGTTGCGCGAGCGGTTTCGTCGATGCGTGCGACGCGCACCAGGCCGCGGCGAAACGCGCGGGCCAATGGCTCTCGAGCAGTTGCTGGGCGTTGCGCCGGTCGTCGCGCATCCAGTCGTCGCCGGGAAGTTGCGGGAGCAGATCGAGCGTGACCACTTCCCCGGCGTGCCAAAACGACGAGACCTGCAAAATCGCCGGGCCGCTCAAGCCGCGATGCGTGATCAACATCGCTTCCTCAAACGAAGCGCCGGCGGTGTGCGCGCGGACCGGCAAGGCGACGCCGCTTAGATGCGCGAGATCGTGCCGCGCGAAGGTTAGCGGCACCAACCCCGGCCGCGGCGGGACAAGGGTGAGCCCGAATTGTTCCGCGATCCGATAACCGAAGTCTGAGGCACCTAATTTCGCGAAGGACAAGCCGCCGGTCGCGATCACGAGCGCGTCGCACTCGATCTCGCCGCGATTTGTGCCTAACGAAAAGCGTTCGCCCTTCCCGACCGACTCGACCCGGCAACCGCAGCGCACGTCCACTTCCGCGATCGCGCATTCCGCGAGGAGCAGCTCGTTGATCTGGCGGGAACTCTGGTCGCAAAAGAGCTGTCCGAGTTTTTTCTCGTGCCAGGCGATTCCGTGTTTCTCGACCAGGACGAGGAAATCTTCCGGCGTGTAACGCGCCAGGGCCGAGGCGCAGAAGCGCGGGTTTTCGGAGAGATAGTTTTCCGGGGTCGCGCCGAGGTTGGTGAAATTGCAGCGGCCGCCGCCCGAGATTGCGATCTTCAGGCCGACGCGCGCGCTGTGCTCGAGGAGCGCGACCCGGCGGCCGCGCCGGGCGGCGGTGAAGGCACACATTAGGCCCGCGGCGCCGCCGCCGATTATGATGATATCGAAGCGCTGCATGTTTGTTGTAGCCGGGGGCGGTGACCCCGGCCGTGAGTCCAAACCGCTGCGCCTGCCGGGGTCACCGCCCCCGGCTACAACGGCCCGCGCACGACTTCGCCGCTCTTCGGTTCGTCCAGATCCCAAAGGAGCCAGTCGTCGTTAGGCACATATTTTTTCAACCGGTTATCCCAACGGCGCGGGATTTGCCGCGTCAGTTTTTCGAGAAAAGGGAGGAGCGGATTTTGCGGCTGATACGTCGACTCCTGGTCGTCCATCGGGATTCCGTCCCAGCCGAATTTCTCCCGGTAAGCGGCGAAGCCGAAGCCGTCGAAGAAGTTGCTGCTCCCGACGAGCGGCATGTACCAGAGACTCGGGATGGCGCGCGGGTTCGGCTTGATCGGCACATCGGACACGAGCCGGTCGAGAAGTTGTAGAGCATGAATGAATGTCCTTGCGCATCTCGAGATGTCCGCGCAAGAGCTCGAGGGCTGGGAAGGTGACCGGCGGACTAACGAACAACACCGGCTTCCATTGCAGCCGTGAGAGCACGATTTCGTGCACGGTGCCGACGCTGTAAATATTCGTCGGCACATACGCGATCGTGAAGTCGCTCGTGTCGACCATGCGCAGGTCGATGTGCAGCGTTTCCCAAAACTTCTCCGCGCACTCGGAGCGTTCTTCATCGCCGGCCTGGCCCTGGGCGAAGGTCCACTTCTCGCGCGCATCGACGGAATGGACATCCTCGAGGCCGTACTCCTGCGCGCCACGCACGCCCGGCTTGAACCACGGGTCGAATACGATCGCACCCTGCGCGCGGAGGAAATCGCCGACGCGGTTGCGCCAGCCGAGTTTTTTCTCGTCCGCGCGGGAGGCGACGAAATCCATCGGCCCGGAAAGATAAACGCGCGCGCCGCGCAGGAAATTTTGCTCGCTCATGGGCGCATTATAACGCGCAGGGTGGAGGTTTGCGGAGGAAAGAGTCAGGGCGTCTTCACGTTCCCAGACCTCGGTCGTTCCTAGCGGAGCCCCGCGGATGCGGGCGCAGTCGAGGAATCCCGCGGAGAGAGCTTTAAGGCAACGCCGCGGGGTTTCCCTCGACTACGCCTCCGGCTCCCCTCGGGGTGAAGAACCGGGCCCGCGAGGCTACGAAATGGACTGTGGCTTTTCCTTCCCGGAGGCGCGGCGCGCTGCTCGTGGCCAGCCTACGATCGCCTCGCGCTCACGCACCCAGAACGGGTTCTATCTCACGGGATCGCGCGCGGCTCCGGCCCGCGCTCGCGGCCGTGGCCGACGACCCGGACATGGGCATCTGGGTGAATCTGGAGAACGTCGGCTTCGCGAAAAAATTTGCCGGCATCAGTTCCGACGAAGCGTGCTGATTTCCTTCGCGCTCGTTAGGAAAAAGGCTTGTCTCCGGGTTGCGGCTCTGGGCAAACTCGCCGCCACTGACGCATGGCTACGGTGCTTTTAATCGAGGACGATGCCGAAGGGCGCCGCGCAACCTGCGAGCTTTTCTTGCGTCAAGGCTGGCAGGTGCTCGAGGCCGGTGATGGCGACGCCGGAGTCGAGCTGGCGATGAAGCATCGCCCCGATCTCGTGCTCTGCGATTTGCTCATGCCGAAGTCGAATGGTTTCCAGGCCTGCCGGAAGATTCGCCAGAAATTGCTCCGCACGAAGATCATCATCATCTCCGGGCGCGACTACGGCGTGGACCGGAGCAGCGCGATCGAGGCCGGCGCCGATGAATATCTGGTAAAGCCGGTGCATTGGGAAAACCTCCTCGAGGTGATCGAGCGCGTGATGCCCGCCGATGGTCAGCGCTCGGCACAGAGCGAAGAGGTGCCGGACTTCGTGCCGCCCTCGGCCCGGCTGAAATTCTGGGGCGTGCGCGGCTCCATCCCGGTGCCGGGCGCTTCGACGGTGCGTTATGGTGGAAACACGAGCTGTCTCGAGCTGCGCGCCGAGGGCGAGATCATTATTCTCGATGCCGGCTCCGGGTTACGCCTCCTCGGCAACGCGCTCGAGGAAGAGTATGGGCCGAGGCCGATCCGTCTCACGCTGCTGATCACGCACACGCACTGGGATCACATCCAAGGGCTGCCTTTTTTCCTCCCCGCCTACAAGGAGAAGAACAGCCTCCGCGTGCTCGGCTACGAAGGTGCGCGCAAAGGGCTCGCCGCGATCCTCGCGGGACAGATGGAGACGTCGTTTTTCCCGGTTAGTCTGCGCGACATGCCGAGCGCGATCGAGATCGAAGAGCTGAAGGAGATGGAGTTCAAGATCGGCAAGGTGCAGGTGCGCGCGCGCTTTGTGAATCATCCGGGGATCTGCGCGGGTTACCGGGTGGAGACGAGCAGTGGCTCGATCGCTTACCTGCCGGATAACGAGCCTTACGACACCTTGAAGAAGGGCATGATCGAAGCCGGGAACGCCGATGTCGCGAAGGCGCGCGCCTATGCGATCTCGGAGCGGGCGAAACTGGTGAAGTTTCTCCGGCACGTCGATGTCCTGGTGATCGACTCGCAATACACCGACGAAGAGTACGACAAAAAGATCGGCTGGGGCCACGGCTCGCTCAGCAGCGTAGTCTCCCTCGCGCTCGATGCCGATGTGCGGAAGCTCTTCCTTTTCCACCACGATCCCGAGCATAACGACCAAAAGCTCGACGAGATCGTGGAAGCGGCGCGCACGCTCGTGCTCGAGAGCGGCAAGTCGGTGGAAGTAGACGCCGCGCGCGAAGGCGCGGAAGTGTGGCTGAATTCAAAGGCGGCGGGTTAAGAGGGCGTCTATAACTCGGTCATCCCGAGCGGAGCCCCCGCCGAAGCGGAGTCGAGGGATCCGGTGGCGTTACCTTAAAGCTCACTCCACGGGATTCCTCGACTGCGCTGCGCTCCGCTCGGAATGACCGAGTTTTTAGACGCCCTCTCAGAGTTGTCATCCTGAGCCGGCGGAGCGCGGCGAAGGATCTCGCAAGCGTCGTGCTGGCTCGCCTCGGAACACGCGTCGGACCACGCTTGTGAGATCCCTCGCTTAGCTCGGGATGACAAAGTTCGCCGTCGCCAGGCAAGCAACACCTGGCTTTGGCTCTGGCTCTTACCTCGCCACGCCGCGCAGCGCTTCAGCGAAGCGCACTAACTCTGCCGCAACCTGCTCGATTCGCTGCACGATCTTCGGCTCGGAGATTTCGCCGCCGGTAAAGTGCTCCCCGGTCGCGTAGACGAAGCGCGGGACGATGACGCAGCGAAAATCGAGCATCAAGCTGTTCGCATAAGCCATGACCGACATGTAACCGCTCATCCCGCCCGCCGCGCAAAGGAACCCCACAACCTTATCCTCCCAGGCGCTGCCGGTCAGCTCGATCATGTTCTTCGCCGACGCGCTCACGTCATAGTTATAAACCGGCGCGGCGACGAGGATTCCATCCGCCGCTTTGATCGTTTGAGTGAGCTGCCGTGCTCCGGGGGCGCTGTAGCAGGCATCAGCATCGCACAAGGGCAAATTCAGCTCGCTCAGGTCCAGCCAGGCACAATCCACCTTTGCGCCGGTGAGGTAGCGATACGCCGCCCGGCCCATCTGGCGGCTCTTGCTGGCGGGGTTCCCGCTCGTGCTAATGACAAGATACTTCGACATCGCGAAAGATAACGTACTATTGCAGCGGAACATCAAGATCTGCGACGGAGAGTCTTCAGTCATCCGAGACATGCAGAAGCATCTCCCTCCGGAGGGACGCGCTTCCGCGCGTCCAGTTTCCTCTGCTACCGTGCCCCTAGAGCCAGTGACGCTTCTTGAAGTAGAGAACCTGCGCGACCGCGATGAACGCCATGAGGCCCAGGCAGATGGGATACCCATAAGTCTGCGCTAACTCCGGCATGTGCGCGAAGTTCATACCGTAAACGCCCGCGATAAAAGTCAGCGGAATGAAAATGGAGGAGATAACAGTAAGCACGCGCATGATCTCGTTCGTGCGCATCCCAATGCTGGAGATATGGACCTCGGTCAGGCCTGAGAGTACGTCGCGGTAACTCTCCACCAGGTCCATCAGTTGAACGCTATGATCATAACAGTCGCGCAGAAAAATCTTCGTCTCCGGCCGGATCAGACCCGGTTCTTCGTGCAGTAAAAGATTAGTCACATCGCGCAGCGGCCAAACCATGCGCCGAATCTGCGTCAGCGTACGCTTGTGCTCGTGCAGACTCCCGACCGGTCGCTGGAGCGGTTTCTCGATCAACTCATCCTCGATCGTATCGATCTCCGTCCCGATCGACTCGAGCGCGGGGTAGTAGTGATCGATGATCGAATCCAGGAGCGCGTAAGCGAGATAGTCACTCCCGGCTTTACGGATTCGGCCTTTGCCGCTGCGGATGCGCGCGCGGACCGGCTCGAAGACATCGAATTCCCCTTCTTCCTGCAAAGTGATCAGAAAAGTCTTACCGAGAAACATACTGACCTGCTCCGCGGCGAGCTCGTTGTCCTTCCCGAGGAAAAGCTGGTGCGCGACGATGAAGAGATAGTCATCGTACTGCTCCACTTTCGGGCGCTGGTTGGTATCGAGGACATCTTCCAAAGCCAGGGGATGTAAGTTAAAGCGCTCCCCCAAGGTACGGAGGACGGTAAGATCACCCAGGCCGTCGATATTGATCCAGGTGACAAGATCGTTATCGAGATGATTGAGTAACTCTTCGCACTCAACGCCGCGGCGTTCCTCCAGACCGTCGGGACCATACTCGATGAGCGTAATGACCGGCGGCTCGCTCACCGCGCCCGGCGAGAGACTAAGTTGCCCGGGAGCCTGTCCGGGAATGACCTGGCGACGTTTTAACATGGCGGTTCGATCACACGGTCATCCTGAGCGAAGCGGAGCGGAGTCGAGGGATCCCGCGGAGTTTTGTGGACGGAGGGCTGCACGGCAGCTCCACGGGATCCCTCGACTCCATTCCGCTTCGCTTCATTCCGCTCGGGATGACAGTTATTGCTTCGCTTCCCCTCACGATGCCTCCGCGGGCGGCTGATCCGGTGAAGATTGCTCGCGCCGGGCTTTCGGAGGCGCGGGATTCTTCGCGGCTTCTTGTTGCAACTGCCCGAGGTAAGCCGGGAGATCGAGCCCGGCGTTGCGGGCCAGTTCGTGCAGCGGCGGTAGCGCGCTGATCATCCCGGAAAGAAAATCCGCCGTCCCGGTTTTGCCATCGGCGTTCCGACCGCTGTCCCACACGGTCACCTTGTCGATCTTGAGATTGGAAACGGCATTGACCTGCTCGTGCACCAGATTCGGCAGCTGTTCGGTGATGAGCATGTTCTGCGCGGCGGCCGATCCGCCGCAGGTCTCGATCAGGTCGCGGAAACCGGCGGCCTTTTTCGTCAGGATCGCTTCGGTCCCCTCGGCTTCGGCGAGTAACTTCGCCTTGAGACCTTCCGCCTCTGCTCGCCTAACGAACAAAAGACCGTCCGCCTCGGCCTGTTTCAGTGCGCGCTGGCCGTCCGCCGCGCCGTTTTGCATCCTGCGCGTTTGCTCGGCCTGGGCTTCGGCTTCGACGAGCAGGCGATCGCGCGAGATTTCCGCGGGCACAACGATGTTGGCGTATTGCGTGGCCTTGTCGCGCTCGGCGCGTTGCGACTCCGCTTTTTGCTCTGAGGAATAAGCTTCTTCGAGAGCGCGCGCGGTCGCTACTTTCTCCGCGGCGGAGGCGATCCGTTCGGCTTCCGCTTCCTTACTCCGGCGTGCCGCGCTGGAATTAGCGATCTCAACCGCCGCGACGTTTTCACCCTTGGTCGCGGTGGCGTTTGCGTTCGCTACTTGAATGCGCTGATCGCGCTGCGCTTCTGAGGCTCCTATTTGTCCGTCGCGATCGGCTTGCGCGACTTTGATCCGCGCTTCGTTGATTGCTTTCGACGCCGCTTCCTGCCCGAGCGCGTCGATGTAACCGGACACGTCGGTGACGTCCTGGATGTTTACGTTGATCAAACGCAGGCCGACTTTTTCCAACTCGACTTCGACGCCGCTGGCGATGTTCGCGATGAGCTTGTCGCGATCGCTGTTGATCTCCTCAATGTTCATCGTCGCGATGACGACGCGCATTTGGCCGAAGATAATGTCCTTCGCGAGTTCCTTGATTTCCGTGAGCTGCAACCCGAGCAGGCGCTCGGCCGCGTTCTCCATCACGCCCGGCTCGGTCGCGATGCCGACGGTGAAAGTCGAAGGCGTGTTCACGCGGATGTTCTGCTTCGAGAGCGCGCCCTGGAGATTGATCTCGATCGGCATCGGCGTGAGATCGAGGAACTGGTAATCCTGGATGATCGGCCAGATGAAAGCCGCGCCGCCGTGCAAACATTGCGCGCTCTTGCCACTGCTGACCTTGCCGTAAACGACGAGGATGCGATCGGACGGACATTTCTTATAGCGCGAGGCGAAGGCGATGAGCGTGCCGAAGATGATGATGAACGCCGCGCCCGCGAGGACGAGGATATCGAGGTTGGAGGAGTGGAGGTTCATATTCGTTAGGCGTGGAGGATAAATGATTGTGGCGGAAGCTTGCGGTCATCCCGAGCGGAGGCGGAGTCGAGGGATCCCGTCGAGTCACCGGGCAGTTCCCGCCGCGCCATCGAGGGATCACTAAATTCCACGGGATCCTTCGACTCCGCTGCGCTGCGCTCAGGATGACTGCGCATTTGTGGTTAGGTGGTTGGCAAGTTCGTCAGCGGCTCGACCAGCAACGTGCTCTGGCCAATCAACTCGACGACGCGGGCTTTGCTGCCGGGTTTGAGATCGTGCGCGGCTTTGGTATAGGCCTCGGCCATCATGAGGCGGCCTTGCAGGACGAGCTCGATCTGTCCGCCGCCGGCTTCGGCCGCGGGCACGGTGGAGTAAATCGTTCCCACGACTCCGAGCGCGTTCCGGTAATCGAGATTTCCGCTGCTCTGGAGGCGCAGGAGATTACGAATGAGAAACGCCGTCCCGAGGAGGAAGAGCACCCCGAGGCCGCTCCCCCCAAGGATCGCGATCGGCACGGAATAGCCGTGATTTAAGAGCGTCGCGCCGCCCCAGCCGAACCCGACAAAAAAGGCCGTGACCGTGCGGATGCTGAGGAACCCGAGCCCGGAAGGATGATCGCCGTGGCCGCTCAGGTCGGCATCGTGATGAGCATCCACCCCTACGAGGGTGAGCACGAGCTGGAACAGCAAAACCCCGAGCGCGACGATGCCGATGGCGTAGAAAATCTGCCGTTCAACGAGCAGGGAAGACCACCAATCAATCATGTGCATCCATCCGCTGCTGAGGGTGAAATAGTCGCACGCAAACTGCAAGCAGCTTGTCGCGGTAGCTGTTGTAGCCGGGGGCGCTGACCCCGGCGGGATTGCGCACAATCTCCGGACCGGCCGGGTGAGCGCCCCCCGCGACAACACACGCACCCCCTCGCGCCCCCCGCGACAAAAGAAAAAAATAGACCAGCGCGGTTGAATGTTAAAAAGTAGGGACCCCCCCCAAATCA